>NZ_JBSSAF010000004.1:0-484470 GCF_054058375.1 Pseudomonas sp. TE24901
CTTAACTCATTGAAACTCAAGGAGTTTTCCGTTTCGACTGCGCCGGAAGTGGGGCGAATTATAGGCTTCCAGAATCTGCCGTCAACCCTTAATTTAATCTTTCTATCAATTTGCCCAAAAGCCCCGGAAACGCTCTATATAGAAAGCACGCCCAGGAATATTGAGCAGTATATTGCTCAACCCTGCACACTTAAGCATCATAGCGGCTTCTGCTCCTCTACCAAGACTCCGGACGAACACCTCCAATGACCACCTCCCCCCGCAGCCTGGCTTCTGCGCTGTTTCCTGTCGGCTTGCTACTGATCGCCATGGCATCCATCCAGTCCGGCGCCTCGCTGGCCAAGAGCATGTTCCCCATCGTCGGCGCCCAAGGCACCACCACCCTGCGCCTGATATTCGCCAGCGTGATCATGCTGCTTCTATTGCGCCCATGGCGCGCTAAATTGACGGCCAAGTCACTGCGCACAGTGATCGTCTATGGGATGGCGTTGGGTGGAATGAACTTCCTCTTCTATATGTCCTTGCGCACGGTCCCCCTGGGTATCGCTGTGGCACTGGAATTCACCGGTCCCCTCGCCGTCGCTATCTACGCTTCCCGCCGAGCAGTCGACTTTCTATGGATTGCCCTCGCAGTAGCCGGCCTACTCCTATTGATACCCACGGGAGAAGCCAGCAGTGGGATCGACCTGATCGGTGCCACCTATGCGTTGGGCGCCGGTGTCTGCTGGGCACTCTACATTCTGTTCGGCCAGAAGGCCGGCAATGACAACGGCGTACAGACCGCCGCCCTCGGCGTCATGATCGCCGCCCTGTTTGTTGCGCCCATCGGAATCGTGCACGCCGGCTCAGCGTTGCTCACACCCGCCCTTATTCCCATCGCCATTGGCGTCGCCATTCTGTCAACCGCCCTGCCCTACACCCTGGAGATGGTTGCCCTCACCCGTCTTCCTGCGCGCACCTTCGGCACCCTGATGAGCATCGAACCCGCATTCGGCGCCCTCTCTGGTCTTTTCTTCCTGCAAGAACATTTGTCCTTTGCACAATGGATGGCCATCACCTGCATCATTCTGGCATCCGTAGGTGCCACCCTGACAATGCGCAACGAATCCAAACCACTGGTGCCGGCAGATTAATCATCTTTAAAAGTAGCTCTAGTATTTGCCGTTCATTTAGGCCATGTTTATGTCGTAAACGAATGTCATTCATGGAGAATTTCGACAAGGACAGCACGAACGCTACACTCGAGAGCGAGTAGAGCCTGCTTCCGGCGTTTTTTGCGAAGCGGCTATTAAGGATAGGAATGAAGCGAATTTTGATACTGTTAATGGTCGTGGCCATGGCTGGCTGTGCCGCGACCACCAAGACAGAAGTGAAACGGGGCAAAAAAGGGCTGCATATCAACTGTTCCGGCCTGTCCTCCTCCTGGGATCAGTGCTACACCAGTGCAACCAATTCATGTGGCGCCAAGGGCTACCGCGTTATCGCCAAGTCCGGTGACAATTCGGAAGAGCCTGGGGACTACCCTTTCGGCCTCAACCCAGCCGGCTATACCAGCCGCAGCATGATCGTCATCTGCAAATAAGCGCTCGAGCAGTCTTTCGCTGACTGCTCGCATTCATTTATTCAATCCATTCCCGGCATTCCCAGCGCGGCGTCTAGACTCCTGCTCGATAATCGAGCCAAAGGAGTCCCCATGACACACAACAAGAAAATCGTATTGGTAGTGGGTGCCGGTGACGCCACGGGTGGCGCCATCGCCAAACGCTTCGCGCGCGAGGGTTATGTGGCCTGCGTCACCCGTCGCAGCGCTGACAAATTGCAGCCCCTGGTCGACAGCATCCAGTCAGCGGGCGGCGAAGCCCACGGCTTTGCCTGTGATGCGCGCAAGGAAGACGATGTCATCGCGCTCATCGAACAGATCGAGACCCAGTTAGGCCCCATCGAAGCCTTCGTCTTCAACATCGGCGCCAACGTGCCGTGCAGCATCCTCGAAGAAACCGCCCGCAAGTATTTCAAGATTTGGGAAATGGCCTGTTTTTCAGGCTTCCTGAATGCGCGGGAAGTGGCCAAGCGCATGGTCACCCGTAACCGTGGCACTATCCTGTTCACCGGTGCCACCGCAGGTTTACGCGGGGCTGCAGGTTTCGCCGCGTTCGCCGGCGCCAAGCACGGTATCCGCGCCTTGGCGCAAAGCATGGCGCGAGAACTCGGGCCCAGGAACATCCACGTCGCTCACGTGGTGGTCGACGGCGCCATCGACACCGACTTCATTCGCGACAATTTCCCGCAGAAATACGCCCTTAAAGATCAGGATGGCATCCTCAACCCCGACCACATCGCCGACAACTACTGGTACCTGCACAGCCAGCCACGCGACGCCTGGACCTTTGAATTGGACCTGCGCCCCTGGAACGAACCCTGGTAAACACCCCATAACAATAAGCAGCGAGCACCGACCATGAGTAAAACCCTGGAATTCTTCTTCGACCTCGGCAGCCCCGCCACCTACCTGGCCTACACCCAATTGCCTGCGCTGTGTGCCGACACCGGCGCGCAACTGATCTATCAACCCATGTTATTGGGCGGTGTATTCAAAGCCACCGGCAATGCCTCGCCCATCACCGTTCCCGCCAAGGGCCGCTACATGTTCGATGACCTGGCGCGCTATGCCCAGCGCTACAACGTGCCCCTCAAGTTCAACCCGCACTTCCCCATCAACACCCTGGTGCTGATGCGGGCCGTCACCGGCGCCCAGATGCACCAACCAGAACGCTTCCTCGACTTTATTGATTGCCTGTTCAGAGCCCTGTGGGTAGAAGGCCGCCACCTGGGTGACCCAGCAGTGGTCGCGCAAGTACTGACCGAACAGGGCTTTGATCCGGAGCAGGTCCTAGCCCTGGCCAACGATGAAACCGTAAAGGCCGCACTCAAGGACAAGACCGAACAAGCCGTGCAGCGCGGCGTCTTCGGCGCACCCAGCCTGTTTGTAGGCAACCGGCTGTTCTTCGGTCAGGACCGTCTGGATTTTGTGCGCGAAGCCCTGCGCTAGATCTCGATCGCCAAGCGTCCTTGAGCGCCGCTTGCGAGCAAGTCGTAAGCGGCATTGGCAGTCAGCAGGTCGAAATGATGAGGGTCCATGATCGGCTTCAGCTTGCCGGTGTTGATCAAGCGGGCCGCCTTGGCCAGTATCTGCCCATGGTGCTCGCGGCCCTTGCCCGTCAACAACGGCAACAACGTAAAGACACCCGAGTAGGTCGCCCCACGGAACGACAACGGTGCCAGGCTATGCTGCCCCCAACCAAGGCAGCTCACCACATGGCCGTGATAGGTCTTGGCCGCTCGAAACGAGGCATCCAGCGTCGCGCCCCCAACGGTGTCATACACAATGTCGAACCCCTCACCCTCGGTGTAGAGCGCCACATACGCTTCCACCGTGTGTTGCTGATAGTCGATAAAGGTGGCGCCCAACCCTTCAATGGTCGCCCGGTGTTTCGCAGACCCCGTCGCATAAACATCCGCGCCATAAGCCAGAGCCAATTGCACCGCGACATGCCCTACACCCCCCGCACCACCTTGAATCAAGACTTTTTGCCCAGGGCCTACATGAGCACGGTCAACCAAGCCTTCCCAGGCAGTAATCAGCACCAGCGGCAATACGGCGGCTTCACGCATCCCCAGGGACGCGGGTTTTCGCGCCAACAAACGCGCATCGACCACCGCGTATTCAGCCAACGCGCCTTGCGCACCGCCAATCCCTGCCCCTAACGCGTAAACCTCATCGCCCACCTGCCATTCACCCGCCAACGCACCCATCGCTTCGACAGTCCCCGCCAGGTCCATGCCGAGGATCGCCGGCAGCGGTTGTTGAGCATGTGCCGCCTGGCCTGCGCGAACTTTCGCGTCCAAAGGGTTGAGGCCGACGGCGTGTATACGCACCAGCACCTGCCCAGCGCCCGCCACCGGCTTGGCGATGGCTGTCAGGCGAAAAGGTGCGTCGACGGTGTCCACCACCAGCGCCTGCATTTCAGTCGTATCGGTCATTTCGGCAATCTCGGTTCATTGAAAGTGAAGCCAATGATCCACCCGCCCACTCATGCCGATAAGACGCCAACCCGCTATAGTACCCATGCGCAAATGGCATGAATGGACCGCATCATGGACAAACTCAACGCGATGGCGATTTTTGTTCGAGTGATCGAACGCGGCAGCTTTTCCGCCGTCGCCCGGGAACTGCAGACCACCCAGCCCACCATCAGCAAAGTGCTGCGTGCCCTGGAACGGGAACTGGGCGGCAAGCTGATCTCCCGCAGCACCCGCCACCTGTCCCTGACCGACGAAGGTCAGCGGTACTACAGCCATTGCCGAGAAATCCTCGCCGCCGTGGACGCCGCCGAACACAGCTTCCAGACCGGCAAGGAAAGCATCGCCGGCCCCCTGCGCATCGGTTCGTCCGTGAGCTTTGGCCACCTGCATATCGCCTCGCGGTTGAGCGGTTTCCTGCAGCAATACCCCGATGTACACGTTGACCTGCAACTCAGCGATCAACTGCAAGACCTGGTCAGTGAAGGCCTGGACGTGACCCTGCGCATTGGCGAGCTGCGCGACAGCGGCTTGATCGCCCGGCAAATCGGCACCACCCACCGTGTCACCCTGGCCAGCCCGGCCTACCTGGCCCGGCATCCGGCCCCGCACACACCGCAGGATCTCGCCCAGCACAATTGCCTGCTCTTCAACCTGTTGAGCAGCCAAAACCAGTGGACCTACGAAAAAGAGGGTAAGCGACACACCGTGCGCATCACCGGCAACGCCCAGAGCAATAACTCTGAAGCGGTGCGGGAGATGGTGTTGACGGGGCTAGGCGTTGCGCTTTCGCCCCTGTGGCTGTTCTACGATGACTTGAAAGCCGGCCGCGTGGTGGCGCTGTTGCAGGACTACACCCCGCAGTCGCTGCCGATCCATGCGGTGTCGGCACCCAATCGCCGCCAGTCGGCCCGGGTCAAGGCGTTCGTCGACTACCTGGCCGACGCCCTGGCTCAGGCCCCCGAGCTGCAAGCGATCAGATAGCCGCCGTGCGCACCTGCAACCACTCAAGCGCCGCGCCACTGAGCAACGGGCTCAGGCGCTCACACACCTCTGCGTGATAGGCGTTGAACCACTCGCGCTCTTCCACCGTCAGCAACGATGGCTCCAGGCAACGGGTATCAATCGGGCACAAGGTCAGGGTTTCAAACTTGAGGAACTCGCCAAACTCCGTCTTGCCCGCTTCACGGTTCAGCACCAGGTTCTCGATACGCACACCCCACCGGCCTGGGCGATAAGTCCCCGGTTCGATCGACGTGATCATCCCCGCCTGCATCGCGGTTTGTGGCGCAGTCGCTGCCTGATAGGCGATCACTTGCGGACCTTCATGCACATTGAGGAAATAGCCTACGCCGTGCCCGGTGCCGTGACCGTAGTCCACGCCTTCGGCCCAGATCGGTGCACGCGCAATCGAATCGAGCAAGGGCGACAGAATGCCTTTGGGGAAATGCGCACGGGACAAGGCAATCACGCCTTTCAGCACGCGTGTGCAGTCGCGTTTCTGCTCCTCGCTCGGCGTACCGATAGGCACCATCCGCGTGATGTCGGTGGTGCCCCCCAAGTACTGGCCACCCGAATCGATCAGCAACAAGCCGTCACCTTCGATCACCGCGTGCTCTTCTTCGGTTGCGTGGTAGTGCGGCATCGCACCATTGGCGTTGTACGCCGCAATCGTGTTGAAACTCAACGACACATAACCCGGGCGACGGGTACGAGCTGCGGTCAGGTGTTCATCAATGGTCAGCTCGGTGATACGTTCGCGGCCCACCGCGCCGTCCAGCCAGGCGAAGAACTCGCACAGGGCTGCGCCATCCTGCTCCATGGCCTGGCGGATGTGTTCCGCGTCAGCCAGGCTCTTGCGCGACTTGGCCAGCGTGGTCGGGTTCAGCCCTTCAATCAGTTTCACCCCTGCGTCAAGGTTTTCCAGCAAGCCTGTGGTGACGCGAGCGGGATCAACCTGCAGGCTCACGCCCGACGGCACAGCGCGCAGCGCATCGGCCACTTCACTGTAATCGCGCAGGGTGACGCCGTCTTGCTCAAGCACGGCACGCAGTTCGGCATCGACCTTGCTCAGCGCCACAAACAGCGTGGCCTGCTGTTGATTGACCAACGCGAACGACACGAACACCGGGTTGAACGACACATCACCGCCACGCAGGTTGAACAGCCAGGCGATGTCATCCAGGGTGGCGATGAAATGCCAATCGGCGCCCTTCTCTTTCAAACTCGCCCGCAAGGCAGCGAGTTTTTCTCCGCGGCTGACGGTGGCCTGCGACGGCAAGTGCTGGTAGATCGGTTGGTTCGGCAATGCCGGGCGGTCCTGCCACACTTCATCAAGCAGGTCGATATCAGTGCGTAAACGCGCGCCACGTTCCGCCAGTTTGGCCCCCAGGGTACGTGCCGACGCCACCGCCATCACTGCGCCATCCACTGCCACCACACCGCCTTCCGGGGTCTGCTCTGCCAGCCATTCCAGCGGGCCAGGTTGGCCCGGCTGCAATTTCACCAGCTCGATGCCACTGCCCTTAAGTTCCTTGGTCGCCTGCTCCCAATACCGGCTATCGGCCCAGACACCGGCGAAATCGGCGGTGACAATCAATGTCCCCACCGAACCGTGGAACCCCGACAACCATTGGCGCCCCTGCCAGTAACCCGGCAGGTATTCCGACAAATGCGGGTCCGCCGACGGCACCAGCAGGGCGTGGACGCCCTCGCGGCTCATCAGTTCGCGGGTATGCGCCAAGCGCTGGGGAACCGTTCCATGGGTCAAAGGCTGCGTACTCATTGTGTCTCCTGCTAACCACGAATAATTGTTATGTGTTGCGATTGGAAATTCAGACCGCCCAGAACGCCGGAGCAGTGGCGAGGGCCGCCTTGATCAGTTGTACCGCCTGGTCGATATCCTGCTCGGTAGTGAACCGCCCCAGGCTCAGGCGAATGGTGCGCCCAGCGCTGCGGGCATCGTGGCCCAGGGCCAGAAGCACGTGGGACGGCGCATTGCTGGCCGAATTGCAGGCCGACGTGGCCGAAAAGGCAATCCCTGCGCTCAACGCAGCGGGGTTGAACTCACCCTCGTCGAACGTAAGGCTCAAGGTATGGGGAATACGTTGGGTGAGGCTGCCATTCAAGCGCACGCCTGCGACGGACTCTAACTGATCCAGCAAGCGTTGACGCAGGGCGACAATCGCGACCTTCTCCTCGACAAACGCCTGTGCCGCCAGGGCAAACGCGGTGCCCATGCCGGCAATCTGATGCGTCGCCAGGGTGCCGGAACGCAAACCGCCTTCGTGGCCACCGCCGTGAATCTGCGCCAGCACCTTCTGCTGCGCCCGCGGCCCGACGTACAGCGCGCCAATGCCTTTGGGGCCATACACCTTGTGTGCAGAAAACGACATCAGGTCCACCGGCCACTCGGCCAGGTCGATCGCCACCTTGCCTGCCCCCTGCGCGGCATCCACATGCAGCAGCGCGCCATGCTCACGCACCCGCGCACCGATGGCCGGGATATCGTTCAGGGTGCCCAATTCATTGTTGACCAACATCAGCGACACCAGGAAGGTGTCTTCACGCAGTGCTTCGCTCACAGCCTCGGCACTGATCAAGCCTTCGGCATCCGGCACCAGGTAGGTCACGGCCACGCCGGCTTCCTGCAACTGCCGCGCGGTGTCCAGGGTTGCCTTGTGCTCGATCTGGCTGGTGATGACATGCCCACCCGCCACACCGCGTGCCTGGGCCACGCCCTTGATGGCAAGGTTATTGGATTCGGTCGCGCCGGAGGTCCAGACGATCTGCTCAGCCTGGGCCCCCACCAGCTCGGCCACCTGGCGACGCGCCTGCTCGACCGTTTGCCGGGCCGCCTGGCCAAACGCATGGGAGCTGGACGCAGGGTTGCCGAAATTGGCATTGAAACCCAGGCACTCGACCATCACCTGGATAACCCGCTCATCCACCGGGGTGGTGGCGGCGTAGTCGAAATACAACGGACGTTTATTCATGACGTTAAAGACTCGCAGAGCATGTCCCGAGAGTAACGCTCCCAGGGGCATCGACCAGAACAAGGGCCGTCAGGTTTACCCGACTGGATGCCATAAAAGAAAGACCAGGTTATCGCGGATAGGCGTAGGAACGTTCCTGATTTTCAGCTTAACAGCCTGAACGCTGGGGCCGTTAGAACGATTGGGCCTAAATAAAAAAAGCCGAAAAGTCGTTCCCACGGACTTTCCGGCATTTTGTCGTGTTTGCGGCGATTTAAACGTTGGTGAATATCCCGGTTACCGGATCCACATTCCCACCGTACGGCACAGTCGTTCCAGCGGCCCTGGCGATAGTGGCCCAAATGTGCTGCATATCGACCATGGTATTGCCGATCACCGGGTTACCCTCCTGATGCCGGTCGCCCTGTGCCGTGATATTGAAATAACGCCCTGCGCCGTCACCACTCTTGAGCAAACCGCTGGCCCCGCCCATCAATACCAACGGCATATCCTTGGTGTGTTCAGGCGCACCATCCGCCATCTCACTGGTCAACACCACCAACGTGTGCTTGAGCAAACTATCGCCGGGAACATCGGGGTCTGCCTGGCGCGCCAGCTCATCCATAAACAGCTTTGCCCGTTGGGTGTACCACTGCCGGGATTTTTTCCACACGTCCAATCCTCCAAGACGGTGCGCGCAATCATGGGGGTTGGTCACGTCGCTGACATCCAGGATATTGAGCGACTCCGCCGAGCGCCCCACTTGAATCGTGGCCACACGGGTAATGCCACACGCCAATGCAGTCGCAACCACTTGATGATGACTGCTTTGTACTTGGTTACGAAACTGCGCAGACTTGAACGGCACCTCCTCCAACGCCAGCGGTGAACACTCACCAATCGGTGGGAGCGTTTCCTCCATGTCCTTCATGGTTTGCTCCACAGAATCAAGCTGTGTGTCGAGTTTCTGTTTTTGCGCCCCGGCGAGCCTGCCTCGAAGCTCGTTGATGTCAGCCAGTACCGGGTCGAACACATGCTTGTTGCGCGTCAGTTGCTCGCGCAGATCACGACTGACAGAGCCGAAGATCTTTTCGTACATCAACACCGGATCCTGCTCAGGCCTGCGCATGGCGCCACCACTTTCCGGCCCTTCCCACGAGACCTGCCAGGCGGTGCCATCAATCCCCGAGTGCGGCCCCGAAAAAAGGCTGCGCTGGGACGGGTCAGTGCCCGGCATGTGCCGCCCCAGCAACACATCAATCGAGGCCATTTTCTTCGCACTGTCGCGCAAGGCCCACGTCCAGCCGTTGTGACCTTCATTGCCCGGCCCCAGGATGGTGCCACGCACATAAAGGGACTGACTTTTATACGCCGCCAGCTCCTGGCTGACTTCGTTGAGCTGAAAGTCAGACGTATCCAGAGCACTGGCACTGGGATGCCAAAAGCCTCGTCCATCGCTGGAATAAGCCGACGCAGAGTCCACGGCCAAACCGTCAGGCACCACAAAAAATACGACCTTGAGCTTGGCTTGCTCGGTTTGCCCCGCCAAGGCCATGCGGGCCAGTCCACACTGCGTGAGCGGTGCAAACACGCCCATGGCGGCCAGCCCGGCCAGGAAACGACGACGGCTCTTCAAGATATCCATGATCAATCCCTCTGCGTCTTGAATTGGAACGCGTTGGAGGTGCCCAGCGTTCGCAGCATCGCCGGCAACGAGCCGGTTCCCTTCAACCCGTCGGTGATCGCCTTGACCGTTGCGGACGTGGACTCGTCGGATTTGTTACCCGAGGCAAAACGAAAGTAGCTGTCTGCCATGCAAAACAACGATGCAGAGTTGTGTGCAATCAACTTGGAGATGTCCCGCACATCCTCGATGGGCACCGTCCCGTCAACGCCAATGAACGGACCAGACGACTTGATCGGCAACTGCACAGGAAACTCCGTGTAGTTGTAGGCCGGTTCCTGCTGGCGGTAACGCCCGGTAGCGTCGTAATGCTCCATCGACGAGCCGGTGTCGTTCATATATTGATGGCACTGCCAGCAACGCCCGCCCGAAGCCTGCTCACCGTTGACCAGGTCCCAGCGTTCACGGGTCGTGATGGCACGCGGCGGATAAGTGGGTTCCGTCGGCTCTGCCTCGACAGGCGCACCGAACTCTCGGCAGAACTGGTTTTCGCGAATCGCTATGCCGCGTTTGACCAGCGAGGTGACCTTGTAGTCGGAAGTCGCCGCCTGGAAGAGCCCCAAGTGCAGCAGGCCACCGCGTTTTTCATCCACGGCCACCTTCTGCATCGCATCGCCCGTGACCCCACTGATACCGTAGTGCTCGGCCAGCGCCCGGTTAAGGAAAGTCACGCCGGGGTTGAACAACTCGTCCAGCGTGCCCCTGCCGTCAAGCATGACATGGCGGGTCAACAATGCTTGTTCCTGAGTCATCAGTTGGATCATCGGCGCATCCAATCCCGGTTTTTCCTGCACGCCGCGCTGCGTCTTGATGTAGTAGCTGATGAACCGATTGAAATGCTCCAGACCACGGTCGGTGTGCATCATCCGGTCGATCTCGGCCGTTATTTGCTCTGGTGTCTGCAATTCATTGCGCTCAGCCTTGGCCAGCAGCAGCGCGTCTGGAGTAGTGCCTTGGTAGGTGTAGGACAACGCCGTCGCCACCTCGTAAGGCGTCAGCTTGTAGACGCCACCTTGCCCTGCCACTGCCTGCCCCAGTTCCGAGCGATACAGAAAGTGAGGGGACAGCAACAATGCCGTGACCAGCGCCCGCTCCCCGTGCTCATCAAGTACGGCCTGATAACGCGCCAGTTCGGCTTCGGTCAGATGACGCCGAAACAGCCTGTAGCCCAGTGCCCCCACTGACTGGCTGTCGGTCGCGGATTCAAGCCGTTTGAGTTGCTCGGGCGACACCCGCTCGGCGATGGAGACAGCCATCTCATACAGTTGCTTGATGTCTTCAGCCTGCAGGAATCCCATGCTGGCTTCGCCTGGATACTTGAAGTCTTTTTCCGATTTGTCTGCAGGCAATTTTTCGGTGTTAACTGCCACCGCCAAAATATCCCACACGCTGTTGGCGTATTCATCACGGGTCAACAGCCGCACCTGCCGCAAGCCATACGCATCGTTCGGGCTCAGGTAGGGCGCCCACACCACGTCAAACAAGTGCTTGCTGATCTCGGTGGCACAGGTGGTATCACAATGCCCGGCGACCGGCATGCTCTGAATCTGCCTGACCAGCGCATCCTGGCCCGCAGCGCTCCACGCCACAGCCATGCGCAGGTTCTTGAAGAACTCCACCGCATGACATTTGGTGCACGCCTCGGCCAGCACCGTTTCGCCCAGCTTCGGCTCGTGGCGATAGGCAATCGGTGTCAATTGTTCGTCCTGGCTTTCTTCGTTGATCCGCAGGGACACACGCTCAGGCTGCGGTTTCTCTTGCGCATAATAGGGATAAAGGATGTCGAACTCTCCGTAGTCGAACAGCCGCGTGACGCTCTCCCCCCAAGGCACCTCGACCACTTCCGGTGCAGCCCCTACCGGGTCTTTTTTCTGCACGGTGAAGTGCCACTTGGCAGCCGTCACCGAGGCGGGTTTGGGAGGCGCCAACAGCGTAATCTTGATATCCAGCTTGATCGGCCGTTCACGGTACTGCAGGTTCACCGTCGGTTTGCTGTTCTCGGCTGACAAGATGACCTGTGTGTTTCGCACTTGGGGAATCCAGTTTTTCACGTCGTTGAGTCGCACCTGATAGGTGCCGTAGGGCAAGCCGTTTAGAATCAAGGCAGCCTCACTGTCCGCAGGGTTGAACGACGTATGGAACTGCCGGGTATTGCCGCCCGGTGAAACCAGCGTGCCACTGAGCATTTCGTCTTCCAACTCAGGGGCGGGAGCCAGCATGGGACGCAAGGTCAGTTGCGTGTCCGGCAGGCCCGCAGGGTCATAGCTGACGCGGTAGATCACCCCGGCGACATCGTCTGACACCAACAGGCTTTTGTCCGCCAACTCCAGGAAATCTGCTGGCCGGCCGACGCAGGAATCGTCCAGGCAATACACATCAAAACGTTGAGGGTCCTGGATAAACCCGTTGATCAGCGGGATTTGATTGACCACTCGCGTGCCGTTCTGGATCGACACAATCCGCACGTCCATGCCCGGCCGCTCTGCCGTACCCGCACCGTGCACAGCCACCAACATATTCTGGGTGCCCGCGCGCGCCGGGAAGCCCTCCCAGAACTTAAGCCCCAGGGGCGCCGTATTGGTGCCCAGCTCAAAGGCGGCTGGCACATAGTCTTTCGGGTCGATCTGCTGCAAGGATTTGTCGGAAACAATCGCCCCCTGCACCAAGGGCGGCTGAATGACGCCCGGGTTGCGAAACTCTTCCTCGGTAAAGCCGGGCGTCCCTTTGCCAAACAGATAAGGCACGCCAAAGTGCTGGTGGGCGCCGCTGATGCGATTGAGCTCATCGGGGTTGGGGTACCCCTGGCGATTGTTATCGGTAAACCAGATTTCACCGGTCTTGGGGTTCCAGTCAAACCCCACGGAATTGCGCACGCCCTTAGCCAGTATCTCGGCCTTGCCGGTCACCGTGTCATAGCGCAACAACGTACCGTAGCGCGGGTCGGCGGGAATCATGCACAGGTTGCACGGTATGCCGACCGCGGTGTACAGGCCCTTGTCGGCGGGGTCCAGCGGATTGAAATGCAGAGGGTGCTTCATATGCCAGAAGCGCGTGCTCGAACCCGAACTGACAGGAGGCAACGGGAACACCGAGTCATCGGCTGGGAACTTGAACACCAACTCTGGAGAAGGGTCCTTGTAGTGCGCATCGGCGTCGCGCACGCGATAAAGGCCGCCGGTGGTCGAGTAGTACAAGTCACCGTCGCGATACACCACGCCATGGGGCTCTTCGAGACCGCTGGCAACCACATGGATACCGGTCGGTTTGCCCGCGCTGTCGAGTGGCAAGGCGTAGATCATATCGGCGATTTTTCCGTCATAGACGTAAGAAGGAATCGCACTGGAGCCGACGTACAGCACGTTCTTGCCCATCGCCATTTGCCGCGGCTGAATCAGGCCCTGGGCAAACAATTCGATTTTGATACCCGGCAGGCCACTGAGTTTGTCCGCGCGTACCGGTGGCCGATACTTGAGGGTAACGGCGTGTTCCTCGCCCTCCTCGCGCAGGAAAGAAACAATTCGCGGCGTGTTCAACGGCACAAAGCCATCCGCCACGTTCATCACCAATTGATAATCGCAGGCCTTCAAGTTGTCTAGATGGATCGTCTCGCCGGATTTGGCGCTGATGGGGATTTCGTCGGCCTTGCAACGCAACACGCCTGTGACGATTTGATCGGCACGCGCCACACCCGGCACCGGGTTGCCGATGGGTCCACGGCCGCTCAACGTGGCGAAACTCAAGGTCAGTCGGTTGCCCTGGAAACCTCCACATTCGCCCAAGTCTTTCCAGGCGTCCGGCCAGATGACCGCCCCATTGCCGGCGGGCAGGCCCGGGTTGTAGTCGGGCTGCTTGCACCATTGCCAACTGCCGATGCCAAGCGGTGCCTCTTCATCCTTCCAGCATTCAAATTGTCGGCCGACATTCTGCACCTGGTCGCCCTGCGCGTAAGCCTTGCCCGCTTCATAAGCCGGCGCCGTACAGGCCTGAGAAGGCAAGTCAGGCGCTGGCGTCCGAGCGGGCGTGTAAAAGAAATAAAGCAGAACGGCCAATACAGCCAAGCCGATGAGTCCGATCGACAACACGCGGGAAAAACGCGGAAATAGCTTCATGACTTGCGATCCATTGGCAAGCCAAGTGGTTCTTCCATCCAGGAAGGACTACACATTCACCGTCCTGCTGCGAAACACCCGGCAGGAAACCCATCCAAAACGCTACTGGGCTTCAGAGCTCCAATTCTGAATGTCTTGCAAGGCTATTCCACTGCGTGACCACGACATGGCGTAAACCCATAGAGACAGGAGCCAACAGACACTCAACCCAACCATCCACCTGCAGCTCAGGCGTGATGATTTGCTACAGCTAAGTTCTAGTTGGGGCGCAACTCGCCGTCAAACCCTCGCCGTTACCTACCGTCGGATAGACATCAGCTCGCGCGACCACCGTGGTGAGCAGATTGCTGTGCATTCATCTCGGCCTGCTGATCAAAACCAAAGGCTTTCTGCGGCTGGCCGGTCAGCGCAGCGCGCTGCTGTTGGTACTCGTCAAACGACAGGCCGCGCCGGCTCAGCGCTTCCAACGCCAACTGCTTGCTCTCTTCAGCGGTGTAGGGGCGCAACTCAGGGGAAGAATGGGCCGCACACCCGGCGAGAACAGCGCTGACAACTAACAAGCAAACGGCGAGGAAACGGTTCATGGCGAAGGCCCTGCGAAAGAGGTTTTAAGTCAATGAACACAGGCTACTCCCGGCCCTTGGCAACGAAAAATCAACCGCCGTGATAGTCGCTATCAACCGTTCAGGCACCCTCGATAGCACACCCTTCATATTTCTTTACGATCTATAAATATGGAAATACGTTCATTTACGGAATAAAAGTAACCCTCTATAACTGCCTCACGCCCGATCAACACTGTTCGCCACGCAACTGTTGCCCCGGCAACAGCCATTCAACAAAACACCAGGCAGACAACAGCTTCATTTTTCAGCAGTAAGCCTGCAGCCCCCGTCCACCAAGGCTTTGCGCCTTTGGTACAGCTCTTGCTCAAAGCGTTTGACCTCACCTGCTATGAACCACTGTTGAAAAAGGAACTGTTCATGACCCGTCCCCTGAATGTCGTTGCCCTCTCCGGCGGAACCTGGCGCCCGTCCCGCACCCTCGTCCTGACCCACGCGGTGCTGGCCGAGCTGGCCACCCTGCTGCCGATCGAGGCTACCGTGATCGAACTGGGCGACATCGCTCGGCCGCTGGGCGGCGCACTGTCACGTGATGAATTGCCGGCCGATGTCGAAGCGCAACTGTTGGCCATCGAACAGGCCGACCTGTTGATCGTTGCCGCGCCGGTCTATCGCGGTTCCTACCCGGGCCTGCTCAAGCACTTGTTCGACCTGGTTGGCCTCAACGCGCTGATCAACACCCCCGTGCTACTCGCCGCCACCGGTGGCAGCGAGCGCCACGCGCTGGTGCTCGATCACCAGTTGCGTCCGCTGTTCAGCTTCTTCCAGGCCTTGACCTTGCCGATTGGCGTGTACGCCACGGAGGCCGATTTCACCGACTACCAAATCACCAGCGAGTTGCTCAAAGCCCGCATTCAACTGGCGGCCGAACGCGCGGCGCCGTTGTTTGCAGCACACGCACCTTCCCTGCTGAAAATCGCCTAAGGATTTGTCATGGATGTTTTCTGGTTTCTGCCGACTCACGGCGACGGGCATTACCTGGGCACCACCCAAGGCGCACGGCCGGTCACTCTCAATTACCTCAAGCAAGTCGCCCAAGCGGCTGACAGCCTGGGTTACCACGGCGTGTTGATTCCTACCGGGCGCTCGTGCGAAGACTCCTGGGTCATCGCCTCGGCGCTGGTGCCGCTGACCGAACGCCTGCGCTACCTGGTGGCGATCCGTCCGGGCATCATCTCGCCCACCGTGTCCGCACGCATGGCAGCGACCTTGGACCGCCTGTCCAACGGTCGCCTGCTGATCAACGTGGTCACCGGTGGCGATCCCGACGAAAACCGCGGTGATGGCAGCTTTCTCGACCACAGCGAACGCTATGAAGTCACCGACGAATTCCTGCGCATCTGGCGCCGTGTGTTGCAGGGTGAATCGGTGGACTTCGAAGGCAAACACCTGCGTGTGCAGAACGCCAAGGCGCTTTACCCACCGGTGCAGAAGCCTTATCCGCCACTGTACTTCGGCGGTTCTTCCGACGCCGCCCACGACCTCGCCGCCGAGCAGGTGGACGTGTACCTGACCTGGGGCGAGCCACCTGCCGCCGTCGCACAAAAACTCGCGGATGTGCGTGAGCGCGCCGCACGCCACGGGCGCACCGTGAAGTTCGGCATTCGCCTGCACGTGATCGTGCGTGAAACCGAAGCAGAGGCCTGGAAAGCCGCCGACAAACTGATCGAACACATCAGCGACGACACCATCGCCGCCGCGCAAAAATCGTTCTCGCGCTTTGACTCCGAAGGCCAGCGCCGCATGGCCGCGCTGCACGACGGGCGTCGCGACAACCTGCAAATCGCGCCCAACCTGTGGGCCGGCGTCGGCCTGGTGCGTGGCGGTGCCGGCACGGCCCTAGTGGGCAACCCGCAGCAAGTGGCCGAGCGCATCAAGGAATACGCGGACCTGGGGATCGAGAGCTTCATTTTCTCCGGCTACCCGCACCTGGAAGAAGCCTACCGCTTTGCCGAACTGGTGTTTCCGCTGCTGCCCGAGCCATACGCGAGCCTGGCCGGGCGCGGCGTGACCAACCTCACGGGCCCGTTCGGCGAAATGATTGCCAACGATGTGCTGCCCACCACAAAGGCCTGAGGGCAGTGAGATCGGCTTTATGTGGGAGCGGGCTTGCTCGCTCCCACATTTGGCCTTCATTGCCAGATAAAAAATGAGGAACACCGTGTGACAGCCAAACCCCACAGCGTCCTGCCATCGCCTGTGCAGACCGCCAAATTGCTGGCCGCCGAATTCGCCCTCACCGCCGTCGAGCGCGATGAGCGCGGCGGCACGCCCAAAGCCGAGCGCGATGCCCTGCGCCAAAGCGGCCTGCTGGCCCTGAGCATCCCCACCCAATACGGCGGCCTCGGCGCACGCTGGAGTGAAACCCTGGGCATCGTGCGTGAGTTCGCCAAGGTCGACAGCTCCATCGCCCATGTCTTCGGTTTTCATCACTTGATGCTCGCCACCGTGCGGCTGTTTGCGCGCCCGGACCAATGGCAACCCTGGTTCGAACAGACTGCCCGCAAAAACTGGTTCTGGGGCAACGCCCTCAACCCGTTGGACACGCGCACGGTGGTCAAGGACTTCGGCGGCTGGCGCGAGTTTTCCGGCAAGAAGAGTTTCTGCTCCGGCGCCAGCGATTCGGAAATGCTGATTGCCTCCGCCGTCGATGAAAATGCCGGCGGCAAACTGTTGATCGCCGCCATCCCCAGCGGGCGCAGCGGCATCACCTTGCACAATGACTGGAACAACATCGGCCAACGCCAGACCGACAGCGGCAGCGCCAGCTTCGAACGGGTGCGCGTAGAAGAGTCGGAACTGCTGCTCGACCCGGGCCCGCTGAGCACGCCCTTTGCCTGCCTGCGCCCGTTGATTGCACAGTTGACCTTCACCCATATGTTTCTCGGCATTGCCGAAGGCGCCTTTGAAGAAGCACGGCACTACACCCTCACCGAAACCCGCTCGTGGCACAAATCCTCGGCCGATGACGTGCGCCACGACCCCTACGTGCTGCATCACTACGGCGACTTCTGGGTCGCCCTGGAGGGTATACGCCTGCTGGTCGAAAGCGCCGCCGAGCTGCTCGATCAAGCCTGGGCCAAGGGCCCGAACCTCAGCGAAGCCGAGCGCGGCCAACTGGCCATCGCCATCGCCACTGCCAAGGTCGCCGCCACTCGCCAGGGCCTGGATTTGTGCAGCCGGCTGTTTGAAGTGACCGGCGCACGCTCCACCCACGCGTCACTGCGCCTGGACCGCCACTGGCGCAACCTGCGCACCCAGACGTTGCACGACCCGGTGGACTACAAACTCCACGAACTCGGCGACTGGGCCTTGAACCAGTCCCTGCCGATTCCCACGTTCTACTCCTGAGAGAGGTGCCCATGCAGCTTTTGACCCTACCGCCCTCGCCCGCCCTCGCGACCTCGATCCGCGCCACGGCCCAGGTCTTCGAAGACCCCAAATCCCAGGCGCTGCTCGATCACATCCAGCAAGTGGCGCCCAGCGAAGCCAGCGTGCTGATCATCGGCGAAACCGGCACCGGTAAAGAGCTGGTGGCGCGGCATATCCACAACCTCAGCGCACGCCGCAATCGGCCGTTCGTGGCGGTGAACTGCGGCGCGTTCTCCGAATCCCTGGTGGAAGCCGAACTGTTCGGCCATGAAAAAGGCGCCTTCACCGGCGCCCTCAGCGCCAAGGCCGGCTGGTTTGAAGAAGCGGACGGCGGCACCTTGTTCCTCGATGAAATCGGCGACTTGCCCATGGCGATCCAGGTCAAGTTGCTGCGCGTCCTGCAGGAACGTGAGGTAGTGCGCCTGGGTTCACGCAAGAGCATTCCGATTGATGTGCGCGTCTTGGCCGCGACGAATGTGCAGCTGGAAAAGGCCATCAACGCCGGGCACTTCCGCGAAGACCTCTATTACCGCCTCGATGTGGTCAGCCTGGAACTCAGCCCGCTGCGCGAGCGTCCCGGCGACATCCTGCCGCTGACTCGGCATTTCATCGAAGCCTACAGCCAGCGCCTGGGTTACGGCCCGATCACCATCAGCCGTGAGGCCGAGCACAAGCTCAAGAGCTACAGCTGGCCGGGCAATATCCGCGAGCTGGAAAACGTGATTCACCACACCCTGTTGATCTGCCGTAATGGCGTGATCGAGCGGGATGACCTGCGCCTGTCGAACATGCGCATTGAGCGCCAGGACGACAGTCAGCACAGCGCCGACAACAGTGCCGAAGCCCTGCTGGAGCGCGCCTTTCAGAAACTGTTCGAGGAACAGGCCGGAGCCCTGCACGAAAAGGTCGAGGACGCGCTGCTACGGGCCGCCTACCGCTTCAGCCATTACAACCAGGTGCACACCGCCAACTTGCTGGGCCTGAGCCGCAACGTGACGCGCACCCGCCTGATCAAGATCGGCGAGCTGGCGGTGAACAAACGTCGCCCCGGCGAAAACGTACAAGGCGAACGCATGTTGCACTTATCCATTTAGGCGGCAGTGCAACGCGTTGTCATGGCTACGCTCAAAACTGCGCAGCACCTGGAACGAACCGAAGGTCACGGCCGTGGCCTGGTGGGCGCGAATCAGCGTCCAGAAATCTTCCTCGCCCTGCTCAAAGCGCTGGAACGCGGCCTCGCCATCCTCGCGGGACTGCCACTGCAGGTAATTGAGCACCCGCCGCCCGTCATCACTGACCTGCACGCTCGCACTCAAAAAACCGCCATGGCCCTCGGCCAGGCGCTCGCTCTGGGTGGACAACGCCGCCACCAGGGCCCCTTGCTGATGGGGTTCGATCTGGAATTCGATCAGCTGAGTGAAACTGCGATTCTTCTCTGATACCTGCATGAACACTCCCCTCTCTCCGTAGGCAGAATCTTGCGATTCGATGCCACGCAGGGTAAAACCTCTAGTTAAGTCAAGGTCAAGCGTTGTTTCGGAGATTGTCATGCTGAACAAAGAACTCACCGTCGGCCAGTTGGCGGCCCGCAGCGGCGTGGCGGTCACGGCGCTGCACTTCTACGAAACCAAGGGGCTGATCAAAAGCAACCGCAACGCCGGCAACCAGCGGCGTTATCCACGGGACGTGCTGCGGCGGGTGGTGGTGATCAAGATCGCCCAGCGCTTGGGGATTCCGCTGGCGACGATTGGCGAGGCGTTGCAGACGCTGCCGGATGGCCGCACGCCCACCGCCCAGGATTGGGAGCGTTTGTCGGCGCTGTGGCGGGAAGACCTGGATGAACGCATCAACAAGCTGATGTTGCTGCGGGACAAGCTCAATGGCTGTATTGGTTGCGGGTGTTTGTCGATGGAGGCATGCCCGTTGCGCAACCAGGATGATCAACTGGGTGAGCGTGGGCCGGGGGCGCAGCTATTGGAACCCACACCCGAAACCTGACCTGAAAACCCGATCCCTGTAGGAGCCCGGCTTGCCGGCGATGGAGATTTTGCGGACGCCATCGCAGGCAAGCCAGCTCCCACAGTTGATCTGCGCTCGGGTTAGAACCCCGGCGCAATCTGGCCCTTGTAGCGGGTCAGGATGAACTGACGCACTTCATCGGAGTTCAACGCCTTGGCCAGTTTCTGGATGCGCGGGTCGTTGATGTTATCCGGCCGAGCCACCAGGTACTCGACGTACAGCGACTTGCCCTTCTCCACGATCAACGCACTGTTGGTGTCGATCCCCGCTTCCAACGCGTAGTTGGCAAACACGAACGCCAGGTCCACCTGGCTCACCGAACGGGCCAGCAAGGCGCCTTCCAGTTCACGGATCTTCAGGTGCTTGGGGTTTTGCGCAATATCACGCTGCGTGCTCAGGGTGTTGCTCGGGTCCTTGAGCTTGATCAGGCCGGCTTCATCCAACAGCACCAAGGCGCGGCCGGTGTTGACCGGGTCGTTGGGGATCGACACGGTGGCGCCGTCCTTCAACTCTGAGATGTTTTTGATGCGCGTCGAATAAGCGCCAAAGGGCTCGATGTGCACGCCCACCACCGGCACCAGGTCGGTGTGACGGGTCTTGTTGTAGTCATCGAGGAACGGGCGGTACTGGTAGTAGTTGGCATCGAGGTTCTTCAGGGCCAACTGCTGGTTGGGCTGGATGAAGTCGGTGAAGACCTTGATCTGCAGGTCCACGCCTTCCTTGGCCAGCACCGGTTTCACAAACTCGAGGATTTCCGCATGGGGCACGGGGGTGGCGCCCACCACCAGTGTCTCGTTGGCAAACGCATTGAACGACAGGACAGCGGCCAAAATGGCCAGGGACTTTTTCATGAAGGCTCCGAAGGCAGTAGTTTTATAGGTTTCAACGGCGGCTGTAACGCGCCACCAAACGGTCACCGGTCATCTGCAGGGCCTGCACCAGCACCAGCAGAAGCACCACGGTGACCACCATCACGTCGGTCTGGAACCGTTGGTAGCCGTAGCGAATCGCCAGGTCACCCAGGCCTCCACCCCCGATCACCCCGGCCATGGCGGTGTAGTCCACCAGCACAATCGAGGTCACGGTCACCGCCGCCAGCAGCCCGCCCCGGGCCTCCGGCAGCAGCGTGTGGCGAATCACCTGCCAAGTACTGGCGCCCATGGACTGGGTAGCCTCCACCACACCACGATCGACTTCACGCAGCGCGGTTTCCACCAGCCGTGCAAAGAACGGTGTGCACCCCACCACCAGCGGCGGGATGGTGCCCGGCACGCCCAGGGAAGTCCCCACCAGTAAGGTGGTGAGCGGGATCAACACAATCAGCAGGATGATGAACGGCAGCGAGCGCAGCACGTTGACCACCACCGACAACACGCGGTACACCCCCAGCGCTTCATGCAACTGGCGTTTACCGGTGAGAAACAACACCACGCCCAACGGCAGCCCCAGCAGCACGGTAAAACCGAGGGCGGCAGCGAGCATGCTCAGGGTTTCCAGGCACGCCTGGCCGATGTCGGCCCAGTAAATGTGTTTAAACAATTCGGCCATGGCTTACGACCAATCGTGGCGCGGCGGCTTGGCGCCGTTGAGCAGCCAGTTGCCCACCACGTGGTACTTCCAGCGCACCGGGTCATGCAGGGTGTGCACCCGGGCGTTGCGCCAATGGCGATCGAAGTTGTGCTTCTTCAAGGTCGAGCGGGTGCCGCCGAGTTCGAACAGCTTGTTGCTGGCTTCGATGGCGATTTCGGTGGTGAGCACCTTGGCCCGGGCCACCGCCAGGGAGGCATGGGCGACGTTGTCTTCGTCCGGCGCGGGGCGTGCCGCATCCAGGGCTACACCTGCGCGTTCCAGCAAGGCTTCAGCGGCTTCCAGGCGAATGTCGAGCGCACCAACCTGGATGATGGTCAACGGGTCTTCGCTGGCTTTTTCCACACCGGCATCGATCCACGGCCGGGCGAACTGCCGCACGAACTGTACCGTGTCACGCAGCGCGGCGCGGGCAATACCGGCGTCGATGGCGGCGGTGGTCAGTTGGGCGAACGGGCCGGCCAATGTCGGCGAATCGTAGGACTTATGCGTCGGGAACAGGTTGAACGCCGGCACCCGCAACTGCTCGGCCAGCACCGTGCCGCTGGAGGTGGTGCGCTGGCCCATGCTGTCCCAGTCGTCCACCACCACCAGGCCCTCGGTGCCGCGTTTTACAAAGGCCAGTTGCGCGTTTTGCTGTTCATCCAGCGCCAGCACCGCCAGCCAATGGGCGTACAACGAGCCGGTGCAATAGCCCTTGCGCCCGTTGATCACATAGCCATCGCCTTCGCGGCGAATCGTCGCCTGGATGTCCTGCACATGTTTGCCGACGGTTTCCGACAGCGCATTGGCAAACCGATGGCCTTGCAGCGCCAGGCCGAAGAAATGCGCCTGCTGTTCAGGCGTGCCTTGCAGGCGGATGTCTTCCAGCAGGCAGTAATGGTTCTGCGGGATCTGCCCCAGCGACGGGTCAGCCGCCGAGATAATCGCAATCACCTGGGCCAGTACCGCGTAGGACACCTGCGCCCCACCAAACTCACGCGGCACGCTGATGCCCCACAGACCGCTGTTGGAATACAGGTCCACCACGTCGGCGGGCACGTGGCGCGTGCGGTCGCGCTCAGCGTCCTGCTCCAGCAATACCGCGGCAACGCGGTGGGCAACGGCAAGGGCGTGGGCTTCGTCGCGAATGATTTCGGCATCGGGGGTGTGGATCGGGTAATCGGCAGATACAGGCAGTACAGACATACAACGCTCTCGGGCGAATGGTTTGCCTGAGCTATTGCAGCTTCTGTGCCGAGCCCTGAAACCAGGGGTTTGGCTGCATAAATCGGATCCAGGAGCGCTGATGGCGCAGCAATCTGCCCGTTCACTGTTGCCTGGCGAACACCTCGTCGGCTGGCCGCAGCCCTCGCGACACGTGGCCTATAGTGAAAAGGCCGTGACTCCATCACCACCACCCAGGAGAACGATATGAGCGTCAAACCCATTCCAGAGGGCTATCACCGCGTCACGCCTTACATGGGCATCAACAAAGCCGCCGAAGCCATCGAGTTCTACAAAAAAGCCTTCGGCGCCATACAAGTCATGCGTCTGGACATGCCCGACGGCAAAGTCGGCCACGCCGAACTGCGTATTGGCGACTCGGCGATCATGCTGGGCACGCCCTGCGATGAAATGGCCCTGCGCAACCCCGCCGAACACACCAGCGTCGGCCTGCATCTGTACGTGGAGGATGTGGATGCGCAATTCAAACAAGCGGTCGCAGCAGGTGCCAGCGTGGTGTCAGAGCCCAAAGACCAGTTTTATGGCGACCGCTCGGCAAGTGTGAAGGATCCTTTCGGGCATCTGTGGTTCCTGGCCACCCACAAGGAGGACCTGACCGAAGCGCAAATCCGCCAGCGTGCCATGGAGATGTTCCAGCAAAGCTGAGATCGCATAAACACCCTCTATCACCTGTGGGAGCGGGCTTGCTCGCGAATACGGTGTATGAGCCAACCCATAAGGTGGCTGACACTCCGCTTTCGCGAGCAAGCCCGCTCCCACAGGTGATCTCATTTGTTTGATGGATTGGGTCGCATGACCCACAGCAGCTACACACTTCATGAACAACCCCTCCACGCTTTCCCCCTTGCCCCAAAGGCGGCGTGATTTCAGGATGCAGGCAATCATCACAAGGAGTCATTCCATGTTTGCCGGATTCCAAAAAGACAGCTGCCACGTCAACGGCGTGGACATCAGCTACCGCAAAGGCGGTACAGGTCCCGGCCTGCTCCTGCTGCACGGGCACCCGCAAACCCACGTCATCTGGCACAAAGTCGCCGAACAACTGGCCGAGCACTTCACCGTGGTGGCCGCCGACCTGCGTGGGTACGGCGACAGCAGCAAGCCGCCGGCCAACGAGCGTCACACCAACTATTCAAAACGCGAAATGGCCCGCGACGGCGTCGAGCTGATGCAAGCCTTGGGCTTCGACACGTTCTCGGTGCTGGCCCACGACCGTGGCGCCCGCGTCGCCCATCGCCTGGCCCTGGACCATCCGGCCAGCGTGCAACGCATGGTGTTGCTGGACATCGCTCCCACCCTGTCGATGTACGCCCAGACCGACGAAGCCTTCGCCCGCGCCTACTGGCACTGGTTCTTCCTGATCCGCCCGGCGCCGTTGCCGGAGGCCTTGATCGAGAGTAACCCCGAGCTGTACCTGCGCAGTGTGATGGGCAGCCGCAGTGCAGGGCTCAAGCCGTTCACCGACGAAGCCTTCGCCGAATACCTGCGTTGCCTGAAACTGCCGGGCAGCGCCACCGGCATCTGCGAGGATTACCGGGCTGCCGCCGGTATCGACCTTGAGCACGACCAGGCAGACATCGACGCCGGCAATCACCTGAACCTGCCATTGCTGGTGATGTGGGGCGCCGAGGGCACGGTCGGGCGCTGTTTCGAACCACTCAAGGAGTGGCAGAAAGTCGCCACCGATGTACGTGGCAAGGCCCTGCCGGCCGGCCATTACATTGCAGAAGAAGCCCCCGACCTGTTGCTGGGCGAAGTCCTGGCCTTCCTCCGATGATGCTGTAACCCCGTGACCTGATGGACCCGCCTCGCAGGCTGCTGTTGGCCTGCGACGGGTTCGCTTTGCCCAAAAAACGATTGAGATAATAACAATGACACTCAAAAAACTGCTGGGAACCCTGTATGTGCAGGTGCTCATCGCTATCGCGCTGGGTGTGTTGATCGGCCATTTTTGGCCGCAAATCGGTATTGACCTCAAGCCCTTGGGCGACGGTTTCATCAAGCTGATCAAGATGATCATCGGCCCGATCATCTTCTGTACGGTGGTGTCCGGCATCACCAGCATGCATGACGTGAAGCAGGTGGGCCGGGTCGGCGGCAAGGCGCTGTTGTACTTCGAGGTGGTGTCGACCATCGCCCTGTTGATCGGCATCCTCGCCGCGCACCTGCTGCACCCGGGCGTGGGCTTCAACATCGATGTGAAGACCCTCGACAGCTCGGCCATCGCCGGTTTTGTCGGCCAGGCCGAACATGGCGAAGGCATCACCGGGTTCCTGCTGCATGTGATCCCCACCACGTTTTTCGATGCGTTTTCCAAAGGTGAAATCCTGCCGGTGCTGTTCGTCTCCGTGCTGTTCGGCGTCGGCCTGGTGATGGTCGGTGAAAAGGGTCGGCCGCTGGTGGGCGTGATCAACCAGGCCAGCGAGGTGTTCTTCCGCATCGTCGGCATCATCAGCCGCGTTGCGCCCATCGGTGCCTTTGGTGCGATTGCGTTCACCATCGGCAAGTACGGCGTGGGTTCGTTGCTGCCGCTGTTGAAGTTGGTGGGCACGTTCTACATCACGGCGTTCTTTTTCATAGCGGTGGTGCTGGGCAGCATCGCCCGCTACGCCGGCTTCAGCATTTTCAAGTTGATGGGCTACATCAAGTCGGAGCTGTTGATCGTATTGGGCACCAGTTCTTCCGAATCGGCGTTGCCACAGCTGATCCAGAAACTCGAAAGCCTGGGCGCCTCCAAAGGCGTGGTGGGCATCGTGGTTCCCACCGGCTACACCTTTAACCTGGACGGCACCAACATCTATATGACCCTGGCGGTGCTGTTCCTGGCCCAGGCCACCAATATCCACTTGCCGCTTGAGCAGCAGTTGACGCTGCTGGCAGTGGCCATGCTGACGTCCAAGGGAGCCGGGGCGGTGGTGGGTGCAGGGTTTGTGGCCTTGGCGGCGAGCTTGGCCGTGGTGCCGACGGTGCCGGTGGCGGCGATGGTGTTGATCCTCGGTGTGGACCGCTTCATGGCCGAATGCCGCTCGCTGACCAATATCATCGGCAACGCCGTGGCCGCGCTGGTGGTCGCCGCGTGGGAAGGTGAACTGGACCGCGAGAAAATGGCCCCCATCGCCCTCAAGCGCGGCCGCCATGCTCGGGCGGCTGCCCAGGCCAAAATCGCGGCCGAATAACCGAAGACCGCCCGGTGTGCCGGAAGGCGCGCCGATCCGGTGCTATTCTGGCGGCTCATGCCGCCAGCCTTGTTTCTGATGACAAATAAGAAAGATACCGTGCCCCTACCCGAAGACCTGCGGGTGTTCCTGACCGTGATCCGCAAGGCCGGCTTCGCTGCCGCCGCCGATGAGCTGGGGCTGTCGCCGGCGTATGTCAGCAAGCGCATCCAGATCCTCGAAACCACCCTGGCCACCCGCCTGCTGCACCGTACCAGCCGGCGCATCGCCCTGACCGAAGACGGCGAACGGGTGCAGCGCTGGGCGGTGCGTATCCTGGAAGACTTCCAGCAACTGTCCGATGAGCTCTCCGACGCCCATGACAGCCCGCGTGGGCACCTGCATTTGTGCAGCAGTTTCGGCTTTGGCCGCAACCATGTGGCCCCTGCCCTGTCATTGCTCGCCGAGCAGTACCCGGACCTGGAAATTCGCCTGGACCTGTTCGACCGCGTGGTGGACATCGTCAGCGAAGGGTTTGACCTGGAGATCCGCGTGGGCGACGACATCCCCGGGCAGCACATCGGCCGGAGGCTGGTGAGCAACCGCCGCGTGCTGTGCGCCGCGCCGGCCTATCTGCAACGCAAGGGCACACCGCAACAGTTGAGCGACCTGGAGCAGCATGACTGCCTGGTGCTCAAAGAGCGCGACAATGCGTTTGGCATCTGGAACCTGGAACACAACGGCGCCCCCGAAAGCGTACGCGTGCGCGGGCCGCTGTCATCGAACAATGGCGAGATCGTGTTGCAGTGGGCATTGGATGGGCGCGGCGTGTTGCTGCGCTCAATGTGGGATGTGAAACCGCTGCTGGAGCAAGGCAAGCTGGTGCAGGTGCTGCACAACTACACCCAAAGCGCCAACGTGTGGGCGGTGTACCCGACGCGGCTGGCGTATTCAGGAAAGTTGCGGGCGTGTGTGGAGTTTTTGCAGGAGCACTTCAAGGGGCTGTCTATCTAGCCCGATTCCGAATTGGAATGGATTCCAATGTGGGAGCGGGCTTGCTCGCGAATGCGGTAAGTCAGCCATAGATAAGCCGACTGACCCACCGTATTCGCGAGCAAGCCCGCTCCCACATTTGGATTCAGGGGGTGTCAGTTGAGCCAGGGGTTGGCCGCGAGGTGGCGGCGCTCGAAGGCCTTGATCTCGTCACTGCGCTGCAAGGTGCTGCCAATTGCATCCAGCCCCAGCAACAGCGCGGTTTTGCGCAACGTGTCGATCTGGAAGGGAATCACCTGGCCGTCAGCCAAATGAATGGCCTGGGCCTCCAGGTCCACACTGATCTGCGCCTGCTCGGGTTGGCTGACAACCTGCCCCAGCTTCTGCAACACCGCCTCATCCAACGTGATCAACAACACCCCATTACGCTGGCAGTTGTCATAGAAAATCCCGGCAAAACTGCTGCCGATCAGCGCGCGAATCCCGGTCTGCTTCAACCCCCACACCGCGTGTTCACGGCTGGAGCCGCACCCGAAGTTCGGCCCCACCACCAGAAAGCTCGCCCCTTGCCAGGCCGGTTGGTTCAGCACGAATGCGGGGTTGGGCTCGCCGGAAGGCAGGAAGCGCAAGTCGAAAAACAAACCCTGGTCCAGCCCACTGCGATCGATGCCCTTGAGAAACTGCTTGGGCATGATCACGTCGGTGTCGATGTTGGCCGCCAGCATGGGTGCGGCCTTGCCGGTGATTGTAGTGAACGGTTGCAGACTCATGGGCGGTCTCCAAAGTGGCGGATATCGGTGAGGCGGCCGGTGATCGCAGCGGCAGCGACCATCGCCGGGCTCATCAGGTGAGTACGCGCACCGGCGCCCTGGCGACCCTCAAAGTTGCGATTGGTGCTGGAGGCGCAGCGGTCGCCCGGGGCCAGCACGTCGTCGTTCATCGCCAGGCACATCGAGCAGCCCGACTGGCGCCATTCGAACCCGGCGTCGATAAAGATCGCCGCCAAGCCTTCGGCCTCGGCCTGGTCACGCACTTCGGTGGAACCCGGCACGATCATCGCCCGCACATGGTCGGCCACGTGTTTGCCACGCACCACGCTCGCAGCGTCGCGCAGGTCTTCGATACGGGCGTTGGTGCAGGAGCCGATAAACGCATGGCTGATGACGATGTCGCTCAGCGGCATGCCGGCTTCCAGGCCCATATAGTTGAGGGCGCGGCGCATGTCCTGGCGCAGGATCAGGTCGCTGACGTCCTGCGGGTCCGGGACGCGGGCACCAATCGGCGCAGCCTGGTCGGGGCTGGTGCCCCAGGTGACCATGGGCTCCAGGGTGCTGGCGTCCAGATGCACTTCCTGGTCGAACAGCGCGTCGGCGTCCGAATGCAGTTGACGCCAGCCCACCAGGGCCTGTTCCCACAGCTCGCCCTTTGGCGCGCGCGGCTTGCCCTTGAGGTAGGCGAAGACTTTTTCGTCCGGCGCCATGAACGCACCGCGCGCCCCGGCTTCCACCGCCATGTTGCAGATGGTCATGCGCGCTTCGACGCTCAGCGCATCGATGGTGGCGCCGCGAAACTCAATGGCATAGCCCGTGGCACCGGAGGCGCCGATCTTGCCGATCAGCGCCATGATCACGTCCTTGGAGGTCAACCCTTTGGCCAATACGCCGTCGACGGTCACGCGCATGGTTTTCAGGCGTTTGTAGACCAAGGTCTGGGAGGCTAGCAGGTGTTCGATTTCCGAGGTGCCGATGCCGAACCCAAAAGCCCCCAGGGCGCCGTAGGTGGTGGTGTGGCTGTCACCGGCGGCAATCACCATGCCCGGCAGGATAAAGCCCTGTTCCGGGGCAATCACATGCTCGATGCCTTGGCGTTTGTCGAGGATGTCCAACAGTTCGATGCCGAAATCCCGGCAGTTCTCCGCCAGGTACGACACCTGCCGCGCACCGCCAGCATCGGGCATGGCCGCAATGCGCTGGGGCGTGGTGGGGTTCACATGGTCGACCACCGCCAGCGCCGTGCCGGGGCGCCATACCTCACGGCCAGCCTCGCGCAGGCCGCTGAAGGCCTGGGGGCTGGTGTATTCGTTGATCACTTGGCGGTCGATATACAGCAGGACATGGCCCTGATCATCCAGGGGGCACACCGTGTGGGAATCGATGTGTTTGTCGTAGAGGGTTCTGGCAGTCATTTTTGTGGACTCACTTATCTAGGCGCTCACTCAACGGTATGAGCCCATCCTACCCAGCCAACCCGCCCCATCAATGGCGCCTGGGTGATGGCTTGGAACATGTTTCGTGTTCGATCGCGGCGGCAAACCACGCCGAATGTGATCCTGAAACAATTTCTTTCATATCCGGCTTAGGGATTTGCTCCTCTCATCCGTCTTAACTTAGATACAGCCCGTCGCGTCAGCAAAAGCTACGACCGGCCTTTTCCGGGCCTTCTTTGCCCCCCTCCGATCAAGACCCTCATTCACATGTCGAAGAAGTCACGCTCAAAACTCTGGTTTCTCGTACACAGTTGGCTGGCATTGCCCATCTGGTTCTTTGTACTGATCGTCTGCGTCACCGGCACCCTGGCGGTGGTCAGCCAGGAAATCGTCTGGCTGGCCAACCCGGACATCCGCGCCAGCAAACCGTCGGACGACGCCGAACCGCTGAGCTTCGACCAGGTGATCAGCGCGATCAAACGCGCCGAACCCCAGGTGATCGTGCAGTCGATCATTCGCCCCGACGAAACCCACTTTGCCCTCAGCGTCGACCTCAGCTACCCCGACGGGCGCTCCGTGGAGGTCTACGTCAACCCGTACACCGGCGCTATCCAGGGCGTGAGCCCGTCGTTCAACTTCAAGCAATTCACCCGCGCCCTGCACGGCTGGTGGCTGGTGCCGTTCACCAATGGCTACAGCTGGGGCTGGTACCTGGTGTCGTTCCTTGGCCTGCCGTTGCTGGCCTCACTGGTCACCGGGCTGGTGGTGTACAAGCGCTTCTGGAAGGGTTTCCTGCGCCCTACCCTGCGCATCCGCCACGGCGCGCGGATCTTCTGGGGTGACTTCCACCGCCTGAGTGGGATCTGGTCGATCTGGTTCATCGCGGTCATTTCCATCACCGGCACCTGGTTCCTGATCCAGGCGATCCTGGGCGACAACCAGATTTCCATCTCCAGCGAGCCCATCGTGCCGGTGATCGCCCGGGAGAAAGTGCCGTTGTCAGCGCCCGGCGTGCCCGCCCCGATGATTGCCCTGGACGAAGCGATCAAGATTGCCGGCGAACGCATCCCCGGGTTGGACGCCACGTTCGTGTTCCTCCCGAGCAATGCCTACAGCCACCTGCAGATCGGCGGGCGCGGTTGGTACCCGTTGATGTTCCAGACTGCCCAACTGAACCCGTATGACGGCGAAATCGCCGTCTCCCACCTGCTGTCCGATCGCACCACCCTGGAGTTCGTCACCGAGTCCATGCGCCCGCTGCACACCGGCGACTTCGGCGGCCTGTGGATCAAGCTGATCTGGGCATTCTTCGGCCTGGTGCTGAGTATGATGGTGTTGAGCGGCTTGCTGATCTGGACCAAGCGGACAGCCCTGGCCACCCTCAATGCCCTCAAGCGCAGCAACAAGGCGCCGCGCCAACCGGCGCCTGTCCCGGCCATGCAGGCTGAAACCACGGAGGCCAACTGATGAGCAAAGTCATCGCGGCGCCAGCACCTTCGCCACTGCGGGCCTTCTGGCTCAAATGGCGCTTCCACATCAATATTCTGCTGATCCTGGTGCCACTGGGCTTCATGCCCCGGTATTTCTCCGAAGCGGCCTTGTTCCGGGGCGATACCGGCATTGGCGAGCGAGTGGCCGGTGACGTGCAGGTCGGGCCCTGGAGCCTGACCCTCGCCGAGTTTCGCAATGAAGGCCCGCGCCCCGACCCGGCCGGCCCGATGAAGTTTTTCAACGCCGCCCTGTGCGCCACCTGCGCCGAACAGGTCAAGGCCACCTACCTGCGCATCGGCAAGCCGCGCAGCCTGCGGGCTGCCGGGGTGATCTTCTTTGGTACGCCGTACCGCATGGGCGCATTGCTGCCGGTGCCGGAGCGCACCCCGGCCGACGCCGAACTGTGGGTCACCATGGAAGGCTGGGACGGCACGATGCACCAGGGTTCTATCCCGCTGAGCCAGGCCTCGCCTGCCACTATCGCCTGGCTGAACAAGCAAGGAGTCAAACCATGACGTTGAAGCGCCTATCCCGCGTATTGCTAGTGCTGTGCGCCGGGTTCAGTACCGTGGCCCTGGCCCACAACCCGATGTGCGAGTGCAAGGAAATTGCCGGTGGGCAGATCCAGTGCACCGGCGGTTTCTCCGACGGCAGCGGCGCACCCGGCGTGACCCTGGACGTGATCGGCTACGACGAAACCGTCCTGCTGCCCGGCAAGCTTGGCCAGGACTCGACCCTGACCTTCAAGAAGCCCTCGGCCGAATTCTACGTGCTGTTCGACGCCGGCCCCGGCCACGTCGTTGAAATCGACCAAGCGGATATCCAGCCGCAATGAGTACGACACAGGTTGTACGCCCCGCCGGGGCCGGCCACGAAACCCTCTATGTGCTGCTGTTGTGCCTGATCATCCTCGCCGTGGCCGGCTCGGTGATTGCCCTGCATGGTGAAAGCCAGGAGGTCGCCGCCGTGCCCAGCCACCAGTTGGACGCACGCCGCGACCTGAGCGCGGCCGAGCAAGGGATCTACGCCGACCTGCGGGTGACCCTGGACGAGATCCAGCTGCTGCAACAGGAGCAGAACGCCCTGCCCACGCCACAGCAATTGGCCGAGGAAGGCTTTGCACCGTTTGCCAAGGACGCCAGTTCGGTCAGCCGTGGCGACCACCGCTGGCAACTGCTCGCGCCGTCGGCCTACCTGGGTTTGAGCCAGGCGCCCGCCACCAGCGGCTCGCTACTGATGCGCGTGCACGATGGCGAGCCGGATGTGTGGCTCAACCGCCAGGCCAACCTCGCGCCCCCTTCCGACCTGACTGACCCGGTGCTGATCGCGGCCGGCTGGAAGCAGGTGGTCACGCAATTCGATGCCGGCGTAACCCGCCAGCACCGTCACTGAACGAGAAGACCGAGTGCCCATGTCCATTTCATCCCCATTGTTGCGTCTGTTGCTGGTCGGCCTTATCAGCCTGATGCTCACTCCCCTGGCGAACGCCGAGGCGGCCAAGCGCCTGCGAATCGGCATCACCCTGCACCCGTATTACAGCTACGTGGCCAATATCGTCGGCGACAAGGCCGATGTGGTGCCGCTGATCCCGGCCGGCTTCAACCCCCATGCCTACGAACCGCGCGCCGAAGACATCAAGCGCATCGGCACCCTGGACGTGATCGTGCTCAACGGCGTCGGCCATGACGACTTCGCCGACCGCATGATCGCCACCAGCGAGCGCCCGGACATCCCGGTGATCGAAGCCAACGCCAACGTGCCGTTGCTGGCGGCCACCGGCAACGCGGCGCGTGGCGCGGGCAAGGTGGTGAACCCACACACCTTCCTGTCGATCAGTGCCTCGATTGCCCAGGTCAACAACATCGCCCGCGAACTGGGCAAGCTCGACCCGGACAACGCCAAGACCTACACCCAGAACGCCCGCGCCTACGGCAAGCGCCTGCGCCAGATGCGCGCCGATGCACTGGCCAAGTTGACCAGCGCACCGAACCCGGACCTGCGCGTGGCCACCGTGCACGCGGCCTACGATTACCTGCTGCGCGAATTCGGCCTGGAAGTGACCGCCGTGGTCGAACCGGCCCACGGCATCGAGCCCAGCCCCAGCCAGCTGAAAAAGACCATCGACGAACTGCGTGCCCTGGATGTGAAGGTGATCTTCTCGGAGATGGATTTCCCGTCCACTTATGTCGACACCATCCAGCGTGAGTCGGGGGTCAAGCTGTACCCGCTGTCGCATATCTCCTACGGCGAATACACCCCTGAAAAGTACGAAGTGGAAATGACCGGCAACCTCAACACGGTGGTGCGGGCCATCCAGGAGTCAGGCTCATGACCGCGGCCGAACAATTGAGTGTGGCCAGCATTGGCCCGACCCTCGACTTCGACGCGGTGTCGCTGACCCTGGGCCGCACCACCATCCTGGACGGTGTGAAATTCCAGGTACAGCCCGGCAGTATCCATGCGCTGGTGGGCCCGAACGGCGGCGGCAAAAGCTCGCTGATCAAGACGCTGTTGGGGCAGACGCCACACCAGGGCCAACTGCGCCTGCATTGGCAGAGCACACCCGGCACCATTGGTTATGTGCCTCAGGCACTGGAGTTCGACCGGGGCCTGCCCATGACTGTCGACGACTTTATGGCTGCCATGTGCCAGCGCCGCCCGGCGTTTCTCGGGCTGTCGCGGCATTACGCCGGGGCGATTGGCGATGCGCTGGAGCGTGTCGGCATGCAGGACAAGCGCAAACGCCGCATGGGTGCGCTGTCTGGGGGTGAGCGCCAGCGCGTGCTGCTGGCCCAGGGCTTGATCCCGGCGCCGCAACTGCTGGTGCTGGATGAGCCGATGTCGGCGCTCGACGAGGCCGGAATCCAGGTGTTTGAGCGCTTGCTCAACGACTGGCGCCTGGCCGGCATCACCGTGTTGTGGATCGAGCATGACCTGGAAGCCGTGGGCCGCCTGGCCGATCGCGTCACCGGCCTGAACCGTCGCGTACTGTTCGACGCTACGCCGAAAGAAGCGTTGACCCCGGACCGCCTGCTGACCCTGTTCTCCACCCACCCTCGGAGCCCGGTGCAATGAGTTATGAAGCGTTTCGCCTGATGGTCCAGGGCTGGGCCTCTTCCGGGTACCTGCCGGAAGCACTGGCCTATGGTTTTGTGGTCAACGCCCTGCTCGCCGGCCTGCTGATCGGCCCGGTGCTGGGCGGCCTGGGTACGCTGGTGGTGGTCAAGCGCTTTGCGTTCTTCTCCGAGGCGGTCGGCCACGCGGCACTCACCGGCGTGGCTGTCGGCATCCTGCTGGGTGAACCCTACACCGGGCCCTACGGCGCCCTGTTCGGGTACTGCCTGCTGTTCGGCATCCTGCTCAACTACCTGCGCAACCGCACCGGGTTGGCGCCCGACACCTTGATCGGTGTGTTCCTCTCGGTGTCCCTGGCCCTGGGCGCCAGCCTGCTGCTGATCCTGGCGGGCAAGATCAACGTGCATATTCTGGAGAACGTACTGTTCGGTTCAGTGCTGACGGTGAATGGCAATGACCTGCTGGTGCTGGCGATTGTCGGCTCGCTGGTCATGGCGCTGGCGTTGCCGCTGTACAACCGCATCATGCTTGCCAGCTTCAATCCGCAACTGGCGGCAGTGCGCGGGGTGGCGGTGAAAACCCTGGATTATCTGTTCGTGATCCTGGTGACGCTGATCACCGTGGCGGCGGTGAAGGTGATCGGCGCGATCCTGGTGGGCGCCCTGCTGGTGATCCCCGCCGCCGCAGCGCGCCTGCTGAGCCAATCGCTCAAGGGCTTCTTCTGGGTCTCGGTGATCATCGCCACGGTCAGCACGCTGTGCGGGATCCTGTTGCCGATCATCTTCGACCTGCCCATCCCGTCCGGTGCCGCGATCATCCTCGTGGCCGGTATCGCCTTCGCCTTTGCCGCCATTGCGCGCGGCACCGTGCCCAGCCTCAAAGGGAATCTTGGATAATGCGCTCCGTTCTTCATCCTCTGGCCCTGGCCATCGCTTGCTTGTTCACCACGCCACTGATGGCGGCTGAAGCGCCCAAACCGGTTGCCCACGCGGCAAAACCGGTCAAGGTACTGGCCTCGTTGCCGATCACCTATGGCCTGGCTGAACTGCTGCTCAAAGGCACCGCCGTACAGCTCGAACGCGCCGCCCCGGCCAACCTGCCGGGTTCGCGGCAGGTGTCCTATTTCACCGGCCGTGGCGCACCGGCGCTGAGCAAGCTGGCGCAAGACGCCGACGCCGCCATCGGCCTGCGCTCGCTGTGGGCGGATGACCCGCTGTACCCGGTGGCGCGGCGTAGCAATATCCGCATCGTCGAAGTGGATGCCGCACGCCCGGTGGACGGCGGTTTGCCCGGCATTGCCGTGCAACCCGGCAGCACCGATGGCCTGAACAGTCAGCCGTGGCAATCGAGCAACAACCTCGGGCGCATGGCCGACGTGCTCGCCGCCGACCTGAGCCGCCTGGCGCCGGACGCCAAGCCCACAATCGACGCCAACCTCGCCGCCCTCAAGCAACGCCTGCTCAAGCTCACCGCCGACAGCGAAGCGCGGCTGGCCAAGGCGGACAACCTCACGGTGGTCAGTTTGAGCGATCACTTCGCCTACCTGGTCAGCAGCCTGAACCTGGAAGTAGTGAGCACAGATGCACGACCGGACGCCGACTGGACGCCCGAGGCCTTACAGAAACTCAGTGCCGAATTGAAGGAGAACGACGTGGCGGTGGTGTTGCACCATCGTCAGCCGAGTGAGGCGGTGAAAGCGGCCATCGCGGCAGGCGGCTCGCAACTGCTGGTGCTGGAGGTGGACAGTGCGGATCCGGTGGCAGAGCTCACCACCAACACGGATTCACTGATCAAAGCCCTGACCCTGTAGGAGCCGGCTTTTGTGGCGAGGGAGCTTGCTCCCGCTGGGGGGCGAAGCGCCCCCAAAAAGCAGGCTCCAGCTACGCTGTCGAACGGGAGCAAGCTCCCTCGCCACAACAAGTGGGCTCTACAGCGGACGTGGGTGTCAGGCGACATCGACGCCGACGTGGATGGCGTCGTGTCGCCAGAACTCCAGGTCGCAGTCGATCAAGCGCTGATGCTGATCGTAATTGACCCGGGCAATGCGCAAGCCCGGGCTGCCCACCGACACGCGCAACGCGGCGGCGGCTTCCACAGGCAATGAAGTCGGCACAATTTCAAAACGCACCCGCCCATAGTGCAAGTCATATTGACGGGCATACAGCTCGGTCATCGACTGATTCAGGTCACACTCCAGGATCCCCGGGAAATACTGCGGGTTCAGGTAATGCTCCACGTACAACACCAGGCGCCCGTCAATGCGCCGGCCTCGGCACACCTGGATCACACTGGACAAGGCCGGCAACTGCAACCACGCACACACCGCCGCCGACGCCGGCTGCAGCCGCGCGGAAATCACCTCGGTGGAAGGTACCCGCCCCTGGTCGCTGACCATCGCGTGAAAGTGGCTGCGCTGCATCAGGTTGTAGGCCAGCCGGGGTGGCGAGACAAACCAGCCGCGACGCTCCTCGCGATAGATCTGCCCCTGGGCCTCCAGTTGTAACAAGGCTTCCCGCACCGTAATGCGAGTGGTACCAAACAACTCGCTGAGCTTGCGCTCGGCGGGCAATTTACTCGCAGGCGGCAACAGGCCGTGGTCGATCTGCTCTTGCAGCGCCAGGCCGATGGATGTCACCGCCTTGATTGCCTCATCACGCATCAATGTTACCTATCTGGACTAGACCAGCACCGCTTCGGTGCACAAACCGCGCTCTATCAGGGCTTGAGCTGTTGCCTGCCAGCCTAGGCATTACAGATGACCGACAGATGACAGCCCCTCTCACGCCCCTGCCCCACACTCTGCAATACATCGGCCAAGTCGAACGCCTGCGGGCATTTGGGCATGGTCTACGCTCACTCTGCGACCAGCGACATCCGCGATTTAAAAACGACATCGACATGAAACTGTCATCAGGCACGCCTAGATTGGCTCAGGTATTGCTGACCTAGACCAACTGGGGCGATTCATCACTGATTTATTGGGGCGCGCCGGACCTGATTTTGTGCAGGGCAAGGCGCGAGGAGCGTGGTTTGGTTGTTCCAAATAAGCGACGAGAAACGCAGCCCTGCGCAAAATCAGGCCCGGCCCTTCGGGTTGTGCCTGAAAGCCGGCCATGCTGTGTTGCAGTCCTTGGCAAGGAAACAACCCTTACCTGCGGACTGCGCCTTGCCTGGCCGGCTTTCAGGCGCAACGCGCCCCAAGAAATCAGTGATGAATCGCCCCCCGCAATCGTTCATAAAAACGCAGCGTTGAACACGCCCAAAGGAGCTTCGGATGAAACAGCTTTTCCTGGCATCACTGTTAGGCTCGACCATTGCCATGTGCACCGCCGCCATGGCTGCTGATACCGATTTGAAAACCCTGGAAGCTGCCGCGAAAGCGGAAGGCGCCGTCAACAGCGTCGGCATGCCCGATGACTGGGCCAACTGGAAAGGCACCTGGGAAGACCTGGCCAAGACCTACGGCCTCAAGCACATCGACACCGACATGAGCTCGGCCCAGGAAATCGCCAAGTTCAAGGCCGAGAAAGACAACGCCAGCGCCGACATCGGCGACGTGGGCGCAGCGTTCGGTCCGATTGCGGTGAAGCAGGAAGTCACCCAGCCGTACAAACCGTCCACCTGGGCCCAGGTGCCGGATTGGGCAAAAGACAAGGACGGTCACTGGGCGCTGGCCTACACCGGTACCATCGCCTTTATCGTCAACAAGAAGCTGCTGCACGGCTCGGAAGTGCCCACCAGCTGGGCTGACCTGCAAAAAGGCAAGTACAAGGTCTCCATCGGTGACGTGAGCACCGCGGCCCAGGCGGCCAACGGCGTACTGGCCGCCGCCATCGCCAATAAAGGCGACGAAAAGAACATCGCCCCTGGCCTGCAGTTCTTCACCAAGATCGCCCAGCAAGGCCGTCTTTCGCTGTCCAACCCGACCATCGCCACCATGGAAAAAGGCGAAGTCGAAGTGGGCGTGGTCTGGGACTTCAACGGCCTGAGCTACAAGGCCAAGATGGCCAACCCGGATGACTACGTGGTGCTGATCCCATCGGACGGTTCGGTGAAATCCGGCTACACCACCATCATCAACAAATACGCCAAGCACCCGAACGCCGCCAAGCTGACCCGCGAATACATCTTCAGCGATGCCGGCCAACTCAACCTGGCAAAAGGCAATGCGCGTCCAATCCGTGCTGAAACCGACCTGAAACTGCCGGCCGATATCGCCAAGAACCTGATCCCGGGCGAGCAGTACACCAAGGCCAATCCGCAGCCAATCAAAGATGCCGATGCCTGGGAAGCGACTTCCAAGAAGCTGCCTCAGCTGTGGAACGAGCAAGTCATCGTAGAAATGAAGTAATCGGGCTCACTGCCTGAAATGCGGCCGGTGTGGGAGCTGGCTTGCCTGCGATAGCGGTATGACATTCAGCCTCTATGTCGACTGATACTCCGCTATCGCAGGCAAGCCAGCCCCCACATTTTGACCCGGTTACGCCAGAGAATTTGAGTCAAACCACCTGTTGCGGAGCTCCAGCCCCCATGAAGCACAATGTCATCCTTGTCGTGCTCGACGGCCTGAACTTCGAGGTTGCGCGGCACGCCATGGGGCACTTGCAGGCCTATGTCGGCGCAGGACGCGCAGCGCTCTACAAGCTGGAATGTGAACTGCCCGCCCTGTCCCGCCCGTTGTATGAATGCATCCTGACCGGCGTACCACCGATCCAGAGCGGTATCGTGCACAACCATGTTTCGCGCCTGTCCAACCAACGCAGCATTTTCCATTACGCCACCGACGCCGGCCTCACCACAGCGGCCGCGGCTTACCACTGGGTCAGCGAGTTGTATAACCGCACGCCCTTTATCGCCGCCCGTGATCGTCATACCGACGACAAGACGCTGGCGATCCAGCACGGGCATTTCTACTGGAATGACCACTACCCCGATTCCCACCTGTTCGCCGACGCCGAAAGCCTGCGCCTCAAACACGCGCCGAACTTTCTGGTGGTGCACCCGATGAACATCGACGACGCCGGGCACAAGCACGGCCTCGACACACCGCAGTACCGCAACAGCGCACGCTCGGCCGACATCATCCTGGCCGACTACCTGCAAGGCTGGCTCGACGCCGGCTACCAGGTGCTGGTGACGGCCGACCACGGCATGAACAACGACCGCTCCCACAACGGCCTGCTGCCGGAAGAGCGCGAAGTGCCGTTGTTCCTCCTTGGCGATGCCTTCAGTCTGGATGCGAATGCCGCGCCCAAACAGACCGAGTTGTGCGGCACCGTCTGCGAACTGCTGGGTGTGCCCCACGACAAACCTGTATGCCGGGAGCTGTTGAAATGACCCGTGGTAAATGGCTGGCACTGCTGTGCCTGGTGCCGTTCGCGCTGTTCTTCATCGTGTTCGAAATTGCCCCGCTGGTGTGGGTGCTGATCAACAGCCTGCAAACCGAGGAAGCCGGTTGGGGCCTGGAAAACTTCACGCGTATCTTCAGCTCGAAGTTCTACCTGCAAGCCATCCAGTTCAGCCTGGAGATCAGCTTCTACTCCAGCGTCTTCGGCATCATCATCGCCACGCTGGGCAGCTACTCCTTGCGTCGGGTGGATTCGCCGCTGCGCAATTTCGTCACCGCCTTCGCCAACATGACCAGCAACTTTGCCGGCGTGCCCTTGGCGTTTGCGTTCATCATCCTGCTGGGTTTCAACGGCAGCATCACCCTGATGCTCAAGCAGGCCGGGATCATCCAGGACTTCAACCTGTATTCCAAAACCGGATTGATCATCCTCTACACCTATTTCCAGATTCCCCTCGGCGTGCTGCTGCTCTACCCCGCCTTCGACGCACTGCGTGAAGACTGGCGCGAGTCGGCTGCCCTGCTGGGTGCCAATGGCTGGCAGTTCTGGCGGCATATCGGCTTGCCGGTGCTCACGCCGGCGCTGCTGGGCACCTTCGTGATCCTGCTGGCCAACGCGCTGGGCGCCTACGCCACGGTGTATGCACTGACCACCGGCAATTTCAACGTACTGCCGATCCGCATCGCGGGCCTGGTCTCCGGCGACGTGTCCCTTGACCCGAACATGGCCAGCGCCCTGGCCGTGGTGCTGGTGGCGCTGATGACCGTGGTCACCGTGGTCCATCAACTGCTGCTCAAGAGGAGCTACCATGTCTCGCGCTGAAGCCGGCCCGGCCACCCTCTACCATCGGGTAGTGGTGTATCTGTTGTTCCTGATCCTGGTACTGCCGCTGTTGGGTACCTTCGTTTACTCCATTGCCAGCAGTTGGTCGGCCACCGTGCTGCCGGCCGGCTTTACCGTGAAATGGTATGTGCAACTGTGGAGCGACCCGCGCTTCCTGGCCGCCTTCGGCCAGTCTCTGCTGGTGTGCGTCGGCGCGCTGATCCTGTCGGTGGTGCTGATCCTGCCGTTGCTGTTCGTGGTGCATTACCACTTCCCCCGGCTCGACGCCCTGATGAACATCCTGATCCTGCTGCCCTTCGCGGTGCCGCCGGTGGTGTCGTCGGTAGGCCTGCTGCAACTCTACGGCTCCGGGCCACTGGCGATGGTGGGCACGCCGTGGATATTGATCGGTTGCTACTTCACCGTGGCACTGCCGTTCATGTACCGCGCGATCACCAACAACCTGCAAGCCATCAACCTGCGCGACCTGATGGACGCCTCCCAACTGCTCGGCGCTAGCACCTGGCAGGCCGCGATCCTGGTGGTACTGCCGAACCTGCGCAAAGGCCTGATGGTTGCACTGCTGCTCTCATTCTCGTTCCTGTTCGGCGAGTTCGTGTTCGCCAACATCCTGGTAGGCACCCGCTACGAAACCCTGCAGGTGTACCTCAACAACATGCGCAACAGCAGCGGCCACTTCACCAGTGCCGTCGTCATTTCCTATTTCTTCTTTGTGCTGGTGCTGACCTGGGCCGCCAATATCTTGAACAAGGACAAAAGCCAATGAGCTTCGTCAGCGTCCAACATTTGCAAAAAGGCTACGCCGGCACCCCGGTGTTCAGCGACATCAACTGCGAAATCGGCAAGGGCGAATTCGTCACGCTGCTCGGCCCGTCCGGTTGCGGCAAGTCCACCCTGCTGCGCTGCATCGCCGGCCTCACGCCGGTGGACAGCGGCAAAATCCTGCTGGATGGCCAGGACATCGTCCCGCTGAGCCCGCAGAAACGACACATCGGCATGGTGTTCCAGAGCTACGCGCTGTTCCCCAACATGACCGTGGAACAGAACGTCGCCTTCGGCCTGCGCATGCAGAAGGTCAACGCCGACGACAGCCACAAGCGCGTGCAGGAAGTGCTGCAACTGGTCGAACTCAAGGACCTGGCCGGCCGCTACCCGCACCAGATGTCCGGTGGCCAATGCCAGCGCGTGGCCCTGGCCCGCTCGCTGGTCACCCGCCCACGCCTGCTGCTGCTCGATGAACCACTGTCGGCACTCGATGCACGGATTCGCAAGCACCTGCGCGAACAGATCCGCCACATCCAGCGCGAGCTGGGGCTGACCACCATCTTCGTGACCCATGACCAGGAAGAAGCCCTGACCATGTCCGACCGCATCTTCCTGATGAACCAGGGCAAGATCGTGCAGAGCGGCGACGCCGAAACCCTCTACACCGCGCCGGTCGATGTGTTCGCGGCGGGCTTTATCGGCAACTACAACCTGCTGGACGCCGACAAGGCCACCCAACTGCTGCAACGCCCGATCAACAGCCGCATCGCCATTCGCCCGGAAGCCATCGAGCTGAGCCGCAGCGGCGAACTCGACGCGCTGGTGCGCAGCCACAGCCTGCTGGGCAACGTGATCCGCTACCGCATCGAGGCACGCGGCGTGGAACTGGTGGTGGACGTGCTCAACCGTTCGGCCGACGACCTGCACCCGGACGGGCAACGCCTGGCACTGTCCATCGACCCAAGTGCCCTGTGTGAAGTAGCCTGATGCAACGATTGATTGAGAGAGCGTGACCGATGGCATTGGTAATTTTTGATCTGGACGACACCCTCATCCACGGTGACTGCGCCACCCTGTGGAGCGAGCAGATGGGCCGCCTGGGCTGGGTCGACCGCGAGTCGTTCATGCGCAAGAACAACGAACTGATGGACGCCTACAGCCAGGGCAAGCTGCTGATGGAAGATTTCATGACCTTCAGCCTGGAGCCGATGATTGGCCGCACACCGGAAGAAATCGAACACCTGGTGGAGCCGTGGGTCGAGGACGTGATCGAGCCGCTGATCTACAGCGACGCCACCAAGACCATCGCCCGCCACCGGGCCAATGGCGACCGGATCCTGGTGATTTCGGCGTCGGGCACGCATTTGGTCAAGCCGATTGCCGCGCGCATCGGCATCGATGAAGTACTGGGGATTGACCTGGAAATAAGCCATGGCGTGTACAGCGGCCAGACCGTGGGCGTGCTGACTTACCGTGAAGGCAAGATCACCCGCTTGCTGGAATGGCTGGAACAGGAAGGTGAGACGTTGGAGGGCGCGTATTTCTATTCGGATTCGCGCAATGACCTGCCATTGCTGAGCAAGGTGGAGTACCCACAGGTGGTGAACCCGGATCCGGTACTGCGTGCCCATGCCGAACAAGAAGGCTGGCCAATCCACCACTGGATCTGATCACACCCTGCTGAATTGAAAACCCAATCAACTGTGGGAGCTGGCTTGCCCGCGATAGCGGTCTATCAGTGAAGAATTCTTCATCTGACAGACCGCTATCGCGGGCAAGCCAGCTCCCACATTGATCGCATTCCAATTTAAAGATCAGGTCAGCGTCTCATCGATCACCAACACCAGTTTCCCTGAAATCTGGTTGGTCGCCAGCTCCGCAAACGCCGCCTCGGCGTCCTTGATCGGGAAGGTCTTGGCCAATTGCGGGCTCAGGCGTCCTTCGACAAACAGCGGCCACACGTGCTGGCTGAGGTCACTGAACAAGTCGGCCTTGAACTGATCGCTGCGGCTGCGCAGGGTCGAGCCCAGCAGTTGCACACGCTTGCCCAGCACCTGGGCCAGGTCCAGCTTGGCCTCGCGGCCGCCCATCAGGCCGATCAGCACCCAACGACCGTCGAGGGCCAGCAGCTTGAGGTCCAGCGCCGCATAGTCACCGCCGACCGGGTCGAGGATCACATCGAACGGCCCGAAATCCCGCAAACTTTCGATGCCGTCGGTACGCACCACACCGCCCTGGGCGCCCAGCGCTTCGCAGTAAGCCAGCCGGTCTGCCGAGCCGACACTGACCCAGCACGGGCTGCCAAACACCTTGCACAGCTGGATCGCCGCCGAACCCACGCCACTGGCGCCGGCATGCAACAACACCTTCTCACCAGGCTTGAGCCCCGCCAGCTGGAACAGGTTGAGCCACGCGGTGCTATACACCTCAGGCAGCGCCGCCGCTTCGACCAGCGACAAGCCCTCCGGCACCGGCAGTACGTGGCGTGCGTCCACCACCACCTCTTCGGCCATGCCACCCCCCGCCAACAGCGCGCACACGCGGTCGCCGACCTGCCAGGACGAACCCGGGCCGACTTCGCTGATCACCCCGGAACACTCCAGGCCCAACACGTGGCTCGCGCCCGGGGGCGGCGGATAGAGCCCCGCACGCTGTAATAAATCGGCGCGATTGAGGCCCGCAGCCGCCACACGAATGCGAACTTGGCCTACATCGCAGGTAGGACGGGGTTCATCCAACCACTCCACGTGACCGTCAACGCCTTGCAATGCTTTCACAGTGCCTCCATAGTGAGTCTGGACTGAGCCCGTAGCTGTAGCGCCGGGCTTTTTGCATTATGCGACCGGACCATATGGAACCGGCTCCCTCAAAGACGGCCTAATATGCGTTATCAATTGCCCCCGCGTCGAATCAGCATGAAGCATTTGTTCCCAAGCACCGCCCTCGCTCTTTTCATTGGTCTCGGCTTCGCGTCGATGTCGACCAATACGTTCGCAGCCAACAGCTGGGACAACCTTCAGCCGGATCGCGATGAGGTGATTGCCAGCCTTAACGTCGTCGAGTTGCTCAAGCGCCATCACTACAGCAAGCCGCCGCTGGACGACGCTCGCTCGGTGATCATCTACGACAGCTACCTCAAGCTGCTGGACCCGTCGCGCAGCTACTTCCTGGCCAGCGATATCGCTGAGTTCGACAAGTGGAAGACGCAGTTCGACGACTTCCTCAAGAGCGGCGACCTGCAGCCCGGCTTTACCATCTACAAGCGCTACCTGGACCGCGTGAAAGCGCGTCTGGACTTCGCGCTGGCCGAGCTGGACAAAGGCGTCGACAAGCTCGACTTCACCCAGAAGGAAACCCTTCTGGTGGACCGCAAGGACGCCCCCTGGCTGACCAGCACCGCCGCCCTCGACGACCTGTGGCGCAAACGCGTCAAGGACGAAGTGCTGCGCCTGAAGATCGCCGGCAAAGAGCCCAAGGCCATCCAGGAACTGCTGACCAAGCGCTACAAGAACCAGCTGGCGCGCCTGGACCAGACCCGTGCCGAAGACATCTTCCAGGCCTACATCAACACCTTCGCGATGTCCTACGACCCGCACACCAATTATCTGTCGCCAGATAACGCGGAAAATTTCGATATCAATATGAGTCTGTCGCTGGAAGGCATCGGTGCCGTCCTGCAAAGCGACAACGACCAAGTGAAGATTGTGCGCCTGGTGCCGGCAGGTCCGGCAGACAAGACCAAGCAAGTCGCGCCGGCTGACAAGATCATCGGCGTGGCCCAGGCCGACAAAGAGATGGTCGACGTGGTCGGCTGGCGCCTGGACGAAGTGGTCAAGCTGATCCGTGGGCCGAAAGGCAGCGTGGTGCGCCTGGAAGTGATTCCGCACACCAATGCGCCGAACGACCAGACCAGCAAGATCGTGTCGATCACCCGTGAAGCGGTGAAGCTCGAAGACCAGGCCGTGCAGAAGAAAGTCCTCAACCTCAAGCAGGATGGCAAGGACTACAAGCTGGGCGTGATTGAAATCCCGGCCTTCTACCTGGACTTCAAGGCCTTCCGCGCTGGCGACCCGGACTACAAGTCCACCACCCGCGACGTGAAGAAAATCCTGACTGAGCTGCAGAAGGAAAAAGTCGACGGCGTGGTCATCGACCTGCGCAACAACGGCGGCGGTTCCCTGCAAGAAGCCACCGAGCTGACCAGCCTGTTTATCGACAAGGGCCCGACCGTGTTGGTACGCAATGCTGACGGCCGTGTCGACGTGCTCGAAGACGAGAACCCGGGCGCCTTCTACAAAGGGCCGATGGCGTTGCTGGTCAACCGCCTTTCGGCCTCGGCCTCGGAGATTTTCGCCGGCGCCATGCAGGACTATCACCGTGCGCTGATCATCGGTGGCCAGACCTTCGGCAAAGGCACCGTGCAGACCATCCAGCCGCTGAACCATGGCGAGCTCAAGCTGACACTGGCCAAGTTCTACCGCGTTTCCGGGCAGAGCACCCAGCATCAGGGCGTACTGCCGGACATCGACTTCCCGTCGATCATCGACACCAAGGAAATCGGCGAGAGCGCCCTGCCCGAAGCCATGCCGTGGGACACTATCCGTCCTGCGATCAAGCCGGCGTCGGACCCGTTCAAACCGTTCCTGGCGCAGTTGAAGGCTGACCATGATGCGCGCTCCGCCAAGGATGCCGAGTTCGTGTTTATCCGCGACAAACTGGCGCTGGCCAAAAAGCTGATGGAAGAGAAAACCGTCAGCCTCAACGAAGCGGACCGTCGTGCGCAGCACACCTCCATCGAGAATCAGCAGCTTGTGCTGGAAAACACCCGCCGCAAGGCCAAGGGTGAAGACCCGCTCAAAGAGCTGAAGAAAGAAGACGAAGATGCACTGCCGGCCGAGCCGGAAAAAACCAAGCCGGAAGATGACGCCTACCTGGCGGAGACCGGTCGCATCCTGCTGGACTACCTCAAAATCTCCAAGCAGGTTGCCAAGCAGTAAATGATGGCAATTTAATGTGAACGCTCCCCGGAGTGTCATCATATAGACATCATTCTGTCGTGAAATGAAGGACCGCAGGCGTTAAGCCTGCGGTCCTTTTTTTTCGATCGAGATCGCCATGACCATGACCGAACAGCTGAAGGCCCTGAGCTCAATCCTGGCTCAAGGCAGTTTGCACAGCCTGTTCCAACCGATCATCTGCCTGTCCGAACGGCGCATCCTCGGCTACGAAGCCTTGAGCCGTGGCCCGTCCAACAGCCCACTGCACTCCCCCGTCGCGCTGTTCTCCGTGGCCAGCCATGCCGGGCGCCTCAGCGAGCTGGAAATCGCCTGCCGCGAGAGCGCGTGTCGACGCTTCAGCGAGCAGAAACTGCCGGGCAAGCTGTTCTTGAACATCTCGCCGGAATCCCTGATGGAAACGGCCCATCAACCGGGCCGCACGCTGCAATTGCTGCGTGACTTCGGCATTCCACCCAGCCAGGTGGTGATCGAGCTCACCGAACAGACACCGACCGACGATTTCGAGCTGCTGCAGACCGCCCTGCACCACTACCGTGACATGGGCTTTGCGATCGCACTGGATGACTTGGGCGCCGGGTATTCCAGCCTGCGCTTGTGGTCGGAACTGCGCCCGGATTACGTGAAGATCGACCGGCACTTTATCGACGGCATCCATCAGGATGCGCTCAAGCGCGAGTTTGTCGGCTCTATCCTGCAGATCGCCAAGGCGTCTCGCGCCCAGGTGATTGCCGAGGGTATCGAGTTGCCGGAGGAGTTGGCGGTGTTGACGGAAATGGGCGTCGACCTCGTTCAGGGCTACTTGCTCTGCCGTCCCCAGGAACACCCTCCGCAGGAAGTGCGGGCGATGCTGCCCAAGCCGGATAACGCCAACATCGCCCTCAGCGAAGAAGGCAGCGACCTCAGCGCCCTGCTCAACGAGCAACCGGCGGTTGACCAGGACACCGCCACCGCCCAGGTACTGGAATCGTTCCGCCGCCAGGCCAACCTAAACTCGCTGGCGGTGCTGGATGGGCGTGGCCACCCCGTAGGTATCGTGCACCGCCATTCGCTGTCTGACGCCCTGCTCAAGCCTTTTGCCACCGACCTGTTCGCGCGCAAGCCGATCAGCCGCCTGATGAGCGATGACTTTCTTGCCGTGGAGTTGAGCCAGTCGCTGCAACAAGTCAGCCGCCTGCTCACCAGCCGTGCACGGCAACGCATCGAAGAAGACTTCATCATCACCTTGAACGGCGATTACCTGGGCCTGGGCCGGGTGATTGACGTGCTCAAGCTGATCACCGAACTGAAGATCCAGCAGGCGCGCTACGCCAACCCGCTGACCTTGTTGCCCGGCAACGTACCGATCCAACAATGCCTCACGCGTTTGCTGCAACAACAGCGCGAGTCGGTGATCTGCTACGTGGATATCGACAGCTTCAAGCCGTTCAACGATATCTACGGCTATGGGCGTGGGGATGAAGTGTTGCTGTGCCTGGCGCAGTGCCTGAACGACCGGGTAGACCCCAGCCGCGACTTTGTCGGGCACATTGGCGGTGATGACTTTCTGCTGGTGCTGGGCCCGCAGGACTGGCGTAAGCGACTCAACCAGTTGCTGGATGACTTCCACACCCAATGCCGGCGGTTCTACCGCGCCGAACACCTCGATGCCGGTTGCTTCGTGGCATTGAACCGCCAGGGCGTGCGGCAGGAGTTTGCCCTGTTGTCGCTATCGATTGGCGTGGTGCACCTCTATCCACAGGCCTGTGGACAACTTGATGCCAGCCAATTGGCGGAGTTGGCCTCCCAGGCCAAGCACCATGCCAAGGACGTGGCCGGCTACAGCATCCATGTGATCGACAGCCTGAACATGCTGCCCCAGGCACTTTAAGCCTCGGCCGATTCCGGATACTCGTACTCGAACACCCGCACCACCTCCGAGGCGTGCCAGGACGCAGCGGCCACGCCATCGGAAGGCCCGCTGAAGCGCCCCAGGCGCTCCACACACTCAAAGAAGCCAGTACGCGGCAGGCGGCTGGCGCCCTGGCTGATCACCAGCGAGCTGCGCAGCGGCTGCTCGGCCTTGGCATCCAGCGCCGCCAGATGCTCCAGGGCGGCCGCCAGGGTTTGCATGGCCGGCGTGGGAAATTGCAGGCGCTCCAGCAGTGCACGGTAGGTCAGCAGATGGCGCTGGCGGCGCGCCTGGTCCAGTTCGTTGAGTAGCCCATCCCAGTGTTGACGGCTGATACGTAGGCTCAAGATTCATCCCTCCAACCTGCAACGCCCAATTCCCAGGCCAGGCTGCGGCGAATAGCGGCATCCGGCTGGCGCTCACCACTTTCAATCAATCCTAGATAGGAGGGGCTGATGCCCACGGTACGGGCCAAGGCTTCGATGGCCAGCCCCTTGGCTTCACGCAGGCCGCGCAGGTCTGCGAGCGGGCGCAAATCCCTGTCGGGAGCGGGGGTTACAGCGGGGGAAGAAGCCTGGGTGGGTATCGGTTGACCGGCGGCTTTTAGTAGCGCCTGGTACTGATCCCATGGCAACACCGCGTATTCGGGTTCGCCATTGCGTGAAATTATCTGAATATCCATGACTGCCCCGTAGGATAACAACACTTACTAAGTAAGTTCTTTCCTTAGAAGTGTAATCCTAACAGCCACAAAGGTCGCAGGGGGATAGCCGCGTTGTCAGTTTTTTTGCGGGTTCTCCTTTGCCAGCAGTGCCGGGGTCGCCGGCAAGCGTTCAACCACCGCCAGTTTTTCCGGACGCAGGGCATCGCGCCAGGCGCGAAACGCGCTCAGTTCGCCGTCCAGGGTCTTCATGACCCAGGCCAGCACCGCGATGTCGTCGAGCATGCCGAACACCGGGATGAAGTCCGGGATCGCATCAATCGGGCTCAAGAAATACATCAGCGCCGCCACCACCGAGATCAGCGCCTTGGGGCTGATCGCCCGGTACTCGCCGCGCCAGTAGGCCAGGCACAAGGCCTGGAGCAGCTTGAGATCGTCCTTGAGCTTGCCCAGCCGGTTACCCTGGCTTGAGCCTTTGGCGGCGACCGCGAACAGCAGGGTCGGCAGACGCCCACGCCCGAGCAGGCGCGCGGCCATGGGCAAAAAGCGGGTGAAATTGAAGGGTGCTTTCATCGTCACTCCCGTTCCAGGCGACATAAAATGTTATCCACACAAATTGTGGATAACCTTGTGAACAGAGCCGGTTTTTTCGGCTGAAAGCCACGATCTACAAGGCTTGCAGTCAGATCGGGCATTTTTTGCGCACATAAAAAAACCCAAGATTTCATTGACTTGGCGCTGATCTACGACTACCCGTGCTCGAGTCTTATATCAGACTGTTACCGGCCACGGACGTTCGTTTGGATCTGTAGTGAGCGGGCTTGCCCCGCGCCAGGGGCGACTCCGATCCAAATCCAGGGACTGCACCGCGGCGGTCACATTAGGGCAGAGTCGCCTCTGGCGCGGGGCAAGCCCGCTCACTACAGAAACGACAACGCCCCGTCGAAACGGGGCGTTGCGGGTGCTCAAGGCGCCTATTACTTCTTGGCGGCCGGGGCAGCAGGTGCTTCAGGAGCGTCAGCCTTGGCTGGGTCCTTGATGGCCAGCAGCTTCAGGTTGAACACCAGTACCGAGTTGGCAGGGATCGCCGGGCTCGGGCTCTGGGCACCGTAGGCCAGGTCAGACGGGATGTACAGTTCGGCTTCTTCACCAACGTGCATCAATTGCAGGCCTTCGACCCAACCTGGGATCACACCGCTGACCGGCAGGTCAATCGGGCTGCCACGGTCTTCGGAGCTGTCAAAGGTGGTGCCGTTGGTGAGCTTGCCGGTGTAGTGAACAGTCACGACGTCGGTTGGCTTAGGCTGCGCGCCATCGGATTTCTTCACGATCTTGTACTGCAGACCGGAAGCAGTGGTGACGACGCCGTCTTTCTTGGCGTTGTCTTCGAGGAATTTCTTGCCGGCCGCTGCCGACTCTTCGCTCATCTTGGTCATGCGTTCTTCAGCACGCTTTTGCAGTGCGGCAAACGCTTCAACCAGTTCTTCGTCTTTCAGCTTCTGTTCTTTCTTGCCGACGGCATCTTCGATGCCTTGGGCTACCGCTTTGGAGTCCAGGTCATCCATGCCTTCTTGAGCAAGGCTTTTGCCCATGTTCAGGCCGATGCCGTAGGAAGCTTTCTGCGCCGGGGTTTTCAGCTCTACGCTGGTCTGCGAATCACAACCCGCAAGTACCAGGCTAACCAGGGCCACCGCCGCCGCCAACCGATGCTGTTTCATGCTATTTCCTTGTTCATGCGCCAATAGGGCATTCGAATAAAGTCGCGAGCTTATCAGGCGGCCACGACCAATGGCTACCGGCATGTGAGCAGGAAACTTCCGATAAGTTCACGTGTTTAAAAGCATTTTCATTCATTATGGAGGCCCGCGACGGATCGCGGGACCACACGCCACCAGGCTCATGGCCACTTGCCGCACCTGTGACGTGATGGCATAACAACGCTACAACTCGACAAGGATAGTTATCTTGCGCATTTTTTCCCGTGTTTTACTCCTGATATTCATCCTGGTGGGCATCGCCCTGGCCGTGGTGCTCTATTACACCGTGAACCCCAGGCTCCCCGACTACGTGCCCGTGAAGCAGGTGCACTACCAGGATCAATGGAGCGCCGCCGACCGCCAGACCTACTACTTCACGCCCCAGGGCACCCAGGTAAAAGGCCTGCATTACGACTGGTTCACCGCCCTCGAACTGCCGTTTTCCGACGCGCGTTTTGCCACGCCGGAATACCTCGCACGCTTCGGTTTTTTGGTCGACCCCAAGCAAGTCCCTACCACGCAGAACCCCGGCAACCTGCCCGTCGGCTTCGCCCGGCACCAGAACGCCGGCAGCCCCGCCGAGTACCTTGATATCACCTGCGCCGCCTGCCATACCGGTGAGCTGCACTACAAAGACCAGGCCCTGCGCATCGACGGCGGCTCGGCCCAGCATGTGCTGCCTTCCAGCGTGCCGACCCTGCGCGGCGGCAGTTTTGGCCAGGCGCTGGTGGCCAGCCTTGCAGCCACCTATTACAACCCGTGGAAGTTCGAGCGTTTTGCACGCACGGTGCTCGGCGCAGGTTACGACGATGACAGCAAAAAACAGCTGCGCCAGGACTTCAAGCAATCGCTGAACCAGTTCCTCAAAGTCGCCTGGAACGACACCCACCGCGGCCTGTACCCCACCGAAGAAGGCCCGGGCCGCACCGACGCGTTTGGCCGCATCGCCAACGCCAGCTTCGGCGACGCCATTTCCCCGGACAACTACCGTGTCGCCAACGCGCCAGTGGACTACCCGCATTTGTGGGACATCTGGACCTTCGACTGGGTGCAGTGGAACGGCTCGGCCCAGCAGCCCATGGCGCGCAATATCGGTGAAGCCCTCGGCGTGGGCGCCACGCTGCAGTTCTTCGACGGCGCCGGCCAACCGTTGCAAGGCGATGCGCGCTACCCCTCCAGCGTTCGGGTACGTGACCTCAACCTGATCGAAGAAACCCTGCAACGCCTCAAGCCGCCGACCTGGCCCGAAGACTTGTTCGGTGCCATCGACAAGCCGCTGGCCGCTCAGGGTCGCGCCCTGTTCGCCGAGAACTGCGCCGGTTGCCACGTGCCTACCGTTACCCAGGAAAATGGCCGCCCGGTGCAGCAACTGAAAATGCTGCCAGTGGACTACATCGGCACCGACCCCGGCACCGCCAGCAACATTGCCGACCAACGCTATGACCTGAGCGCATTGCAGTGGGACCCGGCCGAATTGGCCAAGCTCAATGTCGAGCTGCACCCCACCCCGACCGAGCCGTTGGACCTGAAGAAAATGTCGGTGGCCAAGGGCCTCGCCTACGTCACCGCGTTCGTCGAAGACCACGCCTACCGCGCCGCCGGCGTGACCCCGGCCGAACGCCCGCGCCTGGACGGCTATGGCCTGCCCATCGGCGTGCGTGAACTGCGCGCCTACAAGGCCCGCCCGTTGGCGGGTGTCTGGGCGACCCCGCCGTTCCTGCACAACGGTTCGGTGCCGACGATCTACCAATTGCTCTCGCCCCAGGACGAGCGCAGCACCACCTTCTATAAAGGCACGTTCGACTACGACCCGCGCCACCTGGGCTTCCAGACCGCCGCGTTCAAGAACGCCTTCCTGTTCGACACCAAAATCACCGGCAACCACAACAGCGGCCATGAATTCCGCGCCGGCCAACGGGGCAACGGCGTCATCGGCCGTGGCCTGCTACCGCAGGAGCGCTGGGCGCTGCTGGAATACCTCAAAGTGCTGGGCGGCCCGCTGGAGCAACAACTGCCATGATTATCCGATCGCAATACAACGAACGCTCTCTTCTGGCCCGCCTCTGGCTGCGCCTGGGCCGGTTTCTCGGTAAAACCCTGCTGTGGCTGGTCGGCCTCGGGTTGCTTGGCTGGCTGGCCGCCACGGCCTGGTTTGCCTGGCAACACAGCGGCCCGGTGTCGCCCAACGAGCAGATCCCGGCCGGCGAAGCGGCGATGACCCAAGGCATCATCCAGACCGCTGTGCGCATCGTCGACCAGCACCGCGAGGGCACGCGCTACCTGCGTGATGCCCACGCCAAGGCCCATGGTTGCGTGAAGGCAGAAGTCAGTGTGCTGGCAGACCTCGACCCCGCATTGCGCCAGGGTGTGTTCGCCGAGCCAGGCAAGACCTGGCAAGCGATGATGCGGCTGTCCAACGGTAACGCCTACCCGCAATTCGACAGCATCCGCGATGCACGGGGCATGGCGATCAAGTTGCTCGATGTACCGGGCAAACAACTGATGGCCGACCAGCAAGCGCGCACGGAGCAGGACTTCGTGATGTTCAGCCACCCGAACTTCTTTGTCAGCGACGTGGCGGAGTACGCGCAAAACATCGGCGCCCAGGCCGACGGCAAGAAGGTCTTGGCGTTCTTCCCCAAGCTCGATCCACGCAGCTGGCAGGTGCGGCACTTGTTCATCGCCTTGGCAACCCTGGCCCCCGCGCCGGCCAGCCCGACGCAGACCACGTACTTTTCGGTTTCGCCCTACAAGTTCGGCACGGCCAATGCCAAGTTCCGTGTCGCGCCCGACCCACAAAGCTGCCCGGAGTACGTCCTGCCCAAACAGAACCAGGATCTGCCGAACTTCCTGCGCAGCGCCCTGAATCAACAGCTTTCCACCGACCGCGTGCCGGCGTGTTTCGTGCTGCAGATCCAACGGCAGAATCCGCAGAAATTCATGCCGATCGAAGACACCAGCATCGAATGGAAGGAAAGCGACGCGGCGTATGAAACCGTGGCCAAGGTGAAGATCCCGCCGCAGGATTTTGATACGCCAGCGCTGAACCTGGCGTGTGACAACCAGTCGTTCAACCCGTGGTTTGGCCTGCAAGCGCACCGCCCCATCGGCGGGATCAACCGCCTGCGTAAAGCGGTCTACGAAGCGGTCAGCGACTACCGTCACAGCCGTAATCTGTAGGAGCCGGTTTGCCGGCGATGGCGGTCAGTCAGAGACACCGCCATCGCTGGCAAACCAGCGCCTACACAGGCCGTCTGCGCTCATCCCGTAAAGAATGCGTATGGATCGCTCCACTCGCATAACGATTACGTCGTCTCGCTTGAGCAACCCAGCCCGCGCACTCTACCGTCACTTCCTACCCCAACACCCGTAGGAAATCATCGTGGAAAGTTCAACTTTAGGCATGGTCGTCCTGACAATGATTGCGCTCTTCGGCACCGCCGCATTTTGCTTCGAGCACCTGGCCACGCGCGCCGAAAAGAAAAAGAAGAGCAAATAAGCGGACCGTTCCAATCTGCACAACCCCAGCTTTCAAAGGGATACCCGGGCACCGGGAAGTGTGGGTGCGCATGGTGCAGGTGCAACGGAAACGGGAGGCGGCCCCGTAGGCAGAAAATCCGGGCAAAAAAAAGCCCGCTCAATGAGCGGGCTTCTTGTAGCGACCTGGCGTTCAGTGTTCCAGGTTGCCGAATATGGCGCAGCGGACGGGACTCGAACCCGCGACCCCCGGCGTGACAGGCCGGTATTCTAACCGACTGAACTACCGCTGCGCGTAACACGTGAAGCGAATGGTGGGTGATGACGGGATCGAACCGCCGACCCTCTGCTTGTAAGGCAGATGCTCTCCCAGCTGAGCTAATCACCCTTCGTTTCGGTGTGGGCGCATCATACACCAAAAAATCGTAATGTCTTGATTTAAATGCAATTTATTTAAAAAAAGTTTAAATCGCGATTTTTTGCCATATTTCGGACAAAGAAAAGCCCGCGATTAAGCGGGCTTTCTGTGGTGACCTGGCGTTCAGTGTTCCAGGTTACCGAATATGGCGCAGCGGACGGGACTCGAACCCGCGACCCCCGGCGTGACAGGCCGGTATTCTAACCGACTGAACTACCGCTGCGCGTAACACATGAAGCGAATGGTGGGTGATGACGGGATCGAACCGCCGACCCTCTGCTTGTAAGGCAGATGCTCTCCCAGCTGAGCTAATCACCCTTCGTTTCGGTGTGGCGCGCATTCTACGGAGCGACCTTGGGTCTGGCAAGCACTTTCTTAAATCTTTTTTTTGAGGCCTTCCAATGGCTTAGGCAGGGTTGGCCTGGGGCGCTATCAAGAGAATAATGCCCTCCTTTGTATAAAGGAGAGACTCACCCCATGTGGTTCAAGAACCTGCTTATCTATCGCCTGACCCAAGATCTGCCTGTTGATGCCGAGGCGTTGGAAGCGGCCATGGCCACCAAGCTGGCGCGCCCCTGTGCCAGCCAGGAGTTGACCACTTACGGTTTCGTCGCACCGTTTGGTAAAGGTGAAGACGCTCCCCTGGTTCACGTCAGCGGTGACTTCCTGCTGATCGCCGCCCGCAAGGAAGAACGCATCCTGCCGGGTAGCGTGGTGCGTGATGCACTGAAAGAGAAAGTCGAAGAAATCGAGGCCGAGCAGATGCGCAAGGTCTACAAGAAGGAACGCGACCAGATCAAGGACGAGATCATCCAGGCCTTCCTGCCGCGCGCCTTTATCCGTCGCTCGTCAACCTTCGCCGCCATCGCGCCGAAACAGGGCCTGATCCTGGTGAACTCGGCCAGCCCCAAGCGCGCCGAAGACCTGCTGTCGACCCTGCGTGAAGTAATCGGCACCCTGCCGGTTCGCCCACTCACCGTCAAAACCGCGCCAACCGCGATCATGACCGACTGGGTCACCACCCAGAAGCCGGCCGATGACTTCTTCGTCCTCGACGAATGCGAACTGCGCGACACCCACGAAGACGGCGGCATCGTGCGCTGCAAGCGCCAGGACCTGACCGGCGAAGAGATCCAGCTGCACCTGACCACCGGCAAGGTCGTGACCCAGCTGTCCCTGGCGTGGCAGGACAAGCTGTCCTTCATGCTCGACGACAAGATGACCGTCAAGCGCCTGAAGTTCGAAGACCTGCTGCAAGACCAGGCCGAACAGGACGGCGGCGACGAAGCCCTGGGCCAGTTGGATGCGAGCTTTACCCTGATGATGCTGACGTTCGGCGACTTCATCCCGGCGCTGGTTGAAGCGTTGGGCGGTGAAGAGACCCCGCAAGGGATCTAAGGCCTGCGGAGATCAAAATGTGGGAGCGGGCTTGCTCGCGAATGCGGTGCTTCAGTCACCAGATACATTGACTGGTCCACTGCATTCGCGAGCAAGCCCGCTCCCACATTTGATTGCATTCCACTTCCAGAAACCAATAACAAGGACATCCCCATGCGCGCACTCGCCGCCTTGAGCCGCTTCGTCGGCAATACCTTCGCCTACTGGGTGTTGATCTTTGCCGTGTTGGCGTTCCTCGAACCGGGCTGGTTCATCGGCCTCAAGGGCGCCATCGTGCCGCTGCTGGGCCTGGTGATGTTCGGCATGGGGCTGACCCTCAAACTCGAAGACTTCGCCGAGGTCGCCCGCCACCCGTGGCGCGTTGCCCTGGGCGTGGTCGCGCACTTCGTGATCATGCCCGGCGTGGCCTGGTTGCTGTGCCAGGCCTTCCACCTGCCGCCGGAAATTGCCGTCGGCGTGATCCTGGTCGGTTGCTGCCCAAGCGGCACCTCCTCCAACGTGATGACCTGGCTGGCCCGAGGCGACCTGGCGCTGTCGGTGGCCATCGCCGCCGTCACCACCCTCCTCGCCCCGCTGCTGACACCCGCACTGATCTGGCTGCTGGCCTCGGCCTGGCTGCCCGTTTCGTTCATGGAGCTGTTCTGGTCGATCCTGCAAGTGGTGCTGCTGCCCATCGTGCTCGGCGTGCTGGCGCAACGTTTGCTCGGCGAGCGCGTGCGCCATGCGGTGGAGGTCTTGCCGCTGGTGTCGGTGGTGAGCATCGTGATCATCGTCGCGGCGGTGGTTGCCGCGAGCCAGGCGAAGATCGCCGAGTCGGGCCTGTTGATCATGGCGGTGGTGATGCTGCACAACAGCTTTGGCTACCTGCTGGGTTATTTCACCGGCCGCCTGTTCGGTTTGCCGTTGGCGCAGCGCAAGTCGTTGGCGCTGGAAGTGGGCATGCAGAACTCCGGGCTGGGCGCCGCCTTGGCCAGTGCGCATTTTTCGCCGTTGGCGGCGGTGCCCAGTGCGCTGTTCAGCGTCTGGCACAACATTTCCGGGGCATTGCTCTCGACCTACTTCCGCCGCATGAGCGAAAAGGAAGACCGTCGCGCACTGGAAACCACGCCGTAAACTTGATCGTCCGATCAATATTCGGCACTCTACCGAGCTTCGCGGGGACGACCTCGCGACGCTCTCAAGCGCCTAATCCGGGGACGACCCCACGTCTGTAGAGAGGGTCATCATGTCCTGGATCATTCTGTTTTTTGCGGGTTTGTTTGAAGTCGGCTGGGCCGTAGGCCTGAAGTACACCGACGGTTTCAGCAAGCCTTTGCCCACTGCCCTGACCATTGCGGCCATGGCGATCAGCCTGGGTTTGCTGGGGCTGGCGATGAAGGAACTGCCGCTGGGCACGGCCTACGCGATCTGGACCGGCGTGGGTGCGGTGGGCACGGTGATCGCCGGGATTATCCTGTTCGGGGAATCCATGGCGCTGTTCCGGCTGGCCAGTGTGGCGTTGATCATTTGCGGGTTGGTAGGGCTCAAGATCAGCGCTTGAAGCACTACCGCCTTCGCGGGCAAGCCCGCTCCCACATTTGGAATGCATTTCAAATATGGGAGCGGGCTTGCCCGCGAAGGGGCCATCTCATTCAGCACGAACCTACCTGACGTTCCCCCGCAACCCGCCTACCGCCTCCTGCAATCGCGCGGGCGTCGGCCCGTCCACCGGCTCACCCGCCACCAACACCACCCGCGACCAGACCCGATGAAAGAACCCCTTCTTCGGATCGCGACTGAAGAAACTCCCCCACAACCCCTGCAGCGCCATCGGAATCACCGGCACCGCGGTCTCTTCCAGAATGCGCGTCACGCCACCACGAAATTCGTTCATCTCACCGTCGGTCGTCAGCTTGCCCTCCGGGAAGATGCACACCAACTCCCCTTCCTTCAGGTACTGCGCGATCCGCGTGAAAGCCTTTTCGTAGATCTGGATGTCTTCGTTGCGCCCCGCAATCGGAATCGCCCCGGCAGTGCGGAAGATAAAGTTCAGCACCGGCAAGCGGTAGATCTTGTAGTACATGACAAAGCGAATCGGCCGACGCACTGCGCCGCCAATCAACAGCGCATCGACAAACGACACGTGGTTGCACACCAGCAACGCGGCACCCTCATCCGGGATGGCTTCCAGGTTGCGATGCTCCACGCGGTACATGGAATGGCTGAGCAGCCAGATCATGAAACGCATGGTGAACTCGGGGACGATCTTGAAGATGTAGGTGTTGACCGCGATGTTGAGCAGCGACACCACCAGGAACAACTCGGGGATCGACAGCTTGGCCACGCTGAGGAGCAGGATCGACACGATGGCCGACACCACCATGAACAGGGCATTGAGGATGTTGTTGGCCGCGATCACCCGCGCCCGCTCGTTCTCGGCAGTGCGCGACTGGATCAACGCGTACAGCGGCACGATATAGAAGCCGCCGAACACCCCCAGGCCGAGGATATCGAACAACACCCACCAGGCCTGGCCGTAACCGAGCACGGCCAGCCAGTCATTGGCCTGCACGTTCTGCGGAAAACCACCCGAATGCCACCACAGCAACAGGCCGAACACGGTCAGGCCGAACGAGCCGAACGGCACCAGGCCGATTTCGACTTTGCGCCCGGAAAGCTTCTCGCACAGCATGGAACCCAAGGCGATGCCCACGGAGAACACCGTGAGGATCAGCGTCACCACGGTTTCGTCGCCGTACAGCCACTCTTTGGCGTACGCCGGGATCTGCGTCAGGTAGATCGCGCCGACAAACCAGAACCACGAGTTACCAACGATGGAACGCGAAACCGCCGGTGTCTGCCCCAGACCCAGGCGCAAGGTAGCCCAGGATTCGCTGAAGATGTTCCAGTTCAGGCGCAGCCCCGGAGTCGACGCCGCCGCCCGTGGAATGCTGCGACTGGCCAGGTAACCCAGCACCGCCACGCCGACGATTGCCACGGACACCACCGGTGCGTAATGGGTAGACGACATCATGATCCCGGCACCAATGGTGCCGGCCAGGATCGCCAGGAACGTGCCCATTTCCACCAGGCCGTTGCCGCCGACCAGCTCATCTTCATGCAGGGCCTGGGGCATGATCGAATATTTCACCGGGCCAAACAGCGCCGAGTGGGTGCCCATGGCGAACAGCGCCAGCAGCATCAACTCCAGGTGGTTGAACATGAACCCGGTCGCGCCCACGGCCATGATCACGATCTCGCCGATCTTGATCGCGCGGATCAACGCGTCCTTGTTGAATTTCTCGCCAAACTGCCCGGCCAGCGCCGAAAACAGAAAGAACGGCAGGATGAACAGCAGCGCGCACAGGTTGACCCAAATCGAGCGGTCACCGTCGATGGTGAGCTTGTAGAGGATGGCGAGGATCAGCGATTGCTTGAAGATGTTGTCGTTGAAGGCGCCCAGCAACTGGGTGACGAAAAACGGCAAGAAGCGCCGTGTGCGCAGCAAAGTGAATTGCGAGGGGTGGCTCATCGTCCATGTACCTGCGTGGCCTGTTGGGCTTTTATTAAAAACAGGCCACGACTTTACCTAATCCCGCTTACTTATTCCCTAGTCCTGCAATGCATGGGGAAACAAAAAGCTCACCTTTATAGGCACCCTGCACCGTGCGCTTGGCAACAATCAGCCACATCAGCGCCAAGGCCACCACCAGCACGCTGCCCATCACACTGAAGAAACCCAGGTGCAGCACGTTCGCCAGTTTCAGCGTCGCCAGGGCATACACCCCCAGCGGGAAGGTAAAGCCCCACCAGCCGAGGTTGAACGGGATACCGGCGCGCAGGTAACGCATGGTGATCAGTACGGCGATCAGCATCCACCATAAACCAAACCCCCACAGCGTGATGCCCGCCACCAGGCCCAGGCCGTTGGCCATCTCACCGACACCGGGCAAGCCATTGGCCGCAAAGATCGCCGGTGCGTCACCGCCAAGCAAGAGCATGCCAAGGGCGCCGGTGCCGATGGGGCCCAGGGCCAGCCAGCTGGAGGCGGCCATATTGGCGTGGGGCAATTTATGCAGGGCCATGCGCAGCATCAGGATGGTCAGGATGCTGAACGCCACCGGCAGCGAAAACGCCCACAACACGTAGCTGGTCACCAGCATCACCAGTTGCGAATGGGCGTCTGCCAAGTGCGGCGCGAGCAAGCCGCCGCTGGCGGCGGCCACTTCGGCGGCAACCACCGGCAACAGCCAGACGGCGGTCATCTGGTCGATGCTGTGCTCCTGGCGAGTGAACATCATGAACGGGATCAGCACGCCGCAGGCCAGGGCCATCGCCACGTCCAGCCACCAGATCACTTCGGCCAGGGCGATCACACTGTTGCCCCAGCGCGGCAGGCCGAACAGCAGCAAGCCATTAAGGATAGTCGCCAAACCCATCGGGATGGTGCCGAAGAACATCGAGACGGTGGAGTGCCCGAAAATCCGCCGCGCCTCGTGGAAGAACATCACCCAGCGGGCGGTGTACAGGGCGCTGAACAACACGAACAAGCCGATGGTGAACATCCACAGCGCTTCGGCAATGGCATGCAGGCCTGGCACGTTGACGGGCAACTGGGCCAAGGCCAACGCCAGTACACCGGTGCCCATGGTGGCGGCAAACCAGTTGGGGGTGAACTGGCGGATCACTTCCCGTGGTCGGGTCAGGTGACTGAAGGGTTTGTAGCGGAGGGTAGTCGAGCAGGTCATGGTGGTATTCCTCTTCCTCGCATGAGGTTGAGACCATCATAGAACCCTATCGAATATCTATATAACGGGTAATATCTCTATCTGTTATCTACTTTGCAGATATACGATCAAACGCTGCCTTCGCACTCAATCACCAGGATTCGCGCCGGGCCTTGTGGATGCGCCACATGCTCGGTGCCGACACTGGCGTAGAAGATATCCCCCACCGCCAGCTCTGCCACGTGCTCAAAGCCGTTATCGCGGTAATGCATGTGCACCCGGCCATCGAGCACCACGAAGACTTCTTCACCGTCGTTGATGTGCCAGCGATACGGCTGGTCGGTCCAGTGCAGACGGGTGGTGATGCCGTTCATGTTGGCGATGTCCAGCGCCTCCCAGGCACGGCTGCCGGTGAAGTCCTTGCTGCGGATGATCTTCATGCGTGAACCTCGATCAGGCGGTACGGGTGGCGATTATTACCCATCACGCGCCTGTCGTCGCCCTGGCCCGCGCCGAATCCTGCATCAGCAAGCCGCCCAAGGCACCGAGGGCTAGCACGATCAACACGGCGCCATAGCCGTCGGTGGTCACGATCAGGCCAAACACCCGGCTCAGGTTGCCGGCCAACAGCGCCGGCAGGCAGAACGCCAGGTAGCTCAGCACGTAGAACGCCGACATCAAGCCCGCCCGCTCATGGGGCAACGCCAACCCGACGATGCTGCGAATACTGCCCATGAAGCCGCCGCCAAAGCCAAAGCCCGCGATCACACTGGCGACAAAGAACAGCCACAGGCTGGCGCTCTGTACGGCGACCAACAGCAACGCCACGCCGACAGCCAGCAACAGCGCGGACAAGCGCATGACTTTGTCAGCCGGGTACTCGCGCAAACGGTAGATCATCACCGCGCCGCTCAAGGTCACCACCGCCACCAGGCCGCCGCCGATCAAGTGGGAGGTCGAACCCGTTGCCGCCCGCACCAGCGAAGGCGCCAGGGAAGAAAAGAACCCACCCAACGCCCACACCGCCACGTTCAGGGGCATCGCCAGCCACAACGCACGGCGGGCCTGCGCGGGCACATGCAGGGTCGGTGCGAGGGATTTCAAGGCCCCCGGGATACGGCTGACGGTTTCGGGCAAACGCCACACGTACAACGCCTGCAACACCATCAAGGCGAGCATCACCAGGTAGATGAGCTGGGTCGGGTGTGGCGCGAATTCCACCAGCAAGCCGCTGCCCAAGCCGCCACTGGCCATGCCCAGCAACGGCGCCAGGCTGTTGAGCATAGGGCCGCGCAGGCGGTCGGTGTCGAGCAATGTGGCGCTCAATACCGCCGTCGCCGTGCCGGTGGCGAAACCTTGCAGGGCGCGTGCAGCAATCAGGTAGGCGGTGCTGTCAGCGTTGATAAACAGCAGCATGGCCACGATATTGAGCAGCAAAGCGACGAAAATCACCGGCTTGCGCCCCAGGTAATCCGACAGCGAGCCCACGGTCAGCAGCGCCGCCAGCAGGCTCACGGCGTACACGCCGAAGATCACCGTCAGCATCGCCGCCGAAAAATGCAGATTGTCCTGATACACCTGATACAGCGGCGTCGGCGCACTGGAGGCGGCGAGAAAGGTCAACACCGTGACGACCAGAAACGCCAGGTTCGAACGGTTGGAAGTAGGACTGGACATCGGCACGCTCCGCTAAAGCTAACATTTTGCTTTTGCAGAGTGTGCTACCGGAAAGCGCTTAAAGCAAATTCTTTGTGTTAAGGTTTTAGGCATGGCTATTAAAGAAGGTCTTCGCCCGGGGGGCCGCAGTGCCCGGGTCCAGGAATCAGTGCACAACGCCACGCGCGAACTGCTGGAGGCTCACGAGCGCTCCAGCGTGACGGTGCCGATGATTGCTGCGCGCGCGGGCGTCACGCCCTCCACCATCTATCGACGTTGGGGCGACCTTTCCGTGTTGCTGGCGGATGTCGCCTTGGCACGCATGCGCCCGGACAGCGAGCCGGCCAATACCGGCAGCCTGCGTGGCGACCTGCAGGCCTGGGCCGAGCAATACCTGGATGAAATGAGTTCGGAGCCGGGGCGCAACATGATGCGTGACCTGCAGTGCATGATCACGCCCGGCTACTGTGTGAGCATCCTGAGCGGGCAGTTGCAGGCAATTGTCGATCGTTACCCGGACCCGACCCCGCCGAGCGTGGATCATTTGATCAACCTGCTCGCCGCGCCGACGGTGTTTCGCATCCTGTTCTCGACCGCACCGCTCTCGGTGCAAGAGCTGCACGCCCTGATCGAGCTAGCCCTCAAGAAATAAAGGCCTCACACAAAACCCATGTGGGAGCGGGCTTGCTCGCGAATGCGGTCAGTCAGTTGATACATTCATTGACTGATACACCGCATTCGCGAGCAAGCCCGCTCCCACATTTTTTGACCGTGTTGAGGTCAGTGCTTACGTGCGCATCCCACGCCCGCTCACCAGCAACTTGGCACAGCCGATATACAGCACCACGGTCGCGACCAGCATGAAGGTGATCGCCACGCTGATCTTGATGTCCGACACCCCCAGGATGCCGTAGCGGAAGGCGTTGACCATGTGCAGCACCGGGTTGGCCAGCGACACGGTTTGCCAGAACGGCGGCAACAGGGTGATGGAGTAGAACACCCCGCCCAGGTAGGTCAGCGGCGTCAGCACGAAGGTCGGGATGATCGAAATATCATCGAAGTTGCGTGCAAATACCGCGTTGATGAACCCCAGCAGCGAGAAGATCGTTGCCGTCAGCACCACCACCAGCAAGGTGACCCCCAAGTGATGCACCTGCAGGTGGGTGAAGAACAGCGACAGCAAGGTCACGATCACCCCCACCATCAGGCCGCGCAGCACACCGCCCAGGGTGTAGCCGATCAGGATGGTATGCGGCGATACCGGCGATACCATCAGTTCCTCGATGGAGCGCTGGAACTTGCTGCCGAAGAAGCTGGAAACCACGTTGCCGTAGGAGTTGGTGATCACCGACATCATGATCAGGCCCGGCACGATGTACTCCATGTAGGTGAAGCCACCCATGTCGCCGATCTGGCGACCGATGAGGTTACCGAAGATCACGAAGTACAAGACCATGGTGATCGCCGGCGGCAGCAAGGTCTGCGGCCAGATCCGGGTAAAGCGCTTCACTTCGCGGTAGACGATGGTTTGCAGCGCGACGATGTTGGGTTGCAGTTCGGAACTCATACCGCCACCTTCGCCAGATTTTTCTCCACCAGGGACACGAACAACTCCTCAAGGCGATTGGTTTTGTTACGCAGGCTCAGCACTTCGATGCTCTGGGCTGCCAGTTGAGTGAACAGCGCCGTGATACCCATGGCCTTGTCCACCTGGACTTCCAGGGTATGGCTGTCCACCAGGCGGCTCGGGTAGCCGAGCAGCTGCGGCGGCGCCGACAGGTTGTTCTTCAAGTCGAGCAGGAAGGTTTCCACATGCAACTGGCCCAGCAGGTTACGCATGCTGGTGTTCTCGACGATGGTGCCATGGTCGATGATGCCGATGTTGCGGCACAGCTGCTCAGCCTCTTCCAGGTAATGGGTGGTGAGGATGATGGTGATGCCCTTCTCGTTCAGCTCGGTGAGGAAGGTCCACATCGAACGGCGCAGCTCGATATCCACACCGGCCGTTGGTTCATCGAGGATCAGAAGGCGCGGCTCGTGCACCAGGGCGCGGGCAATCATCAGGCGCCGCTTCATGCCACCGGACAGTGAACGCGAAGGCACATCACGCTTGTCCCACAGGCCCAGCTGGGTCAGGTACTGCTCGGCGCGCTCCTTGGCGACTTTCGCCGGGATGCCGTAGTAACCGGCCTGGGTCACGACGATGTCGAAGGTCTTTTCAAACTGGTTGAAGTTGAACTCCTGGGGCACCACGCCGATGGAGCGCTTGAGCGCCGCCGGGGATTTGTCCAGGTCATGACCAAAGATATTCACCGTGCCGCTGGTCTTGTTGACCAGTGTCGAGAGGATACCGATGGTGGTGGATTTGCCGGCACCGTTGGGGCCGAGCAAGGCGAAGAAGTCACCTTCGGCAACGTCCAGATCGATACCACTCAGGGCCTGGAAACCGTTGCCGTAGGTTTTGGTTAGCTGCCGGATGGACAGAGCGGAACTCATATCGGATTACGCACCAAAGAAGGGAATTGGAAGAATAGATGAGGGCGCAGCGCGCGTATTCAACGGCGGCGCATGACAACCATGTTGGCTGCCCGCGCCGCACAAGTACAGTCACCTGTATTAATAGTCAGTATTAAGTCAACGCGGTCATGACCGCTTTGCGATAGGCCGGGCGCTGTTGCAGGCGCTGGTACCAGGCCTCCAAATGAGGCATCGACGGACGCTCGATGGGCATTTCAAACCAGGCGTAGGCAAAGCAGCCCAGGGGGATGTCGCCCATGCCGATCTCGTTGCCCGACAGATACGGCTGTGTGGCGAGGGCCTGGTCGACGGTCTTGAGCACATCGATGCAGGTTTGGCGCCCGGCGTTGATGCTGTCCCAGTTCTGCTTGTCGGCCGGGGTGCGCAGGATGCCCCAGAACACAATCTTGAACGGTTCGGCGAGGGTGGACGTGGTCCAGTCCATCCACTTTTCAGCGTTGGCACGCGCCTTCAAGTCGGTGGGGTACCAGTTGGAACCTTCCTTCGCGCAGAGGTAGCGCACGATGGTGTTGGACTCCCACAGCACAAAGTCGCCGTCTTCGATCATCGGCACCCGGCCATTGGGATTCAGTGCCCGGTATTGCGGGGTGTCGACCACACCAAAAGCCCCGCCCGCATCAATTGCCTCATAGTCCAGGCCGAGTTCCTCGGCGCACCAGAGTGCTTTCCTGACGTTTGATGAATTTTTACGACCCCAGATTTTCAGCATGACCGCGCCTTATCGTTGATGAACATGGCTTGATGAACGCAGCAGCATACGCCGGTTCACGCGCGGCTTAAATCGCTCTGCATGTCGCCCAGCAGCTCTGGCATGTCCTCGGCAAACAGGTGCGGGTAACACTGGCGGATATGGGCGAAGAAAAACGCCTCGGGCACGTCGGGAAACTGCCCGTGGTCCAGCACATATTCCATCGAGCGCTGGCCCTGGCGGTTGAACGCGTGGAACACGCTGTCATGCAGGCCATCGAACGCCAGCGGCGGCACGTCGAACAGTTCACACAGCTGGCTGTTGAACGCCGGGGTCGCCTTGACCCAGCGTCCGCGCAGGTACAGCTCGGTGTAGCCATGCATGGCGAACACATCGCTCTTGAGCAACGCGATCAGGCGCGGCGTCGACAGGTGGTTGCGCACGTCGGCCAGGCCGATGCGCGCCGGTATGCCGCAGTGGCGGGCACAGGCGGCGAGCAAGGTGGCCTTGGGCACGCAGTAGCTCTCACCGGTGGCGAGGGCGAAGCTGGCGTTGAGGGTGCCTGGGTCACGGCTGAAGGTGTACGGGTTATAGCGAATCGCCTCACGCACGGCGTAGTAGAGACTGACTGCCTGGTCACGCAAATCTGCGCTGGGACCGCGATGTTTTTCGGCGAACTCCACCACCGCAGGGTGGTCACTATCGATGAAGCGGCTGGGACTGAGGTACGTATCCATGGGCGTTATCTCCGAAGCAAGCCTGGAGTGTAACGACAGGTTTGCCCTGTAGATAACGACGATTCGGCCAAATGTCGGCGCCTGCCGACCGGTGCTTCCCGTACAACTCGTAACACCCCGATCACCGCGCTTTTTCGGATGCCGACTAAGCTCCTTGGTGGTTTCGCCCCTGGTTTCACGGAGGATTGAATATGCTGTTGTTGTGGATACTGGTTCTGGTGGTCGGCATTGCCTACCTGGCACACCGCCGCACCGCGCCGCTGCCCGCCCTGGGTGTGGTCGCCGTCTACCTGCTGGCGATGGGCGCCTGGAGCCACGCACCGGGTTGGCTGCTGCTGATCTTCTGGGTGTTGCTGGCGGCTGTCGCAGCACCGCTGCTGCTGCCGGACCTGCGCCGCCAATACTTCACCAAGCCGCTGTTCAGTTGGTTCCAGAAAGTCCTGCCGCCCATGTCCGAGACCGAGCGCGATGCCATCGACGCCGGCACCGTATGGTGGGATGGCGAGCTGTTCAGCGGTCGCCCCGACTGGGACAAATTGCTGGCCTACCCCAAGGCGCAACTGACCGAAGAAGAGCAGGCCTTTATCGACGGCCCCACCGAAGAACTCTGTGCCATGGTCAGCGACTGGGAAATCGGCCAGGCCATGGACCTGCCGCCCGCCGCTTGGGAGCACATCAAGACCCATGGCTTCTTCGCCCTGATCATTCCCAAGGAATATGGCGGCAAGGGTTTCTCCGCGTACGCCCACTCTCAAGTGGCCATGAAACTCGCCACCCGCAGCGGTGACCTGGCCTCCACCGTGATGGTGCCCAATTCCCTCGGCCCGGCCGAATTGCTGCTGCATTACGGCACCGACGAACAACGCAACCATTACCTGCCGCGCCTGGCCCGTGGTGACGATATCCCTTGCTTCGCGCTCACCGGCCCGCTGGCCGGCTCCGATGCCGGCGCCATGCCCGACACGGGTGTGATCTGCAAAGGTGAATGGGAAGGCAAGGAAACCCTCGGCCTGCGCCTGAACTGGGAAAAACGCTATATCACCCTTGGCCCGGTTGCGACCTTGTTGGGCCTGGCCTTCAAGGCCCATGACCCGGACCACCTGCTGGGCGAGGAAGAAGACCTGGGCATCAGCCTGGCTTTGATTCCTACCGACACCCCGGGCGTAGAAATCGGCCGCCGCCACCTGCCCCTGGGCGCCGCGTTCATGAACGGTCCCAACTCCGGCAAGGATGTGTTCATCCCGCTGGAGTTCCTGATCGGCGGCCAGGAGATGCTCGGCAAGGGCTGGATGATGTTGATGAACTGCCTGTCGGTCGGGCGTTCTATTTCGCTGCCTGCCGTCGGCACTGGCGCGGCCAAGTTCACCAGCCTGGTGACCGGCCAATACGCCCAGGTGCGCGAGCAGTTCAACGTACCGCTGTCGGCCTTCGAAGGTATCCAGGAAGCCCTGGCGCGCATCGGCGGCAACGCCTGGCTGATGGACAGCGCGCGCATGCTCACCGCCAATGCCGTGGACCTGGGTGAAAAACCCTCGGTGCTGTCGGCGATCCTCAAGTACCACCTCACCGAACGCGGCCGCGAATGCATCAGCCACGCCATGGACGTGCACGGCGGCAAGGGCATCATCATGGGCCCCAACAACTACTTGGGCCGCAACTGGCAAGGTGCGCCGATCTTCATCACCGTGGAAGGCGCGAATATCCTCTCGCGCAACCTGATGATCTTCGGCCAGGGCGCCATCCGTTGCCATCCGTTCGTGCTCAAGGAGATGGCCCTGGCCGGTCGTGAAGACCATGACCAGGCGTTGAAGGAGTTTGACGGCCTGTTGATGCAGCACATCGGCTTTGCCGTGAGCAATGCCGCCAGCACGCTGGTGCTGAACCTCGGCATCGGTCATTTCGAGAAAGCGCCGGGCAACCGCTTGAGCCAGGGTTACTTCCGTGCGCTGAACCGCCAGGCCGCCGCCTTCGCCCTGCTTGCCGACCTGAGCATGATGTTGCTGGGCGGCGAACTGAAGCGCCGCGAACGCCTGTCGGCGCGCCTGGGCGATGTGCTGAGCCACCTGTACCTGGCGTCGGCCGCGCTCAAGCGTTACCACGACCTGGATTCGCCGGACCATCTGGAGCCGCTGTTCACCTGGGCCATGGAAGAAAGCCTGGGCCAGTCGGAACGTGCGCTGGATGAACTGCTGAGCAACTTCCCGAACAAGGTGCTCGGTGGCCTGCTGCGGGTGATCGTGTTCCCGTTCGGCCGTCGCCACACCGGGCCGTCCGATGTGCTGGATGCCGAAGTGGCTGCGGTGATCGGCCGGGCCAAGGGCGACCCGACTCTCGAAGAATTGTTGGCCGGTTGCTACCGTCCACAATCGACGGACGATCCGGTGGGAGCCCTGCAACACGCGTACGACTTGCTTGGCGCCAGCCAACCCCTGCAGAAAAAACTGCACCAGGGCCTCAAGAGCGGCCAGGTCAAACCGGCGGCTGGCGAGCATGCCATCGATGCCGCGCTGCACGCTGGCGTGTTGCAACCGGCTGAAGCGCAGACCCTGCGTGACGCCGAAGCGGCACGACGCAAGGTGATCGACGTGGATGATTTCAGCAAGGAAGAGCTGACCCAGGCAGAAGGTAAAGTCCGCTGATCCCGGCGGTGATATAAAAACGGGCGCGAGAGGCATATACTCTCGCGCCCGTTTTTGCTTTAGAGGACTTATCTCGTGTCCAACGTCGTTGCCGATCATCTCGTCTTGCTCGACCACCTGCGCAGTATCCTGGTTGCCGTCGGCGAAGCCGAACAGGTTCCCGAGGAAAGCCACTCGCTGTTCCTGGAGCGTTTCGACGAATTGCGCGCCCTGCTGCCGATCGACCCGATCGAAAGCCAGTACCTGGGCCAGGACCTGATGAGCCAAGTCATCCTGCGCTACCCACAAATCGCCCACCTGGTGCCGCGCGACCTGCTGTGGTTCTTTGGCGGCGACTGCCTGCACTTCATGCCCGACGAAGAGCTGGACCTGTACCAGGCCCTGGAAGAGCGTCGCTTCGAAGCCGAGCAGAACGACGAGCCGTTCGACTGGAACCAGGAGAAGCAGCTGCTGGCCATGTCGGACGACCAGAGCAAGCACTGACTTTTAGACCGCAGGGCAATCTAAATGTGGGAGCGGGCTTGCTCGCGAATGCGGTGGATCAGTCATTATTCTCAGCGACTGACACACCGTATTCGCGAGCAAGCCCGCTCCCACAGTTTTACCGCATTTCTACCTTCGGCGCAGTGTAGGTTCGCGCGCCATGCACTCCACCAGATAATCGATAAACACCCGCAGCTTGGGCGGCAGGTACCGCGTGGGCGAATGCAGCAGCCAGGCCTCGCCATGGTACGAGGCGATAAAGTCCCACGCCGGCAACACCTGCACCAGGCTCCCCTCCTCCAGCGCATGGCGCGCGGTGAAATACGGCAAGCTGCCAATCCCCACATGCTGCAACACTGCATCCAGCCGCACGCCCGTGTGGTTCGCCGCATACCGCCCGCGTACACCCACCGTCACCGCCTTGCCGCCCTGGCGAAATTTCCAGCGTGAATCCCCCGGTGTCTCTCCCAGGTAGATACAACTGTGCTCAAGCAGATCATGAGGGTGACTCGGTGTGCCGTGTTCGGCCAAGTAATGCGGCGTGGCGCACAGCAAATGCTCGATGGGCAGCAACTGCCGCCCGACCAACCCCGGTGGCGGGCTGTCGGTGATGCGGATGCTCAGGTCGACGTTGTCGTCGATCAGGTCCACCTGGCGGTCTTCAAGGATCAACTGCACATCCACCTTGGGGTAGCGCCGCAGGAACTCCGGCATATGCGGGTGCACCACGAACCGCCCCACCGCCTTGGGCACGCTGACCCGCACCAGGCCTTCCGCCTCGTGGGTGAACTGACCGCTGATCTCCATCACCGAGCGAGCCGCGTTGACCATTTCCTGGCAACGCTTGAACACCTCTTCACCGCCTTCGCTCAAACGCAATTTGCGTGTGGTGCGCTGCAGCAGCCGCGTGGCCAGTGCCTTCTCCAGGCGCGAGATGCTGCGGCTCACCGCCGATGGAGAAACGCTCAATTGTCGCGCCGCTTCGGAGAAACTGCCGGTTTCCACCACCTTGACGAAAATCGCCATCTCGCCCAACAGTGGCAAAGGAAGATTGATGCTCATGACGCACAGGTCCATTGATAATTGAGCGGATTATCACCCATCTGCGCACTATTTATACTGCCCACAGAACCCTGATGCGGATGTAGACGATGACCGAGCGCCTGTTTTTTACCCACGACCACCTGACCGCCGAGCTGGAGGTGCTGAGCTGCACGCCCCACGAGGATCAGTTTGCGGTCATCGTGCAGTCGACAATTTTTCACCCCCAGGGTGGCGGACAGCCGTTCGACACCGGCTGGCTCGGTGACAGCCAGGTGCTGCGCGTCACTCAGGAAGCCGATCGCGTGGTGCATTACGTGGATCAACCTGTACAACCCGGCCCGATCACCGCGCGGGTCGATGCACAACGCCGCGCCCTGCACACGCGCCTGCATTCAGCCGGGCATCTGATCGGCAACGCCGGTGAACGCCTGGGCTGGATGCCGATCAAGGCGCACCACTGGCCTGGCGAGGGCAAGATCACCTTCATCCGTGGGGAAGCGGCACAAGCCATGGACGCCGAAGCCCTTCAGCGTCAGGTCGATCAGTGGATCGCCGCGGATTACCCGCGCCATATGACCCTGGAAGACGGCACCCGCGAAGTCGGCTTCGGCGAATTACCTGCCTATGCCTGCGGCGGCACCCATGTGCAGGCGCTGGGCGAACTGGGCCAAGTGACCATCCTGGCCCTGTCCGAGAAAAAGGGGGCGCTGTCGGTGCGTTACAGCATCAATGACAACATTGCCGTTTGATCGCCCCAATCCCGTAGGAGCCGGCTTGCCGGCTCCTACAGAACCGTGGCGCCGGGGCGGCCGGGCTCGACGACGAAGGACTGCAGGGTGGAGAGCGTGGCCAATGGGTCACGCGGGTCGCTGATCGCACGCAGGTGGGTGAGCATGCGCTGCTCCTGCAACTCCACCGAGACATACCCCCGCTGGCGGCTGTCGAAAAACTTCACATGGGGGTTGAGCGGCAGAATGGCTTTGTACGGCTCATAGGGCGGGCCGTCGGAGGTCACCGATGAACCGACGAACTCGGTCGCCAACACCGGCGAGTCCAGGTCACCGGCGTCTGCATGCAGGTCCGTGACCCAGAACGAATGAATATCGCCGCCCCAGAACACCGGATTCTTCAGACGGTGCCGCTGGATGGACGCCAGCATGCGCTCACGATTGGCCATGTAGCCATCCCATCCATCCGTCCAGCGCCCCGGCTTGTGGTTGGTCAGGTCGCGCTGGATCAACGGGGCGACGAGCAGGTCCTGTGCGATCACGTTCCACTGCGCAGGGGACTCGGCAAAACCTCGGTCCAACCACGCCTCTTGCTCCCAGCCGAGCATCGTGCGACGAGGGTCGCGCAGGTCGGTACAACTGTTGTCGGCGATGTGCCCCTGGTGGCTGCCATTGGCGAGGATGCACGGTTGCTCGGAGCGGTACTGACGGCCATCCAACACGTGGAATCGCGCCAGTCGGCCGTAGTCCAGGCGCCGGTAGATACGCATGTCCGGCCCCTTCGGCAGGCTGCTGGCGCGCAGTGGCATATGTTCGTAGAAGGCCTGGTAGGCGGCTGCCCGCTGCTTGAGGAATTGCGCCACCGGGATCTTCGGGTCCTGGGACCAGCGGTTGGCGTAGTCGTTCTGCACTTCGTGATCATCCCAGGTCGCCACGCTCGGTGCAGCAGCGTGCAGGGCCTGCAGGTCCGGATCGGTTTTGTACAGGGCATAGCGGTTGCGATAGTCGCTCAGGCTCACTGCATTGCCGCTGCCATGGGGGCGAATGACCTTGCCCGAATCAGCCGCATAGGAACTGTCGTAGATGTAGTCACCGAGGAAAAACACCAGGTCCGGCTGCTCAGCCGCCAGGTGGCGATACGCGCTGAAGTAACCGCGTTCCCAGTGCGAGCACGACACAAACCCTAACCGCGCCGACACCATCGCCTGCATAGGCGGCGTAGTACACGCACGGCCTACCGGGCTCTGCGCGCCCAGGCCTTCGAACTGGTACCAGTACGGCCTGCCCGCTTCCAGCCCCGCCACTTCCACATGCACCGAATGGGCAAAGCGTTCCGTCGCCGTGGCTTCGCCCTGCTTCACAATGCGCGTCATGGCCGCATCGCTGGCCACCCGCCAACGCACTGGCACCGGGCGGCTCAACCCGCCTCGACCATCCCCGGCATTGAACAGCGGCGCCAGGCGCGTCCAGATCACAAACCCATCGGGCAACGGGTCACCGCAAGCCACGCCCAGGGTGAACGGATAGTCGACCCCGGCACTGCGCGCAAACGGGCTGAGGATCGAAAAAGCCGAAGCAACCGCCAGCCCCGTGAGAATGCGCCGACGGCCATGGTTCACCTCGCCGCTCATGTGCGCGCCTCCCAGTCTTCGCGCAGCGCGGCGAAACCGAGCAAGTCTTCATACACGCCGTTCTTGAGAAACGCCCCGCGCATGCAACCCTCATAGCGCAGGCCGATTTTTTCCATCACCCGTGCCGATTCCTTGTTGCGACCAAAGCACTGGCTGCCCACCCGATGCAGTCCGAGCTGCGTGAACCCGTAACCCGTGACCGCACTCGCCGCCTCGGCGGCATAGCCCTGGTTTCGACAGCTTGCCGCGACCCAACCACCGAGGTGGCCATAGTGATGCCGCGCATTCAGACGCAAGCTGACCATGCCGATCAGCTCGCCACTTTCCCGCAGGTGCATCCCGAGGCTGAGCAGGTCGCCCGCACGAAATTTATCGCCCATCGCGCCAATAAATTCCTGCGCCGTTTCCAGCGTGTAGGGCGACGGAATGTTCGCGGTGTTGTCGGCGATTTTCGGCCCGTTGGCGAGGCCAAAAAGGGTCTCGGCCTGGGTCATTTCCAGCGCCCGCAATAGTAGTCGCGGAGTCGCCAAATGAGGCAGTGCGGTCGGCATACAGAGGTGCTCTCGAGATAAATTCTTCAAGAATGTAGCCCCTGTGTGTCATTTGCATTACGTCATAAAACTGCAAGGTAAATCGTCTGAAAGACGCGTCCTAGAGCCCTAAAAACGTCAATTAAAGTTAACCAATCGGTCATTTTTGGTTGTTAGCGTGTCGCCCCTAATTCAACGACGGGGTAGCGGAATGAGAACCTGGGATGAACCCAAGAAGCGCAAGGCACACATCGAATTGATCCCGATGATCGACGTGATGATGTTCCTCCTGGTGTTTTTCGTACTCGTGAGCTTGAACGTGATTCCGGCCCTCGGCATGAAGACTCAATTGCCCAGCGCGAGCAGCTCGCAGCAGCTCAAACCACAGAACAAATTCATCCTGACGCTGGGCCTGGAAGGCCAGCTGCAACTCGACGGCAAGGACCTCACGGTGGACGCCCTGGTACCGGCATTGAAGGCCGCCGAGAAGCCCGATACCAAGTCGACGATCATCGTCAATAGTGACAAGGGCGTTGAGGTTTCGCGCCTGGTGGAAGTGATGGACACCCTGCGCCTGGGTGGCTTCACCTCCGTGTCCATTGCCACGCGTAAGTCCTGATCATGTACGTCCTGTTTCGTGCGCGTCAGCTGCTGGGCAGTGTCCCGGCCCTGATCGCCCTGGTGCTGATTGCACTGGGTATCCAGTCCCAGACCTTGAAGGTCGAACCCAAGTACGACGAGTCGGCGGTCGAGCTGGCGTTGGTCGAACCCGAGCCGGAAGTCATCCCGGAACCGGTGGTGGAACAAGAGCCGCCACCGCCGGTGATCGAGGACGAAGAGGCCGAGCCGGCCCCGCCGCCGCCGCCGCCCAAACCGCAGCCAAAACCCAAGCCTGAGCCCAAGCCAAAACCTGTGCCCAAGCCCGTGGTCGCCAAGCCAACCCCAACACCGACGCCGCCACCGGTGGCCGCCAAACCGGCCCCCGCCGCCGTGGCCCAGGCCGCGCCGACACCCGCACCGCCGGCGCCGCCGAAGGTCGACGGCCAGGCGCTGGAAGGCGGTTACCTCAAGGGTTTGCGCAACGAGTTGGACACCTACAAGCAGTACCCCACCGGGCGCCAGGCCTCCCTCGAACGCCCCAGCGGCGAAGTGGTGATCTGGCTGCTGGTGGACCGCCAGGGTCGCGTTCTGGATTCCGGCTTGCAGACCCAGGCCTCGAGCATGTTGCTCAACCGGGCCGCCACCAACAGCTTGCGTCGTATCAAGCAAGTCAAGCCGTTCCCCGAGCAAGCCTTCGGGGGGCGCAATGAGCAGCGCTTCACCGCCACCTTCAACTACAGCGTGCAATAAGCACCCGACACCAGGACGACAGTGATGAGGTTCACACGGATTCATCTGGCACTCGTTGCCGCAAGCATGGGCCATGGAATGGTCATGGCCGACACCAACGACAGCGACGTCGGGACGATTGGGGTTCAAGGCAAGGCCACGGCAGGTGGCGGCTACATGGTGCAGGAAGAAAGCATCAAGGGCCGCTCCACCGTGACCAAGGAAGCGCTGGATAAGCAGACCGCCACCGGTAACGCGATCGACAAGCTCAAGTACACCCCGGGCCTGAACATCTCCAGCGAAGACAACACCGGCCTGTCGGGTTTCCGCTTCACCATGCGCGGGCTCAACTCCGACCAGGTGGGGATGTCGGTGGACGGCATGCCGATCAACGACTCCGGCAACTACGCGCTCTACTCCAACCTGCTGGGCGACCCGGAAAACATCGAGCAGATCTTCGTCACCCAAGGCTCGGCGGAAGCTGACGGCCCGCACATCGGTTCCAGCGGCGGCAACATCGGCATCGTGACCATTCGCCCGACCAAGGAAACCGGCGCGTTCGTCAAACAGGTCATGGGCAGCAACGCCACCCGCAAGACCTTTGCCCGGCTCAACAGCGGCGAGATCAACGGCCTGAGCAACTGGCTGTCGGTGTCTCATACCGAAGGTGACATGTGGCGCGGCTCGGGCGCCGTGCGGGCGGACAAGGTGGAGTGGAACAGTTTCTTCGACGCCGGCAACGGCAACACCGCCAACCTGATCCTCAAGTACCACGAGCAGGACAACAACAGCTACAGCCAGCTCACCAAGGGCCAGTTCCAGCAGAACGGCCGCAAGTACGACCCGTACCCTGCCACGCCGACCGTAGGCAGCAACGGCAAGGTCAACAGCTACTACGCCCTGGCGCAGAACCCTTTCCAAACCTTCACGGGGGTGCTCAATACCCAATTCAAACTGGCTGACAACCTGGCGTTGTCGGTGATCCCGTATTACTACTGGGGCAACGGCAGCGGCGTGGGCTCGAACAGCTACGCGCTGAACCGCGGCTCCAACGCGGGCGGCGTGTTCGACTTGAGCAACCTGCCGACCGCGGCGCAGTACAACGCCGACGGTTCCTCAACCACCGGCGTGTACTACCGCCCTTCCCGCACCCAGACCTGGCGCCCGGGCATCACCACCAAGCTGAACTGGGACCTGGAAGAACACAGCCTGCAATTCGGCTACTGGTATGAGCGTGCGCGCCAGAGCCAGACCCAACCGTTCATTGCCCTCAAGAGCAACGGCAAGCCAACCGACACCTGGCCAGACGGCAACGCCGTGGTCGATGCCAACGGCAACACCGTGCAGGGTCGCGACCGCTTCACCGTCACCCCGGCGCAAAAAGTCTGGGCCCAGGACACCTGGTACATCAACCCGGACTGGACCCTGGTGGCGGGCCTGGCCTACATGAACGTCGAGCGTGATGGCACCAACCATGGCAGCCTCACCGAGCAGGCCGAGAAGCGTAACCAGACCTACAACAAGCTGCTGCCCAACGTCGGCCTCAAGTACCAGCTCGACGAACGTGACCAGTTGTTCTACAGCCTGTCGCGCAACATGCGTATCCCGCAGAACTACGTGCTGTACGACAAAGGTGCCGGCTCCATCGACGCCAAGCCGGAAACCAGCTGGAACCACGAGTTGGGCTGGCGCTACACCGATGAAGACATGACCGTGGCCGCGACCTTGTTCTACATGCAGTTCAAGGATCGCCAGGTGTCGTCCAAAGACATCAACGGCGACTTCGCCGACATCAACGCCGGTGCCGTCAACAACAGCGGCCTGGAGCTGGAATGGAGCGGCCTGCTGCCGAACCACTTCAACTACTACACCTCCTACACCTACACCAAGGCCGAGCAACAAGATGACCTGACCGTCTACAACGCCGGCAAGGCCATCCTGTTGCCCACCAGTGGCAAGCAGTTCGCCAACGTGCCGAAAAACATGCTGGCCGCCAACATCGGCTACGACGATGGGCGCTTCTACGGCACCTTCGGCGGCAAGTACACCAGCAAGCTCTACGGCGACCTGACCAACGACGAGGCGATCTCCGGGCGCACCGTCTTCAACGCCGGCGCCGGTATCTACCTGCCGGTGGACAAGAAGGTGGTCAAGGACGCGACCCTGCGCCTGAACGTCGACAACCTGTTCGACAAGAAGTACCTGGACGGCGTGTACACCACCAAGACCAACTCGGCCACCTACGGCGGTTTCCGCGACGGCGACCCGGCGTACATCGTGGGCCTGGAACGCACCGTGACGGTTTCCCTGGAAGCCAATTTCTAACTGCGAGGTAAGTGAACATGGACATGAATGTGCTCCACGACATCACGTTTTATGTGATGTATGCCGCGATGGCCATCGCGATCTTTATCACCATCGAACGCGGGATTTTCTTCGCCTATGTGCGCCGTCAAGCGCGCGCCTTGACCGAGGTGCTGGGCGCCAACGTGCACAGCGAACGCGACCTGCCGGAAAGCTTGACCCGTCGCGACAGCCTGCCGTTGACCATGGTGCGGCCGGTGCTGGCGCAAAAAGCCAGCCACGGCTCGCGCAAGGACCTGGATGACGTGATCGAAACCCAGTACCTGACCACCCGCGCGCCGCTGGCCCGCAGCCTGTGGATCATCGAGACCATCACCACTGCCGCCCCGCTGCTGGGGTTGCTCGGGACCATCCTGGGCATCATCGACACCTTCAAGGCACTGGCCAGTGCCGGCGTGTCCGACCCGGGCCAGATCTCCGGTGGTATCGGTACGGCCTTGTTCGCCACCGGCCTGGGGATCGCCATCGCGCTGTTCTGCGTGGTGTTCCACAACTTCTTCCAGGACAGCCTGGAGCGCATCAACGACCAGCTGAAAATTCTGCTGATCCGCGCAGCCACCGGTGCCCGTGTGCAGGGTGAAGTCCCACACCTGGTACCGACCCCGCTGCACAGCCGCACCGCGTAATGGTTCGGGCGGGCGCGCAATGCGCCCGCCATTTTTTACGAAGAGATCCCTATGCCCATTCCCTTGAAATTGCGTATCGCAGGCCTTGCCGGTTTGCTCCTCAGTCCGCTTGCCCAGGCGGACTTTTCAATTGCGGGTTTTGAACTGGTGCACACCGTGCCCGTGGACACCGCGCTGGGTACCGCCGATTTGCGTCAACCTGGGCCCGTGTGGATCGAGCTGTTCGACGGCGCAAAAACCTCCATCGACATCGGCCAGTTCTACGCGGCCGATCACCCAGGTTCGGTGATGGACAAGGTGATCGAACACCTGGAATCCGCAGGCAAACGCGGTGTGAAGATTCGCTTTTTGCTGGAAGAAAAAGGCATCAAGCTGTCGGAAGCCTCCACGCTGGAACGCTTGCGCGCAACCCCCAACCTGACCTTCCGCGTACTGCCTTACGGGCAACTGAGCGGCGGCATCATCCACGCCAAGTACATGGTGGTGGATGGCAAGCAGGCGTTTATCGGCAGCCAGAATTTCGACTGGCGCTCACTGGAACAAATCCACGAAACCGGCCTGCGCATCAGCGACGCCAGCGTGGTCGGCCAGGTGCAGGCCATATTCAACCAAGACTGGAACGCCCAGGCCGCCCTGGCAGCGCACAAGCCCGTGCCGCTGCCGGCAAAAGGCGCAGAGCCTGCGCGCACCGGCAACTACCTAATCGCCAGCCCGCAACGCTACAACCCGCCGGGCGTGGGTGACTCACAGCTGGAACTGCCACGCTTACTGGGCGAGGCGAAAAAAGAAGTGCGTGTGCAATTGCTCGACTATGCACCGCTGTCCTACGGACCTGACCGGACACGTCCGTACTACGCAGTGATCGATAATGCCGTGCGCGCTGCTGCGGCGCGGGGGGTGGCGATCAAGCTGATGGTGTCCAACTGGAACACCGACAAGCTGGAACTGCCCTACCTCAAAAGCCTGGCCGTGCTGCCTAACGTGCAGGTCAAAATCGTCACCCTGCCCGAAGCCAAGCAAGGGTTTATCCCCTATGCACGGGTGATCCACAGCAAGACGATGGAGATCGATGGGCAAGTGGCGTGGGTGGGCACCAGTAACTGGCTGGGTGGTTATCTGGATAACTCGCGCAACCTGGAAGTGGTGATGCGCAGCGAGGCGATGGCCAAGCGTGTCGGGGAATTACACGAGCAATTGTGGGATGGCCCCTACGCTAGAGCCTTGAACGTGACCGAGGAGTACCCAGAGCCCCATCCTGGCCAGCATTGACCAAGAACACCTGACTAATGGTAGTGTGTGGAAATGTTTCTGACAGATTAATCAGAAATTTCCCACTCACCATCTGCAAAGGAATGCATCTCTCCATGCACTTTCCACTCAAAAAACTGGTGGCGGCTACCCTGTTCGCGGCCAGCCTGTCGACTCTGTCCAACGCGGCCTTTGCCAACATTACCCCAGAGCAAAGCGCGCAGATTCTGCAGCAGTTCAACGAAACATCGGTCAGCGATTTTCGCGGTTTCCTCGGCGCCCTGACCAAGGGCGACTTAGGAAAAACCAGCGACGTGGGCCCGGCAATCAATGGGTTCCTCGGCAACCAGACGCTGAACGCCGACCAGCAGAACGAAATCAACCGCCTGCTGGGCATCTACACGCGGGTGAAGTACGGCAAGGCCGCGACCGAAACCCTGCGCGAGCTGGTGGAAATCCCCACGTTCAACATTGAAGGCGTGCCGCAGTACAAGAACCCGGAATTCCTCAAGATCGCCGCCAAGATCCAGGACCTGGCAAAAGCCTTCAACCTGAACTTCCGCAACATCGACAACCGCGTGTACGAAATCTCCCTGGAAGGCAGCGGCGATGAAGTGGTGGGCATCCACGCCCATGCCGATGTGGTGCCGGTGACGCCGGAGAACTGGGTGCTCAAAGACGGCACCAAGCTCGACCCGTTCAAGGTCACGCTGATCGGCGACCGCATGTATGGCCGTGGCACCGAGGATGACAAGAACGGCATCGTGGTGGCGATGTACGCCATGAAGGTGATCAAGGAAGAAAAGCTGCCGCTGGCGCGCACCTTCAAACTGCTGGTGGACACCACCGAAGAAACCAACGGCGACGCGATTCCCTACTACTTCGAACACAACCCGACGCCGCAGTACAACCTGGCGCTGGACGGCGGTTACCCGGTGGTCATCGCCGAAAAAGGCTACGGCACGGTCATGGCGACCTTCCCGGTGCGCAAAGGCGAAGGCAAAGGCGCAGAAATCATTTCGATGACCGGCGGCATGGCCACCAACCAGATTCCATCGGCGTCGGTGGCGACCCTGCTCAGCGATAAGCCGGCCGAGCTGGCTGCCAACCTGCAAAAGGCCGGCGCTGAGTATGCAAAGCGCAATGGCGGCAACTTCCAGGTCGACGCCAAAGTGGTCGACAAGGAGGTCAAACTGACGGTCACGGGCGTCTCGGCGCACTCTTCGGAACCGGAAGCCGGCGTCAACCCTGTCGCGCGAATGCTGGGCCTGATCCATAGCCTTGAGGGCAAGGTGGCACTCAAGCACAACCACATCACCGATGCGGCGCACTATGCCGCCGACAACTGGGGCCTGGACTACCTGGGCAATAAACTGGGCGTGGGTTTCTCCGATGCCTTCATGGGGCCGCTGACCACGTCGCTGACGTTTGTGGGCCAGGATGACAAAGCCTTCAAGCTGGCGGTCAACCTGCGTGTGCCGAAGGGCAAGTCACCGGAAAAACTCAAGGCCGAAATTGCTGACAAACTCAGTGCCTGGGACAAGAAAACCAAAGTGAAGGTGGGCTTCACCTACTCCGTCGCCGAGCCGATGTATCGCAACCCGGAAGGCGAATGGGTGAAGGCCTTGTTGGCAGTGGCCAGCGAGAACCTGGGCATGAAGCACGAATTTGGCACCTCGGCCGGTGCAACCTCCGTGCATGAGCTGCCCAACGGCGTGCAGTTTGGCCTGGCGCGCCCAGAAGTGAAGTACACCGGGCACACCGACAGCGAGTTCAAGACCGTCGACCAGTTCCTGCTGGACCTGCAGATTGTCACCGAGATGATGGGCCGTGTCGGGCAGTTGCCAAAGCTCTGATCACGCGATGAAAACAAAAAGCCCGCCATGATGGCGGGCTTTTTTGTTGGAAGGATCAATTGGGTGCGAGACCGCCCCGCTCCACCAGCGCCAGCTCGGGGAATTCGAACAACAAGGCTTTATTGCCCCGGCCGATATGTTCCATCACGGCCAAGGTGATGTATTCGCGCACCATCCCGGTGGAAACGAAATACATGGCCCAGGCCTGCTCAGGTGTGCAGTGCCCAATCTGTTCCTCTATTTCCTTGTAGGCTTTGTAGTCGTCCGGCTCCAAGCCGCGTGGGCAATCGCCTCGGCGCATGATTCTTCCCTCCCTGGAATGTCTTGAAGCCGGCACAGCGTGTGAAACGCAGATCAGGTGCCGCTTTTTACCTTGGTCCAGACACGCGTGCGGATGCGCTCCAACTTCAAGGGCAAGGGCTCCAGTGGAACGAGCTCGGCGATAGTCTTTTTGTCTGGGTAGATCCACGGGTTGTCGCGCAGCTTCTGCTCGACGAACTCGGTGGCGTCCTTGTTGGCGTTGGGGTACAGCGTGTGGTTCGAGCTCTTGGCAATCACTTGCGGCTCAAGCATGTAGTTGATGAAAGCCATGCCTTGCTTGGCGTGCGGGGCATCCTTGAGCAGCACGAAGTTCTCCGACCAGACCAGGCCGCCTTCGCGAGGCAGGCTGTAGGCGATGGTGCGGCCGGTGTTGTTCTTCTCGTTGAGGGCTTGCGCCGCCAGCGCGCCGTTGGCCCAGCCGACGACGGCGCAAATGTTGCCGTCCGCCAGGTCGGCATCGATGCGCGATGAGTCGAAGTAGACGATGTAAGGGCGGATTTTCAGCAGCAGTGCCTGGGCCTTCTGATAGTCCTCAGGGTTCTGGCTGTTGCTGGGCAGCCCCAGGTAATGCAGGGCGATCGAAATGATCTCGCTCGGCGAGTCAAGCATGGCCACGCCACACGACTTGAGCTTGCTGATGTTTTCCTCTTTGAAGATCAGGTCCCAGCTGTTCACCGGCGCGTTCTCGCCCAGTGCGGCCTTGACCTTGTCGACGTCATAACCGATGCCGGTGGTGCCCCACAGGTAGGGCACGGCGTAGAGGTTGCCGGGGTCGTTCGCCGCCAGCAGGTTGAGCATGTCGGGGTCGATATGGGAATAGTTGCTCAGCTGCTTGCGGTCCAGCGGCTGGAGGACGCCGGCCTTGATCAGGCCTGGCAAGGTATTGGAGGTGGCAACGACGACGTCATACCCGGTGCGTCCGGCCATGACTTTGCTTTGCATGATCTCGGCGCTGTCGAACGGATCCATGTGCAGCCGTGAACCGGTCTTCTGCTCGAACTGCTTTGGGGTTTCCGGGGCGAGAAGGCCGAACCAGTTATACAGGTACACCCCAGGCGCTGCAGCCTGTGTCGCCGTACTGGTGCCAACAGCAAGGAGCGAGGCCAAAAAAATGGCTCGCAAATGTGATTTACTCATATGACTATCCTTGTCAAAACGATAGGCCCTCATGGCCTTCATTCGCTCGCTGGTGAATATACCGGGCATCGTTGAATAGTAAATACCTACAAATACTTACCTTTGACCTGAAAATCCCTAACCCTAAAGGGGTAGAAAATGTCGCTCGACCTTCATAACCTGGCCTGGCATCGATCAGCGGGGAAGCTGATCATGCAGTTGAATCGCCCAGCCTTCTGGAGCTCGCTGATTCGCGTACTGAATGAATATGTGCAGATCGATAACTGGGTGGTCGTGGTGTTCAGCGACCAGCAAGTGCAAGTCATCAGCCTGCCGGAAGTGGTGGACTCCGAAGAAATCGATGCCTTTATTCATCGCTATATAAAAGGGCTGTACCTGCTGGATCCGTTTTATATCGCCAACCGGGAAAACCCGCAGACCGGCTTTTTTCACCTGCTGGACATCGCGCCGGAACACTTCCTGACCACCGAGTACTACCACCAGTATTTCGCGCAATACATCACCGTCGATGAAGCGCAGTACAACGTGCAGCTCGACGCCGACCGGACGCTGTGCATTTCGCTGGGCAGCAACGTACGCTTCACCCAGGAGCAGATCACGATCCTGGACATCATCAAGCCGTGGGTCACGGCCTTGATGCATCAGCGCATGAGCTTTGAAAGCGAAGTGGAAAAAAACCTCAGCGAGCCACCGGCGTGGTCGGAAACCATTGTGCAGTTGAGCACGCAGATCACCGCCCGCGAAAAGGATGTGCTCAAGTTGCTGTTGAGCGGTTTCTCCAACAAGGAGATTGCTGGCAAGTTGTCGCTGTCGGCGGAAACCATCAAGGTTCATCGGCGCAATATCTACAACAAGCTGAACATCAAGTCGCAGTCCGAGTTGTTTGCCCGGTTCTTCATGCCCAAGCAAGAAACCCATGTGCTGAATTGAGTTCGGCGGCCCTAGGCCGCCGAAGCAATAAAACGCGCAAACGAAAACGCCGATCATCTCTGATCGGCGTTTTTGTTGAATATGGAGCGGGAAACGAGACTCGAACTCGCGACCCCGACCTTGGCAAGGTCGTGCTCTACCAACTGAGCTATTCCCGCAAATGGCGTCCCCTAGGGGACTCGAACCCCTGTTACCGCCGTGAAAGGGCGGTGTCCTAGGCCACTAGACGAAGGGGACACACAACTGAAACACAGGGTGTGTGTTTCAGTGTCCAGAGATTAAACCCGAAGGTTACGCCCTGGTTTCACTCAGTGCCGCCCGAAGGCCACACTGCTTAAATTGGAGCGGGAAACGAGACTCGAACTCGCGACCCCGACCTTGGCAAGGTCGTGCTCTACCAACTGAGCTATTCCCGCAAAATGGCGTCCCCTAGGGGACTCGAACCCCTGTTACCGCCGTGAAAGGGCGGTGTCCTAGGCCACTAGACGAAGGGGACACACAACTGAAACACATGGTGTGTATTTCAGTGTCCAGAGATTAGGCCCGAAGACCATGCCCTGGTTTCACTCAGTGCCACCCGAGGGCAACACTGCTTAAATTTGGAGCGGGAAACGAGACTCGAACTCGCGACCCCGACCTTGGCAAGGTCGTGCTCTACCAACTGAGCTATTCCCGCATATTGGCGTCCCCTAGGGGACTCGAACCCCTGTTACCGCCGTGAAAGGGCGGTGTCCTAGGCCACTAGACGAAGGGGACACACGTACAACTTCACTGCTTAACCGCGTTTCGCTGTGTGCTTTACGCGTTAAGTGGCGCGCATTCTATGGATGGATTGAAAGGTCGTCAACCCCCAAGGATAAATTTATTAAAATCAATGACTTCGCCCCGCTTTCCGGGCCTTGGCGCACATTCTGCCCGTCCAGGCTTTGACGCCTATATTCTGGCGCCCGACAAGGCGTTATAGTCCACACTAGCAAATGATGGCAATGTGCATCTATGCAGGGAACGCTTACCTATATAGAAGAAACTACCTGGGCAACTGGTCGATCAGTCCTATCCGCCAGATGGCTCAGTCACTACACTCCACTGCAAACCCTATTAAGAGGTCACACCGGTGACACCACTCATGATCACCCTGCTGGTAATAGCCGGGATCGTAATACTGATCGCCATTGGCTACATGAACCACGTGGTGGAAAACAACAAACTGGAAAAGAAACGCACCGAGATCGAACTCAATGATCGGCTGCGTCGTTGCGGCGAAATCACCGAGACCTTTCCTGGCCAGTTGATGAGCCCGGCGCTCAAGCTGTTGCTGACCCGTCTGGAGCTGAACGTCAACCAGCGCCTGTTGAACCTCAACAAGGCCAGTGCCCCACTCAAGGCGCGCATCACCGAGTTGAGCGCCTTGATCGCCCAGGGCGAATCGATCCCGGTGACCAACCCGCCCGCGCCGATCCAGACCGAAGCCAAGGCCAAGGACGTGCGTTTCCTGCTCGAAGCCCTGCACGGCCAAGTCACCCGCGCCGCCCAGGACGGTTTCCTGCCGGCCAACGAGGCCAAGCACTGGATCAAGGAAATCCGCCATATCCTGGTGCTGCTGCACATCGAATTCTTCAACAACCTCGGCCAACATGCCCTGCAACAAGGCCAGCCCGGCCAGGCGCGCCTAGCGTTCGAGCGGGGCGTGCAGTATTTGCGCAAGCAGCCCGAACCGGTGGTCTACAGTGCGCAGCTGCAATTGCTGGAGAAACAATTGGCCCGCGCCAACTCCACCGTGCTGACCAACAGCAAACCGGCTGAAGATGAGGTCAACGAATTGACCGAAGGCCTGAAAGTGGTCGACGCCGACGCCGACTGGAAAAAGAAAGTCATCTACGACTGATTGTAGTGAGCGGGCTCGCCCCGCGCCGCGTCGTATCAGGCACTGCAGTGTGTCAGGCACGGCGCCGCGCGGGGCGAGCCCGCTCACTACAACTGCCACAGACAGCACATCGCCACGATATGCCATCACTTTGCATCTATCCCCCCGCCCCCGAGTAGCGTAAAAAAGTGCCCCTCACTCCGTGAAGCCAGAGGCCTGTTATGCCCGTCGCCGTGATTGATGGACAACCGCTGCATTATGTCGACCAGGGCACCGGCCCGGTCGTCCTGCTGGGCTCGAGTTACCTGTGGGACCGCGACATGTGGGCTCCGCAAATCGAAGCCTTGTCGCAACAGTACCGTGTGATTGTTCCTGAGCTGTGGGGCCACGGCGAGTCGGGGCCGCTGCCGGCGGCTACCCGATCCCTGGACGATCTCGCCCGCCAGGCCCTGGCCCTGCTGGACCAATTGGACATTGCGCAGATCAACCTGGTGGGCCTGTCGGTCGGTGGAATGTGGGGCGCACGCCTGGCATTGCTCGCGCCAGAGCGCATCAACAGCCTGGTACTGATGGACACCTACCTGGGTGCCGAGCCCGAGGCCACGCGCCAGTATTACTTCTCGCTGTTCAAGATGATCGAAGACGCCGGCGCCATTCCCGAGCCGTTGCTGGATGTGGTTGCACCGATCTTCTTTCGCCCAGGCATTGACCGTGAGTCAGCGCTGTACCAGGGCTTTCGCGCCGAACTGCAAGCCTTCACGCGGGAACGCCTGCTGGACAGCATCGTGCCACTGGGCCGGCTGATCTTCAGCCGTGCAGACATCCTGGACCAACTGCCACGCCTGGACGCCGACACCACCCTGGTGATGTGCGGCGAACAAGACAAGCCTCGTCCCCCTGCCGAATCTGCGGAAATGGCCGAACTGATCGGCTGCAGCCTGATCCTGATTCCTGAAGCCGGGCACATTTCGGCCCGGGAGAATCCGGATTTCGTCAACGAAGCACTGCTGACGTTCCTCGCCAACAACGCCTGATCGCCCTCCCGCCCTTTGGTCGCCACCTGCACGGTGCGATCAAAGGCGGAAGTGCCCCACCATGCCCTGAAGTTCGGTACCCAGTTGCGCCAACTGGATGCTCGATGCGGCATTGCCTTGCATGCTCAGCGCCGACTGGTCGGCACTGGCGCGAATGCTGGTGACGCTGCGATTGATCTCTTCGGCCACCGAGCTCTGCTCTTCGGCCGCCGCAGCAATCTGCTGGTTCATCTGCTGGATCAAGGACACGGCGGCAGCGATGCTGCCCAGTGCGCTCTCGGTTTCCAATGCATCGCTGACCGCCAGCTTCACCAGCTCGCCACTCTGCTGGATCTGCTGAACCGACGACTGCGCCGCACTGCGCAAGGTGCTGACCAGTCGCTCGATTTCCTCGGTCGATTGCTGGGTACGCTTGGCCAGTGCCCGCACTTCATCGGCGACCACCGCAAAACCACGGCCCTGCTCCCCTGCCCGCGCCGCCTCGATGGCGGCATTGAGTGCCAGCAGGTTGGTCTGCTCGGCCACGCTTTTGATCACACTCAACACGGTGCCGATATTCTGGATTTCCGCACTCAGGCTTTCGATGCTCGCGCTTGCGCTGGTGCTGGAGGTGGCGAGCAATTCGATACGCTGCAAGCTCTGGCGTACCACTTGCTGGCCGCTATCGACCTTGTCGTCGGCGGTCTGTGCAGCCTGGGCCGCTTCTTCGGCATTACGCGCCACGTCGTGCACGGTGGCGGTCATCTGGTTCATCGCCGTGGCCACCTGCTCGGTCTCTTCCTTCTGGCTGCTGACCTCGACATTGGTCTGTTCAGTGACACTGGACAGTGAATGGGCCGACGCCGCCAGTTGCTCGATCCCGGCCTGCAACCCGCTGACCATCTGGCTCAGCCCGTTGCCCATCTGCTGCATTGCCTGCATCAGTTGGCCAATTTCATCACGACGGTTGACCTCCATGCGCCCGCTCAAATCGCCGGCGGCAATTTGCTGGGCCACCGCGATCACACTGCGCAGCGGCGCAACGATCAAGCGGGTAATCACCCATGCCGCGATCAACCCCACCAACAGGGCCAGGGCCGACGAACCGATGATCAGCACCGCGCTTTTCTTCAATTGCGCCTGCATCGACTGGTCTTCCGCGTCATAGGCCTGGTTCACCCGGCTGACCACCTGGTCGGCGCGATCATGCAATTGCTTGTAGACGACTTTTTCCTGGGCCAGCAGCCCGGTGTATTCGCCAAGCTTTTCGCTGAACGAAGCGATATGCCCGGACACTTCATTGAGCACCGTCTGGTAGCCGGCATCCTTGACCGAGGTTTTCAGTTGTTCGACTTGAGCCAGGGCCTGGTCGGCCTGTTCGATCTTGCCTTGTTCAGCGTCGTCCGCATCGACCTTGCGGCTCTGGTCCAGACGCACCCGCGCTTCGTTCATGGCCTGCAGCATCAGCCGCGACACCTGGCTGACCTGCCCTGCCTGCTCGATAAACTCCGCGCCCTCCTTGCCCTGGCTTTCCTTGAGCCCATAGGCACCGTCGTCGGCCAGGCCAGCCTGCAACACATCAAGGTTGTTGGCCACGCTGGACACCGACCAACTGGCCATTTCCAGGGCCAGGTCCTTGGTTTGGGTCAACTCGACGAACTCATCGAACGCCTTGCGATAGGCGGCTAGCGCCTGCTCGACGTCGGTCATCACCGGCACATTCGCGGCGGACTGGGCCTTGAGGCTGGCCGCCAGCGCAGCCAGCGCGTCGACGCTCTCGTGCAGGGCGTCAACGGCTTTCGGGTCGGCATGCAGGGCGTAGTCCTGCTCGATCAGGCGCACCTTGAGCAAGCCGCTGTTGAGCGAGGACATCGCCTTGAGGCCTTCGAAACGCTGGCCGACGGTCTGCAGGGACCAGACACCAATCGCCGCCACCAAGGCTGTCAGCAGCAGCACCAGGGTAAAGCCCAAGCCCAGTTTTTTTGCCATCCCGAGGTTGGCGAAACGTCGTTGCACGGCCGAAATCATTGCACTTGAGTCCTCTTGCAATGGCAGATGCCATCAAGCCCGATTTACCAATGGCGAGATTCGCAACCACGGGGCACTGACACAAGACGCTGGCGCCGGAATAATGGCAAAAAGCTACACGCTCGTCGTTTTCAGGATGGTCGAGGTCGGCCTGGCAGGCCCCATGGCGCGGAACAACGCCAGCGCTCGCTGATCATCAGCATAGGCCACGTTGATGCGCAGCCAGTCACTGAGTTCACCACTGGGGCTGAACAGCGCACCGGGTGACAGCAACACGCCGAGCCGTCGAGCCTGCGCGTGCAGCCGTGAAGGGTCCGCTACGCCGGGCTTGACCCACAGGAACATACCTCCCGAGGGTATGGCGAACACCCGCCACTCCTCGTCCTCCAGCACTTGCAGGGTAGCGGCCATTTGCATGCCCAGGCGCTTGCGCAAGCGCTGCACCCATTTGCGATACGTGCCATTGGCCAGCAGCGAGGCAACCACTGCCTCGGCAAACCGCGAGGTGCCGATGCCGGTCAAGGTCTTGAGGCTGGCCAGTCGGGCAACGATCGCGGCGCTGGCACTGAGGTACCCCACACGCAGGGCACTGCTCAGGGTCTTGGAAAAGCTCGACACATAGATCACCCGCCCCTCATGGGGCAGCGCCGACAGCCGCACGCAACTGGCGTGTTGCAAGTCGCCATAGATGTCTTCTTCGATGATCAGGAAGTCTTCGCGGCGAGCCAGTTGCAGCAAGCGCTCGGCGACCTCACGGCACAGGCTGGTGCCAGTGGGGTTGTGGTACAGCCCGTTGATGAACAGGCACTTGGGCCGATGGTGTTGCAACAATGCCTCCAGCGCCGGGATATCCGGACCGCCGTGGGTACGCGGCACTTCCAGCAGATGGACGCCATGAAAGGCCAGTTGGCGAAAGAGGTTGCCGTAGCCCGGGGCCTCGACCACTACCGTATCGCCCGCCTTGAGTAGCGTGCGTATCAAAAGATCCTGGGCATGGCTGGCACCATGGGTGGTGAGAATGCACTCCAAGCCAGAGGCCACCTGCATGTGGGTCAGGCGCTTGAGCAATTGTTCTCGCAATGCCGGCAACCCCAGCGGCGTGCTGTAGTTGAACAGACCTGCAGTATCGGTACGGCTGACCTCGCGAATTGCATAGCTGATGTCATCGCTTTCACGCCAGGCGTCCGGCAGCCAGCCACACCCCAGCTTCAGCTCGCCCAGTGGGCCGTCGGTAAAAGTCCCCCATGCCTGCTCGGCACCTTCATACCATTGGGTTTCACGAGACGCCGCTGGCGGGGCCACCATAAAGCCTGAACCCTGCCGAGGTACAAGCAACCCTTGGGCCACCATGCGCTCGAATGCCTCGACCACATTGGACTGGCTGACCAGGTTATCGAGCGCCAGCTGCCGCACGGACGGCAAACGTGTGCCCGGGGCTGCCCCGCTCTTGCGAATCCATTGCGCCACCGCGCTGACAATCTGCTGCACCACCGGTACAAGAGCCTGTCGATCGATCCCTAAATCCATGAGCCACCCACTTCAACTGTCTGTTATTCAACCCGCAAGAGTTAAGCACAGAAGCGTTGTTCGGCCCTCTACCAAGATTTACTAAATTATTGATTTAATTGAATTATTTACTTAATGACACACAATCGATCACGGCTTTTTGCCAGCTATGGAAATGCCCCACGCCACCCAAAACGTTTTCGAATGGCGTGCGACGTACAGTCCTAGATGGCCGTCGCACCACCATCCACCGCCAGCGCCTGGCCCGTGGTGAACGCAGCACCATCACTGCACAGGTAAAGCACGGCACTGGCGATTTCCTCGACCTTGCCAATGCGCCCTACCGGGTGCATGGCCGCCGCAAACTCCGCCTTGCGCGGGTCGGCCTCGTAGGCACGGCGGAACATGTCGGTATCGATGACCGCCGGGCATACCGCATTCACGCGGATTTTCTTTTTTGCGTACTCGATAGCCGCCGACTTGGTCAGGCCGATCACCGCATGCTTGGACGCCGCATAAATGCTCATCTTCGGTGCCGCGCCCAACCCTGCCACCGACGCGGTGTTGACGATCGCCCCGCCGCCCTGGGCCAGCAGCAGCGGCAGCTGGTGCTTCATGCACAGCCAGACGCCCTTGACGTTCACGCCCATGATGGCATCGAACTCGTCCAGGCTGCCGTCGGCCAGCTTGCCCTTCTCGATCTCGATTCCGGCATTGTTGAAGGCATAGTCCAGACGACCATAGGCCGTGAGTGTCTGTGCCATCAACTGCTGCACGTCCGCCTCCAGGGTGACGTTGCAGCGCACGAAGAGTGCTTCGCCACCAGCCTGCCGGATCAGCGCGACGGTGCCCTCACCGCCCGCCACATCCAGGTCGGCAACCACTACTTTCAAGCCTTCGGCGGCAAATGCCAGCGCCGTGGCGCGGCCAATACCGGCGGCAGCGCCAGTCACCAGGGCCACCTGGCCAGAAAACGTCATGCTCATGGGGAGATGTCCTATGCAAGAAATAACCGTGGGTCGAGTCTAGCCAACCCCGGGACGGGCACGTCAGCACTATCAGAAGGCCGGTTGGCGCTGCATGAACCGCAGTGATAAAGCTGCCGGGCGCACTATCATCAATGCCTATCGCCGGGCATTCGCTCCCCTGGCTGAGCTTGCCCTCCCACGGTTGAGGGTCTATCACTCTGGGTTCACTTCCAACAGAGTCCTTGCCATGACTGCCCAGACCAACCGCCAGTTCCTGCTCGCCAAACGCCCGGTCGGCGCGGCCACGCGGGACACCTTCACCTACCAGGAAGTGCCGGTGGGCACGCCCGGCGATGGGCAGGTGCTGGTGCGCAACGAATACCTGTCCCTGGACCCGGCCATGCGCGGGTGGATGAATGAGGGCAAGTCCTACATACCTCCCGTCGGTATCGGCGAGGTGATGCGTGCACTGGGCGTAGGAAAAGTAATTGCCTCGAACACCCCGAAATTTGCGGTGGGGGACTACGTCAACGGCGCTCTGGGCGTGCAGGATTACTTCCTCGGCGAGCCACGCGGTTTCTATAAAGTCGACCCGAAACTCGCCCCACTGCCACGTTATTTGTCTGCACTGGGCATGACCGGCATGACCGCCTATTTCGCCCTGTTGGACACGGGGGCGCCGAAGGCAGGCGAAACCGTGGTGATCTCCGGCGCAGCTGGCGCGGTGGGTAGCATTGCCGGGCAGATCGCCAAGCTCAAAGGTTGCCGCGTGGTGGGCATTGCCGGGGGCGCCGACAAGTGCAAGTTCCTGGTGGACGAACTGGGCTTCGACGCCGCGATTGATTACAAAAGCGAAGACGTGCCCGCCGCCCTCAAGCGCGAATGCCCCAAAGGCGTGGATGTGTATTTCGATAACGTCGGCGGCGATATTCTCGACGCGGTACTCAGCCGCCTGGCACTGAAGGCGCGTGTGGTGATCTGCGGTGCGATCAGCCAGTACAACAACAAGGAAGCCGTAAAAGGCCCGGCCAACTATTTGTCATTGCTGGTCAATCGCGCGCGCATGGAAGGTTTTGTGGTGATGGACCATGCGGCGAACTTTGCCGCTGCCGGTCAAGAGATGGCGGGCTGGATGGCCCAGGGCAAGCTCAAGAGCAAGGAAGATATCGTGGAGGGGCTGGAGACGTTCCCGGAAACGCTGATGAAGCTGTTCAACGGCGAGAATTTCGGGAAGCTGGTGCTCAAGGTCAGCTGACATCCCCTGGATCTAACTGTGGGAGCGGGCTTGCTCGCGAAGGCCGTGGATCAGTCTACTCATTCGTTGACTGACACACCGCCTTCGCGAGCAAGCCCGCTCCCACATTTTAAATCGGTGACCGTCAGGCGATTTCGGCGACGACTGCAGCCAATGCCTTGGCAGGGTCGGCAGCCTGGCTGATCGGGCGACCGATCACCAGGTAATCGGAACCTGCGTCCAGCGCCTGGCGCGGGGTCAGGATGCGGCGTTGGTCATCCTGGGCGCTGCCTGCAGGACGAATCCCCGGGGTCACCAGTTGCAGTGATGGGTGGGCGGTCTTCAGGGCCTGGGCTTCCAGCGCCGAGCATACCAGGCCATCAAGGCCGGCTTTCTGCGCCAGGGCTGCCAGGCGCAGGACCTGCTCCTGCGGCTCGATATCCAGGCCGATACCGGCCAGGTCTTCGCGCTCCATGCTGGTCAGCACGGTCACACCGATCAGCAGGGGTTTAGGGCCGCTGCGTTGTTCCAGCACTTCACGGCACGCACTCATCATGCGCAGGCCACCGGAACAGTGCACGTTGACCATCCACACGCCCATTTCGGCCGCGGCCTTGACCGCCATGGCGGTGGTGTTGGGAATATCGTGGAATTTCAGGTCGAGGAATACTTCGAAGCCTTTGTCACGCAGGGTGCCGACGATTTCGGCGGCGCAGCTGGTGAACAGTTCCTTGCCGACCTTGACCCGGCAAAGCTTGGGGTCCAACTGGTCAGCCAGCTTCAGTGCGGCGTCACGAGTGGGGTAATCCAGGGCGACGATGATAGGAGTCTGGCAGACGGACATTGGAATGGGCTCTCAGGCAAGTCGAAATCGGCGCGGATTGTAGCGCAAGCGGCGCCGTTGCGGGATCCGATGATCGGTAAATACTGACAGACCGCCTTGTGGCGGCCATTTTCGCCAATTGTATCGAGCCCGATACATTCACGACATGCCCTCAACACGCCCCCCGGCTAGCCTCGCCCCCATGACCGACCGTCCAGCACTTCCAGCCATGGGGCTGGACGCCTATGCTGACAGCAACAACCAGGCAGATGATCGCACTATGCATACTTCTTCAGTCTCAGTGAACGACGAGCAAAAGGGCGCTGTGATCGCCGACGAAAAGCGCTGGAACACCCGCGCCCTGATCGTCGATGACGATGTGCCGATCCGCGAGCTGCTGATCGATTACCTGGCACGCTTCAACATTCTTGCCGTCGGCGTGACCGACGGCGCCGCCATGCGCCAAGCCATGCAGGCCGAAACCTTCGACGTGGTGGTGCTCGACCTGATGCTGCCGGGTGAAGACGGCCTGTCCTTGTGCCGCTGGCTGCGCGGCGAATCGGACATCCCGATCCTGATGCTCACCGCACGCTGCGAACCCACCGACCGCATCATCGGCCTGGAGCTGGGCGCCGACGACTACATGTCCAAGCCCTTCGAACCGCGCGAACTGGTGGCACGCATCCAGACCATCCTGCGTCGGGTGCGCGATGATCGCACCGAGCAACGTGCGAATATCCGCTTCGACAACTGGCGCCTCAACAGCGTGCTGCGCCAGCTGGTGGCCGACGATGGCCTGGTCGTGCCGCTGTCCAACGCCGAGTTTCGCTTGCTGTGGGTATTCATCGAACGCCCGCGCCGGGTACTGAGCCGGGAACAACTGCTGGACGCTGCCCGTGGCCGCTCCATCGAGGCGTTTGATCGCAGTATCGACTTGCTGGTCTCGCGCCTGCGCCAGAAGCTGGGGGATGATCCCAAGGCACCGCAGTTGATCAAGACCGTGCGCGGCGAAGGCTACCTGTTCGACGCGCGGGATATCGGCTGATGCGCAACGCCTTCAATACGCTGTTCGGCAGGCTGTTCGGCGTATTGCTGGTGGCCATCGTATTGGCACACGTGCTAGCCATTTTCTGGTTTCACCACTATGGCCCGCCGCCGCCACCGATGGGTGAGACCTTCGTACAGCAGGCGGACGGAACATTCACTCCCATCCATAAGAAACACCCTCGCCCATGGTTTGGCGGCCCCGTGGTGCCGCTGACCTTCCAGTTCATCTCGCTGATCATCGCGGCCTGGTATGGCGCCAAGCTGTTGAGCCGGCCGATCCAGCGCCTCAGCGCGGCGGCCGAGCGCTTGAGCGTCGACCTCGACAGCCCGCCCCTCAATGAGTCCGGACCGAGGGAAGCACGACAGGCGGCGTCCACGTTCAATATGATGCAAAAACGCATTCGCGAGCAGGTCAGCCAGCGCGCGCGCATGCTCGGCGCGGTCTCCCACGACCTGCGCACCCCGCTGTCACGCCTCAAGCTGCGTCTGGAACAGATCGAGGACACCAAGCTGCAAGGCCAGATGCGCCAGGACCTGGACGACATGATCGGCATGCTCGACGCCACCCTGAGCTACCTGCACGAACAACGCACCAGCGAAACCCGGCACTGGCTCGATGTGCAGGCGCTGGTGGAGTCCCTCAGTGAAAACGCCCAGGACCAGGGCTGCGACGTGCAGTTCTCGGGCACCTGCGCGCCCCTGCAAGTGCAGCCGATGGCACTGCGTTCATGCCTCAACAACCTGATCGACAACGCCTTGCGCTACGCCGGCACCGCCCGCGTGGAACTGGCGGACAGCAAGGGCGCGCTGGTGATCCGCGTGATCGACCACGGCCCCGGGATTGCAGCCGATAAACGCGAGGCAGTGTTCGAGCCGTTTTTCCGGCTGGAAGGTTCGCGCAACCGCAATTCCGGTGGCGTCGGCCTGGGCATGACGATTTCCAAGGAAGCGGTGGAACGCCTCGGCGGTCACCTGAGCCTGGAGGACACCCCAGGCGGCGGCTTGACCGCCGTCATGTGGTTACCAAGAGCCTAATGGCTGGCACGGCCCCCTGTAGGAGCTGGCTTGCCTGCGATGGCGGTCTGTCAATTTGCCAATAAGCACCTGACAGGCCGCCATCGATCAGTCAGATCGATTTATCCTCCCGGCGGCCCTGGGCCTGGGTCGCACTCCAGTCCATCAACAGGCTGTAGGCCACCGCGAGCAAGGTCGGGCCGATAAACAGGCCGATAAAGCCAAAGGCGATCAACCCGCCGAACACCCCCAGCAGCACGATCACCAGCGGCAGGTTGCCACCCCGGCTGATCAGGTACGGCTTGAGCACGTTGTCGACGCCACTGATGATGAACGTGCCCCACACACCGAGGAACACCGCGTAGGTGTAGTCGCCCTTCCACGCCAGCCAAGCGGTTGCCGGGATCCACACCAGCGGCGGGCCCATGGGGATCAGGCTGAGCAGGAAGGTCACGATGCCCAGCACCAAAGCGCCCGGTACACCTGCGATCCAGAAACCGATCAACGCCAGCAAGGCCTGAGCGGCGGCAGTGCCGATAACGCCGTTGACCACCCGTTGCACGGTGCCGGCCACCAGTTCGATGTAGTAACCGGCACGCTCGCCGATCAGGCGTTCCAACAAGCGATGCACGAAGGTCGCCAGGCGCGGCCCGTCACGGTAGAAGAAAAACACGAACACCAGGCTCAGGGTCAGCTCAAGGATGCCGCCGCCGATCTGCGCGCTGCGCGCCAGTAGCCAGTTACCCACTTGCCCCAGGTAAGGCTTGATGCTGACCATCAGCGCCGCCCCCTGCTGGTCGATGCTGTCCCAGGTCGCCACCAGCCGCTCACCGATAAACGGGATCGAACCGAGCCAGGTTGGCGCTTCAGGCAGACCGTCAACCTGGATGTCCTTGATCAGGCCCACGGCGTCGCGCACATGGTCGGCCAGGTTGAAGCCCAGCCACACCAGCGGCACCGCCACCAGCAACATCCAGCCCAGGGTCAGGATGCCCGCCGCCAGGGACTCACGGCCTCCCAGCCAACGGGTGAGCAAGCGCATCAGCGGCCAACTGGCAAACGCCAGCACCGCGCCCCAGAACAGCGCCGACCAGAACGGAGCCATCACCCAGAAGCTGGCTCCAAACAGCACCAGCAGCAGGATTTGCACCAGCAGGCGATCGTTATTGAGCATCGGGTATCTCGAAAAGGTGTCTGTAGGAAGAGAGCTTAGGCGAACGGCGCGGGTCCGTTCGCCCGGTCACGCCTAGCGTATCAGATGCAGGTGCAGGCCCTTGGCCGCACCGGTGCCGGTTTCCAAGCGGGCAGCGCGCACACCGCTGTCAATCAGGCCCTGGCGCCAGGCCTCGGCCGTAGCGCCGGTCAGGCTTACGCGTAAGGTGGCGTCGAGGTTCAAGCCACGGGAAATGAGCGTGAGCCAAGTGGCATCGGGTTCGCCCCCCAGCGCCGGGAAGTCCAGCTCGCCGGTGCTTTTCAACTCACGCAGCAAGGTGGCCGAGGTGGGCAGCAGGTCGCCCAGTGGCGCGCTGGCGTCCAGCTGTTCCACATGCAGGTAGGCGCGGCGGTTGCCCCGGGTGATGCCATACAGCGCCACCAGGGAATTCTCCTGAGGGGCGGCCAGGCGTAGCAGCAGGTATTCCTGCTGGCCGTCGGCGCCCACCAGTTTGGCATTGCCGAACACCTCGTTGGCCCACAGGCTGCTTTCGCCGCAATCACGGGCCTGGCACCAGAACAACAGTTGCGCGCCCTTGGCCTGCAGCGCTTCACGGGTTGCGGTAAACGCCGCGCTGGAGGTGTGCTCGGGCGGCAGTTCGTAGGTAATGGCGGTGGTTTGCCCGCGCGCCGTGGCCTGGCCTTCATAGCGCAGCTGGCCGCTGATCTTGCGGATCGCGCCCATGGGGTAGATGCGTTCTTTTTCTTCGGCGGGGCGGTAGTCGACAATTTGCGCGTCGACCTGACGGGCCACGGTGGGCAGGTCCCCGCTACCCGGTACGTCGGCGGCGAACACCAAGGGGCTCAGCAGGCTCAGCCCCAGGACACGGAAACATCCTTTACGCACGCTCATCGGATCAACGCGCCTGGGCCACTGGAGGTCGAAGCAGTGTTGAGATTGTTCATGGTTGACTCCCTTTCAATCCGCCCAGCCTCGGCAGTTGACCCCGCCAAGTCAAGGCGTGGAGAAGAACCGATTGAAACAGTCTGCAACAAGGATCGCACCGGGCTCGTCATTCAGGTGCAAATGATGGCCGCCTGGCAGCGTGGTCACGGTGAAGGGTAGCTGAGAAAGCAATTCGGGATGTTTCGCCAACATGCCGTCAGCGGCAACCACCAACTGCGTGGGGCAACCGACGCGTCGCACGAAAGCCATCGCCTGCTCATCCGTCAGACGCATCGGAGAGGCCAGCGTCAAACGGCTGTCGGAACGCCAGGTGTATCCCCCCGGCACCGGCATCAAACCACGCTGGGCCAGCAGTTCGGCGGCTTCGCGACTGACCGCCACCACCCCTTTCATGCGCGCTTCCACGGCACGGTCGAGGCTGCCGTACACCGGTTTGCGTTTGTCCTGCAGGCTCAATTGCGCCTGCAAGGCCATGCCCAAGCGCTCGGCGGCGTTCTCGCCACTGGCGGTTGGCGGGATCACACCGTCGATCAATCCCAAGTGCGTCACCCGCTCCGGCAAGGCACCGGCCAGCACCAGGGAAACGATGGCGCCGAGGGAATGGCCAAGTAATGCAAAACGTTTCCAACCCAGCTGTTCGGCGACTTGCAGCACATCGTGGACGTAATCCCACAACGCATAACCTGACCCGGCAGGACGATGCGCCGAATGCCCGTGGCCGGCCATGTCCAGAGCGACGATGCGCAATCCGGTCAGTTTTGGCGCCAGGCGCGCAAAGCTATTGGCGTTGTCCAGCCAGCCATGCAGGGCGATGACCGGCAAACCGTCTTCGGGACCAAACAAGTGTGCCGCCAGCTCGATATGCGGCAGGCTCAGGCGGACTTCCTCGACCGGCGTGCTCATGCGCAACTGCGCTCACGGGCTTCCCAGCGGGAGAACAGGTTCTTGATCAAGGTGGCAGTGTCCTGTGGACGCTCAAGCGGGAACATGTGGCCACCGGGCATGGTGAGCATCTCACCCATGGGCAGGCGGTCGACACCGCTGGCATGGTGGCGCATCACCACTCGGCTCTGGCGACCGCGCACCACCGCCAGCGGCACCTTTAATTGGCGCACCTGGCCGGGGCTGGTGTGAGGCACGCCGCGGTAGATGCTGATTTCAGTGGCCGGGTCAAAGCGCAGGCGCAGGCGATCACCGACCTGTTGCAAGCCATGTTGCAGGTAGGCGTCGAAGCATTCGGGGTCGAACCCGCGAAACAGGGTTTTACCGGCGAAATAGCTGCGTGCGCAAGCCAGGTCAGTGAACTCTTCACGACGGCCCAGGGTGCGTCCAGCCGGTGTCAGGCGGTCGATAAAACCAAAGCGTTTGGCCGCGCGAATCACCCAGCGATCGGCCCGGGTCAACACCGGCGAATCCAGCATTACCACGCCGCGATACAACTGCGGGCAACGCATGGCCGCGTGCAAATGCAGCACGCCGCCCAAGGAATGACCAACGCCCCACACGGGTTCAGGTTGCAGCTCCAAGTGGTGGATCAGTTCGTCCACCAGGTTCTGCCAGTTGTCGTCCACCGGGAACCTGGGGTCGTGACCGTGCTGCGGCAAGTGAGCCACCGCGTATTCCGGAGCCAGGGCAGCAAACAACTTGCCGTAGGTGGCCGAAGGGAAACCATTGGCGTGGGCAAAAAACACGTGCTGCGACATACGGGATCCATCTACAAAAACAGAAATGAATTGTCACCAGCCCCGGGCAGCACAGCAATGACTGTAACTGCCAGGAATGATGACACTCACGCCATGCCTATCGCGCCGGCGGTTGTTCGCCCAGCGGCACCACGGCCATGGTCAGGCGTGAAACGCAGCTGGCCTTGCCCTCATCGCTGGTCAGGCGGATGTCCCAGACCTGAGTCGTGCGGCCGATATGGATCGCTCGCGCCACCGCCGTCACCCGCCCGCTGCGCACACCCCGCAGGTGGTTGGCATTGACCTCCAGACCCACGCAATAGAATTTTTTGGGGTCGATGCACAGGTAGGCCGCCATGGAGCCGACGCTTTCAGCCAGCACCACCGAGGCGCCGCCGTGCAGCAGACCATAGGGCTGGTGGGTACGGTGATCGACCACCATGCTGGCGGTCAGGGACTCTTCATCAAAACTTTCAAAACGGATATCCAGCAATTCACCGATGGTGTTTTTCTGGATGGCATTGAGTTGTTCGATGTTGGGTTGGGTGCGCCACAAACTCATGGGTCAATCCTTTTTGGTTTTATGATGGCCCTAATCCTGCCACAGAACGGTTTCGGAACGCTCGCTCCAAGTCGGTAATTGTTCACCGTAAGTCGCCTCGATCACGCTGCGCTTGATCTTCAATGTAGGGGTCATAAAACCGTTTTCCACCGCCCAATTGTCGTTGACCACCACCAGGTGCTGCAGACGTTCATGCTTGTCCAACGTCTGGTTGACTTGTTCCAGCCAGCGCTCAAGGGCGCCCTGCAGCACTTCACGAGCCTCCGCCTGGCCAACAGCCGACAGCACGCACAACCCCATCGGGGCAATCAGGCCATCCCCCACCACGCACACTTGTTCGATGCGGGCATGTTCGGCCAGGCGGTTTTCAATCGGCGCCGGGGCCACGTACTTGCCCTTGCTGGTCTTGAAGATTTCCTTGAGGCGCCCGGTCAGGCGCAGGCGGCCCTCGGCGTCCTGCTCGCCCTTGTCGCCGGTGCGCAGGTAGCCATCGTCAGTGAGGGTTTCAGCGGTTTTCTGCGGGTCCTTGAAGTACCCCAGCATCGTTGCGCCGCTGCGCACCTGCACCTCGCCCGACGGGTCGATGCGCACCTCAACGCCAGGGCATGGCTGGCCGATCCAGCCAAGGGTCTGCAGGCCCGGGCGCGACACATGGGAATATCCGCAGGCTTCAGTCATGCCGTACACCTCCAGCACGTCCAGCCCCAGGCGCTGATACCAGCGCAGCAACGCCTCGGGCACGGGCGCGGCGCCGGACAGGGCAATGCGCAACGCATCCAGCCCCAGGCCCGCCAACACCTTATGGCCGACGCGCTTGCCGATAAAAGGCAGGCGCAGCAGGGTTTCCAGGCGCTTTTCCGGGACCTTGGCGTAAACGCCCATCTGGAACTTGGTCCAGATGCGCGGCACGCCAAACAACGCGGTCGGGCGCGCCCGGCGCAGGTCGACCAGGAAGGTGTCGAGGCTTTCGGCGAAAAACACCGTTTGCCCGGTATAGATCGCGGCCATTTCCACAAACATCCGCTCTGCCACATGGCACAGCGGCAGGTAGGACAACAGCCGGTCGCCCTCCCCCAGGCCGAATAATTCGGTACCGCGCGTGGCGGCAAAACCCAATGCGCCGAAGGTTTGCATCACGCCTTTGGGCAAGCCCGTGGTGCCGGAGGTATAGATGATGGTGGCGAGGCTGGAGGCGTCAGGCGCGGGGTTGTCCTGGATGGGCGAACACTTTTGCAAGTCGGCCCAAGTGAAATCGAAAGTGCCAGCCGGGCACAACGGCAGGCTGATGGTCGGCAAACCGTGTGGAATACCGGGCGCCATGGCAGGCCAATCGTCGAGCTTGCCGATCAGCGCCAGCGCCGCCTCGGAATGGGTGAGCACATGGGCCACCGAGTCGGCGGTGAGGTTGGGGTACAGCGGCACCGAGACGTGCCCGGCCATCCAGATCGCCAGGTCGGCGATGATCCAGTGGGCGCAGTTTTTGGAAATCAGGGCGATGTGCGAGCCCTGGGGCAGCTCTCGGGCGCGCAGCCAGTGGGCGGCGCGACGGGCTTGCTGGCCGACCTCTTCCCAGGTGAGGGTTTGCACCTCCCCGCCGCCAACGGGCTGCACGAGAAAGGTTTTGCGCGGGTGCCGCGCTTCACGTTCGAAGAAGACCTGCAACGACAAACGAAAAGCGACAGGCATGGGACGCGCTCCTTTGTGTTCCGATGATAGCCAACCAAGCACTTGCTTGGTTGACTATATAGCACACAAAAAGCGGCGATCGTTCCTACGGATTCTTTACGCTGACCAGGCTCATCAGCCCCGCCAGCGGAAAGTCGCCCTCCAGTTCCGCCAGGCTGGCGGTGTGCATCGGTTGCGGCTGGCGCTGGTGGCCGTGCTGCAAAAAGCTGATCAGGCTACCCACCAGGGGCTGGTGGCTGACCAGCAGCACATTGTCATCGGTGTCGAGTTTTTCCAGCACCTGCAACGGGTTGCCTTCGGGGGTCAGCCACGGCACCGTACGGATCTGCGGTTCGAAACCCAACGCATCGCGCACTAAATGTGCGGTCTGCTGCGCCCGCACATACGGGCTGGCGATGATGGCGGCGATGGGCTGGCCGATCAGGTGCGCAGCGCTGCGCAAGACTTCGCCACGTCCATGCTCGGTGAGGTTGCGTTCGGCGTCGGTGCGGGCGTGCCCTTCGGCCTCACCGTGACGCAAGATCCACAGCTTCACAGTTTTGGCTCTTCATCGCGGGCCGGGTGCGGCGCAGGCGGCACGCTGTGAGCAGCTTCGCCTTCAGGTGCGCGTGGGGTCGGCCAATCGGCGAACGGCCAAGGTTTCTGCTCGGTATGGAAGCTGCCGAAACGGCCGATCTGCGCGAGGAACTGGCTGAGGCTGTCGCCAAAGTTCATCAAGCCCAGGTTGGGCGCGCTGTAGACCAGGCGATAAATCAGTTGCACCACCACCAGCGCACCCAGCAGGAATTGCGCGACTTGCCACACCAGGGCAAACACCAGCATCCATAGAATGCGCAGCAGGATGGACTCGTATTTAGGGGCGTCTTTCGGGTCGTTCATGGCGCGTTCCTCAGTTGAAACCACTGGTGGAAATAAAGTCGACATCGGTTTTCGGCTCGGCCCGCATCAGCAGCTCGATGACCTGGTTCAAGGTGCGCCCTTCAAACAGGATCGCGTGCAACCCGGCGACCAGCGGCATGTACACCCCAACTTCCTGGGCCTTGGCCTTCAGGACCTTGAGGGTGTTGACCCCTTCGGCCACTTCGCCCAGGCGCGTCACCGCGTCTTCCAGGCTCAGGCCCTGGCCGAGCGCGAAGCCGACCTGATAGTTACGGCTCTTGGGCGAGGAACAGGTCACGATCAAGTCGCCCACGCCGGCCAACCCCAGGAAAGTCATCGGGTTGGCACCCTGGTTCACCGCAAAGCGCGTCATCTCGGCCAGGGCGCGGGTGATCAGCATGCTCTTGGTGTTTTCGCCCATGCCGAGGGCGACGGCCATGCCGGCAATGATTGCGTAGACGTTTTTCAGCGCACCGCCCAGTTCGACGCCAAAGCGGTCGCTGCTGGCGTAGACACGAAAGGTGCGGCCATGCAGCACGGCCTGGACGCGCTCGCACAGGGCCTCGTCTTCACTGGCGATGACCGTGGCGGTCAGCGCGTGCTCGGCCACTTCCCGCGCCAGGTTCGGCCCGGACAGCACGCCGATGCGCGCCTTGGGGGCGATCTCTTCGAGGATCTCGCTCATCAGCTTGAAGGTCTGCGCCTCGATGCCCTTGGTCAGGCTGACCAGCAGCTTGCCCGCCAGGCGCTCGGCATGGGGCGCCAGCACCGAGCGCAAGGCGCTGGAAGGCAGCGCCACAAAGCACAGGTCGCAGGCGGTGAGGGTTTCGAGCAAGTCGGTAACCGGCTCAACGGCCGGGTGCACCTTGATGCCTTTAAGGTAACGGGGGTTTTCCCGGTGGACGCGAATGGCCTCGGCCTGCTCGGGATCACGCATCCACTGGCGTACCGCGTGGCCGTTCTCAGCCAGCAGGTTAGCCACGGCGGTACCAAAACTTCCGCCTCCCAGGACCGCAATAGGGCGCTGTTCAGTCATATGCAATCCGTTAATCCATACCAGTGGCGATGGCGGCATTATACGGGGCGACCCGCTTGCGGCCAGCCCCCGTGTCAATTCACGCGCTTGTCGGAAAATGCCATGCCTGTGTGAAGTAAATGCAAGGGCGGCGACTGGCAAAAGGCCCCGCCTCGGTTAACATGGGCGGCTATCCGTAATTATCAAGGCCGTGCCGTGTATTTGGGCCCTCCTCCCCGCTCATCTGTGTTGTTGATGCTGTTGTGCAGTGCACCTGCGCTGGCTGATGACCTGTTCCTGGACAGCCAGCCGCTGCCGCAAGTGCTGACCGCTACCCGCCTGAAACAATCGGCCGCCGCCGTGCCGGGCAGCATGACCGTGATCGACAGCGAGCTGATCAAGGCCAGCGGCGCACGGGATATCAGCGAACTGCTGCGCCTGGTGCCGGGGATGATGGTCGGCTACACCACCGGCAACCAGGCGGCGGTGAACTACCACGGCACCAGTGCCAGCGATGCCCGACGCATGCAGGTGCTGATTGACGGGCGCTCGGTGTACCGCGCCGGTTTGGCAACCGTGGACTGGAGCGATATCCCGGTGGCCATGGAGGATATCGAGCGCATCGAAGTGTTCCGTGGCCCCAACACCGTCAGCTATGGCGCCAATGCGTTGATGGCGGTGGTCAACATCCTCACGCGTTCGCCGGCCAACAGCCAGGGCACGCGGGTCAAGGTTATCCGTGGCGAGCGTGGGATCAACGACTTCTACGCCAGCCAGGGTGTGGGCTGGGAAACCGGCGATTTGCGCCTGTCCCTGTCGGGCCAGCAGGACGATGGTTTTGACAGCGATGCCACCGGCGCCGACCGCCGCGACAGTCGCCGCCTCAGCCGCTTCAGCCTGGCAGTGAGCCAGACGCTGAACGCCCAGCAGAGCATCGACTGGCAACTGGACGCGAAGGAAGGCACCAACCAGCGCCCCTACACCTACACACCGGTCTTCGCCGGGATTACCGAAGGCGGTACCAATTCCGACGTGACCGCCAAGGACTACGCCGGCTCCCTGCGCTGGAATTTCGACTTCAACCCGGAGCACAGCCTGTATATCCAGGGTTCGGCGCAGCAGTGGGATCGCCAGCAGGTGTGGAAAGCCTGCGACGCCAAAGTGTCGTTCAGCCCGGAGTTGACCCGCCTGTGGCAGCTCAACCCCAACTACGCCGAACAATTGGCCCGGCACATGGACACCTACAGCCAGGGTTCTGCGCCACCTGGCAGTGCTGCCGAGCAGGCCCTGGCAAATCAGGTCCTGGACCAGTGGCGCAACGGCGCCAGCCAGAGCGTGTGCGGTGACATCGACCAGAGCACCCGCGAAAGCCGCTACGACATCGAGGTGCAGGACACCCTCAGCCTGTCCGACAGCCTGCGCCTGGTCAGCGGCATGAACTACCGCTACGACCGCGCCGATTCCGACACCTACTTCAATGGCACCCTCGACGACACCACCTGGCGCCTGTTCGCCCACCTGGAATGGCGGGCCAGCGAACACTGGCTGCTGCAAGGCGGCGCGATGTACGAAGACACCCACTTGAGCGGCAACTCGCTGACGCCGAGGGTGGCGGTCAACTACTTGATCAACCCGCGCCATGGCCTGCGCGCGGTGTATTCCGAAGCTATCCGCTCGCCGGACATGTTCGAGAACAACGTCAACTGGAGCTACCGTGTCACCAACCTCAGCTCGCCGGCCTACGGGCAGAATTCCGGGCAATATTTTGTAGTGACACGCGGCCCCGGCAACCTCGATAAAGAGCTGATGCGTTCGCGGGAATTAGGTTACAACGGGTTCTTCGCCGACCTCGGGCTGAATGTGGACGTGAAGCTGTTCTATGACGAAATCACCGACATGATCAGCTCGCCCCTGCGCAACAACCAGTACATTGCCAGCAATGCCAACAGCTCACGCTTTACCGGCGCTGAAACCCAGTTCGACTGGCGCATGAGCAACGCCGACCGCCTGCGCCTGACCTATGCTTACGTCGACACCACCGCCAGCAACCCACTGGACAAGCTGCAGACAGCGCGCAACAGTGGCTCGGCCGGTTGGTTGCGGGAATGGGGCCAGGGCTGGTCCAGCGCGCTGTTCTACTATGGCGACGATGCACTCAATCAGTATCGCTTCGAACGGGTCGACCTGCGGGTGGCCAAGCGCATTGCCCTGGGCAAAGCCAACGTGGAGCTGGCCGGCATGTTGCAAGAACGCCTCGATAACCAGCCCACCACCTGGGCCGACAACAATTACGACCATCGCCATGTGCTCTACTTCAGCGCGGAGTTAGAGTTCTGACATGGGCGATCAGTCACGGATGACCCTCCTCTTTGTTTCACGCCTGTGGCGACGCGGCCTGCTGCTGGCGTGCCTGCTTCTGACGGCACCGGCCTGGAGCGCCGACATCCTGCTGACCGCCGCCGAAGACAGTGCCGGGGTCCAGGCCTTTGCCCAGGCCCTCGCCCAGCAGCGCCCCGAAGACCACGTCACATTCACCGCGCTCAAGGACCTGCCCGCGCCGAACCAACTGCCCGCCACTACGCGCTTGATCCTGCTGGACTTGCCCGGCCTCGACTGGCGCCTGCAAGACACCCAGGGCCCGCCGACCCTGGTGCTGCGCATCAGCCGCCTGCAAGCCCGGCAACGCCTGGGCACCGCCCACCCGGCCAAGATCAGCCTGCTGTGGAGCGACCCGCCGCTGGAGCGCCAGTTGAACCTGATCGCCAACATCCTGCCCCAGGCCCGGCGCATCGGCGTGCTCTACGGCACCGACAGTGAATTCCTGCTGCCAGAACTGCGCCAGTACGCAACGCCCAAAGGGCTGGAAATCGTGCCGCAGCGCTGGGACAACATCAGCGACAGTCGGCCGTTGCAAACCCTGTTCAAGAGCAGCGACGTGCTGCTGGGCCTCGATGACCCGCAGCTGTACAACCCGAAAACCGCTAAGAACCTGCTGCTCAGCAGCTACGCCCAACAATTGCCGCTGGTGGGGCCCAACGCAGGGTTTGTGCGGGCCGGCAGCCTGGCCAGCACCTACAGCGACCAGGCGGATTGGCTGGCCGTGCTCGACCGCTTGCTGGACCACCCGCCCGCCAACTGGCCGCGCACCTTGTACCCGGAACACTTCAAAGTCGTGGGCAACCCGCAAGTCGCGCGCTCACTGGGCATCGAACAGGTGGATGAAGTCGCCGTCGCCGCCCGCTTGGCCGAAGGAGAAAAACGCCCATGACCTTGCGTCGTCGTTGGGACATCAACACCCGCACCCAGCTCATCACTCTGGGCCCGGCGCTGTTGCTGACGTTGCTGTTGATCAGCTTCTTCACCTTCGTGCGTATCCAGGACCTGCGCCAGGAACTGGACCACACCGGCCAACTGATCGCCAACCAGCTGGCGCCGGCCACCGAATACGGGGTGATTTCCGGCAACAATGATGTGCTCGACAGCCTGCTGCGCGCCACGCTGGCCACGCCCCACGTGCGTTTCCTGGAGATCCAGGACAGCACCGAGAACATCCTGGTGTACGTCGAACAGCCGTCGGAGAAGCATGACCGCTCGTTGTCGGTCAAAGTCTTCCAGGCGCCGATTCGCCTGCAGCACATCCAATTGGGCAATGACTTCTTCCAGGACAACCTGAACGAACCCAAGGCGCCCCGTGCGGACTACCTGGGCCGCGTGATCGTCGGCATGTCCAACGACGCCTTCAGCCAGCGCCAGCAGGAGATCCTGTTCAAGGCCGGCATCCTGGCGCTGTTCGCCCTGCTGTTTACCTTCCTGCTCGCCCGGCGCCTGGCGGCCAGCCTGTCGCAGCCGATCAGCGCCATGGGCCACGCGGTGAAGGCGATCCAGCAAGGGGACTACCAGACGCCCCTGCCGATTGTGGATGACTCGGAGCTGGGCGACCTGTCGCGGCATATCAACAACCTGGCCGAGGGCCTCAACCAGGCCAGCCGCGAGCAGCAACAGGCCATGGCGCAACTGATCCAGACCCGCGAAGAAGCGGAACGGGCGAACAATGCCAAGTCGGACTTCCTGGCGATGATGAGCCACGAACTGCGCACGCCGATGAACGGCGTGCTGGGCATGTTGCAGTTGCTGGAAACCACCGAGATGACCGAGGAGCAGACCGAATACGCGGCACTGGCCTCCGAGTCCACCGAGCATCTGCTCAAAGTGATCAACGACATCCTCGACTTCTCCCGCATCGAGCGCGCCGCGCTGGAACTGGAACATATTCCGTTCAACCTCGCCGACCTGATCAGCAGCTGTGCCCAGGCGTTCCAGCACAGTGCCCAGCAGCGCGGGCTGGCCCTGGAACTGCCGATTCCGGCGGGCATGGCGTCGTTGCGCGTGCAGGGTGACCCGACGCGCATCCGCCAAATCCTGGTGAACCTGATCGGCAACGCGCTGAAGTTCACCGAGCACGGCACCGTCACGGTCGAACCCCAGTGGCAGACCCTGGACCACGAACTGGTGTGGTTCACCTGCACCGTGCGCGACAGCGGCATCGGGATTTCCGCGGAACGCCTGGAGCTGATGTTCGATGCGTTCCAGCAGGCCGACAGTTCCATTTCAAGACGTTACGGCGGCACCGGGCTGGGCTTGCCGATCGCCCGCACGCTGGCCGAACGCATGGGCGGCACGCTGCGCGCCCAGAGCGAAGAAGGCCGGGGCTCGGTGTTTACCCTGGAAATTCCGCTGGCGATCGACCAGCACAGCTCCCCCACCATCGCGCTGGACGCCGATGGCAAAGGCAGTGCGGGGGATGGCCGGCATGTGTTGCTGGTGGAGGACAACCCGGTCAATCGCACCGTGGTGGAGGCCATGCTGCGCAGCCTGGGCTTTGAAGTGAGCCTGGCCACCGACGGCGCCGAAGCGATCCGCAGCGCCGAGAGCCTGATTTTCACGGCGATCCTGATGGACTGTCGCTTGCCGCTGATCGACGGTTACGAAGCCACCCGGCAGATCCGTCAACTGCCCGGCTGCGCCGACCTGCCCATCATCGCCTTGACAGCCAACGCCTTGCAGGGCGACCGCGAAGCCTGCCTGGCCGCCGGAATGAACGATTACCTGGCCAAGCCGTTCAAACGCACGGATTTGCAGCAAATCCTGCAGCGCTGGGTGCAATAGCGCCGCGCCATCAGCCAACTCCGACTGGCATCAAAGACGAAAGTGCGGCAGTCTTAGGCACCCGAACGGGCCGATAAACAGGCCCGGTTTAAAATTTCAGTGAACAAGTGTACATTCAGTGCCTTGACGCTGTGACTTTCACTACAACGCAATAGTCTATGTGTAGGCTGCCGGAATGAGGCGTAACGCTTCAGTCGGTTCGGGAAGATTTGCCCTACCCTGCCGCATGGGATTATTGAGGAGCTCGCATGACCAAACAAAACGCCTTTACTCGGGAAGACCTGCTGCGCTGCAGTCGCGGTGAGCTGTTCGGCCCAGGTAACGCGCAACTGCCCGCCCCGAACATGCTGATGGTGGATCGCATCACCCATATCAGCGAAGAGGGTGGCAAGTACGGCAAAGGTGAATTGGTCGCCGAGCTGGATATCACCCCGAACCTCTGGTTCTTCGCCTGCCACTTCGAAGGTGACCCTGTGATGCCAGGCTGCCTGGGCCTCGACGCCATGTGGCAGCTGGTCGGTTTCTACCTGGGCTGGCAAGGCCTGCCGGGCCGCGGTCGCGCCCTGGGTTCGGGCGAAGTGAAGTTCTTTGGCCAGGTTCTGCCGAGCGCCAAGAAAGTCACCTACAACATTCAAATCAAGCGCGTCCTCAAGGGCAAGCTGAACCTGGCCATCGCCGACGGTTCGGTGACTGTCGACGGTCGCGAGATCTATACTGCCGAAGGCCTTCGGGTCGGCGTATTCACTTCCACTGACAACTTTTAAGGGTTATCCGCATGCGCCGCGTCGTTATCACTGGTCTGGGCATCGTTTCTTGCCTGGGCAATGACAAAGAGACCGTCACCGCTAACCTGCGTGCAAGTCGCCCTGGCATCCGCTTCAACCCGGAATATGCCGAAATGGGTCTGCGTAGCCAGGTTTCCGGCTCCATCGACCTGCCCCTCGAAGAACTGATCGATCGCAAGATCTACCGCTTCGTCGGCCACGCTGCCGCCTACGCCTACCTGGCGATGAAAGACGCGATCGCCGACTCCGGCCTGACCGATGACCAGGTATCGAACGTACGCACCGGCCTGATCGCCGGTTCCGGCGGCGCATCGACCCTGAACCAGATGGAAGCGCTGGATATCCTGCGCGAAAAAGGCGTGAAGCGCGTTGGCCCGTACCGTGTCACACGGACCATGGGCAGCACCGTTTCGGCCTGCCTGGCCACGCCGTTCCAGATCAAGGGCGTGAACTACTCGATCTCCTCCGCGTGTGCCACCAGTGCTCACTGCATCGGTACTGCGGTTGAGCAGATCCAACTGGGCAAGCAGGACATCGTATTCGCTGGCGGCGGTGAAGAAGAACATTGGAGCCAGTCGTTCCTGTTCGACGCCATGGGCGCACTGTCCACCCAGTACAACGAAACCCCGGAAAAGGCCTCCCGCGCCTACGACGCCAAGCGTGACGGTTTTGTCATCGCCGGCGGCGGCGGCATGGTGGTGGTCGAGGAGCTGGAACACGCTCTGGCCCGTGGCGCCAAGATCTACGCGGAAATCGTCGGCTACGGCGCCACTTCCGACGGCTACGACATGGTTGCACCGAGCGGTGAAGGCGCCATCCGCTGCATGCAGATGGCAATGTCCACCGTGGATACGCCAATCGACTACCTGAACACCCACGGCACCTCGACTCCGGTCGGCGACGCCAAGGAAATGGAAGGCGTGCGTGCGGTATTCGGCGACAAGGCCCCGGCCATCAGCTCCACCAAGAGCCTGTCGGGTCACTCCCTGGGCGCCGCTGGCGTTCACGAAGCGATCTACTGCCTGCTGATGATGGAAGGCAACTTCATGGCCGGCTCGGCCAACATCGACGAGATCGATCCGGTGGTGGCAGATATGCCGATCCTGACCAAGACCGTCGAGAACGCAAAAATCGACACCGTGATGAGCAACAGCTTCGGCTTTGGTGGCACTAACGCCACCCTGGTGCTGAAACGCTGGCAGGGCAAGTAAGACCTGTCGCTTGAACGCATGAAAAAGCCCCGACTGGTTCGGGGCTTTTTTATGGGTGACAGCATTCAAAACCGAGTCGTCTGCATCGCAGGCAAGCCAGCTCCCACAGTGACCGAGTACATCCTGAAGGAATGCGGTCAGTGTGGGAGCTGGCTTGCCTGCGATCGGCCCAACGAGACCTTGCGCACTACACCGAAAACCGCGCCACCATGGTGTTCAAATCCACCGCCAACCGCGACAGCTCCTGGCTCGCCGCACTGGTCTGATTCGCCCCGGTAGACGTCTGGTGCGCCAGGTCACGAATGTTCATCAAATTGCGATCCACCTCCCGCGCCACCGCCGCCTGCTGCTCAGAGGCACTGGCAATCACCAGGTTGCGCTCATTGATCAGGGTAAAGGCCGAGGCGATGTCCTCCAGCGCCGTGCCCGCCGACTTGGCGATGTCCAGGGTCGAACGTGCGCGACTGTTGCTTTGCTGCATGGAGCTGACCGCCTGATCGGTGCCTTGCTGAATGCCGCTGATCATCAGCTCGATTTCCTGGGTCGACTGCTGGGTGCGATGGGCCAGGGCGCGCACCTCGTCGGCCACCACCGCAAAACCTCGCCCGGCATCCCCGGCGCGTGCCGCCTCGATCGCCGCGTTCAGCGCCAGCAGGTTGGTCTGCTCGGCAATCGCGCGGATCACATCCAGCACCTTACTGATCCCGTAGACCTTCTGCGCCAAATCCTCGACCTGGGTCACGTTGTCGGTCACATCGGTGGCCAGCGCCTCAATCGACACCACAGTCTGATGCACTTGCTGGCGCCCATGCTGGGCAATACGGTCGGACTCACGGGACGCCTGGGAGGTGGCCACCGCATTGCTCGCCACCTCTTCCACCGCCGCCGTCATCTGGTTGACCGCTGTCGCCGCCTGCTCGATTTCCTGGTTTTGCTGGTGCAAGCCACGGGTGGCGTCTTCGGTCACACAACTGAGTTCCTCTGAGGCGGACGCCAGCTGGTTCGAAGACTCGGCAATGCGCCGGATCGTGTCACGCAGGTTCGCCTGCATGCCCTTGAGTGCCTGCTGCAAGCGTGCCGGCTCATCGTTGCCACTGACGCTGATCTCACCGGTCAGGTCGCCACTGGCCACACTCTGGGCGACTTTCAGCGACTGGGCCAGGGGCAGCACAATGCTGCGGGTCAGCCATACGGCCAGGCCGATGGTGATCAGCGCCGTCAGCCCAATCATGCCGACCACCCAGCTACGGGACTGGCTGAACACGCTTTGCGCGAGATTGGCCGCGTGGTTGGCGTTGGTTTTGTTCAACTCGACCAGATCGTGCAAGGTGCCGGCCATTTCGTCGGCCAACTGGTTCATCTCACCGTTGACCACTTTGATCGCGTCTTCCAACTGATTGGCCTTGGAAAACCCCATGACCTGCTCCTGGCGCTGCAGGTATTGCTGCTCCTGGGCCTTGAAGCGATCAAACAGCGCATGCTCCTCGGGCAGCACGATCAGCGCCTCATAGAGGGTTTGGGCGTGGTGCAGGCCACTTTTGAGGTCGGCCAGCTTCTGTTCATTCTGCGCCAGCGCCTGCGGGTCACGGTTGACCAGCAAGCGCAGGGTCAGCGCACGCACCCGCAGCAGGTCCTGGCTCATCTCGCCCACGGCCATCACGCTGGGCAGCCAGTTGTTTTCCACCTGGTCCGATTGCTGGCGCATATTGGCCATCTGCAACAGGGCGAAGCCGCCCAAGGCGAAAACCATCAACGCCAACAGGCCAAACCCCAAACCTGCACGCGGGGCGATATTCAGACTTCTGATACTCATGCCTTGGCTCCTTCCAAGTGCGCTGCATCCATTTGCAGCCAGCTCTTGAAAGGTATCGGCGCCTTAGCCTCTTTGCGTAAGACGAAAACGCGATATCAACGTCGCACACCATCGCGAGCAGTTTCAGGCAGGATCGCCAGGAAGTTGTCCCGCGCGACGTTGCGGGCGATGTCTTCCGGCAAGGCATCCAGAAAAGGATCAAAGCGGCGCATTTCCTTACCCAGTTTATTGAAGCGCCCTACGACGTCCGAGCCCAGCATAAAGCGCGTAGGGAAGCGCTCCACGAGCTTGACCCACTCCGGGCGTGGCTGACCGGCGTCATCCAGCAAATACGGCGTGAGCATGCTCCAGGACAGGTCGATGTAGAGGTTCGGATAAGCCTCCAGCAGACGGTTCAAGGTCGGCAGCAAAAAGTCCATCTGTACCTGATGACGGTGGATTTCCTTGCTGGTGCCGGCATGGGCCCAGATAAAACGGGTGTGCGGGTGATTGCGCAGTGGCTCTTCTACCTCGGCCAGGTACAGCGGGTTGCGCTCACGCTTGGAGGTGATGTTGGAATGCAGCATCACCGGCAGATCGTTTTCTGCTGCCAGGTGATAGATGCGGGTCATGGCTTCGTTATTCGCGCGCGGAGTGTCACCGGCGGTGATAGCCGTGAGGTCGTCATGGCGGGTGAAGACTTCACCGATGCCCTGCCACAGTCCTGGATTGAGGTCGAGCATACGCTGGATATGGGCGACCGAGTTCTTGTCGTTGGGGTTGAAGCCAGACAGAAAGGGATGAAAGTGCTGGCGCTGCTCCGGGGGCAGTTTGTTGAGCGCGGCGGCGACGATCACGTCGGTGGCGCTGTACCAGTAGGCGTCGGCGTCGTCACCGGCGTAATAGCGTGGGCGCTTGGGTTCGTCTTCGTGCCATTTTTTTGCGACGGGGATGCCGGAAATCATCACGTGCTCGATGCGGTTGTCAGCCATCGCCTTGAGCAGCTTGTCCATGCCCGCGGTTTCCTGGAAGAAGTCCACGTAATGCAGGTGCGCATCGCTGTAGGCATAGTCGCGGGCCTGCACCACAAGGCTGCTGGTGGCGAGCAACAGGGCAAGGGTCAGGCGGGTCCAGGGCACGGTAAAACCTCGATAAGGGGGGCTACGAGTAGACCTTGGGTGCCCAGCCAGGGTTCATCCGCAAAAAAACGTGGAACACCCCAGTGCCAGCATGCTCTATACCTTCATGACCCTTTCTCCTGCCGCCCTGTGAGGTTCACCATGCCTGTTACCGTCAACACCCTGAACCACGACAACTTCCGCCACAGCGTGAACATCAATAACCACGAGCTGTTCACCGACCTGCCCAAGAGCCTGGGCGGCGACGATTCGGCGCCCTCCCCTCACGACTACTTCGACGCGGCGCTGGCCTCGTGCAAGGCCCTGACGGTCAAGCTCTACGCGCAGAAAAAAGATATCCCGCTGACCGGCGTGACCGTCGAGGTGACCCATGACAGCAGCGAAGAACAAAAGGGCAAATACAAGCTCAACGTCAAGCTGACCCTCAAGGGTGTGCTCACTGATGAGCAGCGCGACGAACTGCACCGCGTGGCCGACCGTTGCCCGGTCCATAAGCTGATGACCACCGCCGACGTCAGCATCGAAACCCAACTGTCGGAAGGCGCCTTCAGCCAGTAGCAGCAACCTGGCGTCGAGCGGGTTATGCTCAAGAGGCCTCTAACCCGCTCAGACAGGGACGCCCCATGACCACCCTCACCGTGATCCGCCCTCGCCCCGAAGATGTCGAGGGCCAGCCGATCCTGCGCCCGCTGCCCTCGCGGGAATGCCGCAGCGTCGGCCCCTTTGTGTTTTTCGACCATATGTTGCTCACCCGCTACGCGCCGGGCAGCGGCATGAATATCCGCCAGCATCCGCATATCGGACTGTCGACCCTCACCTACCTGTTTGAAGGCACGCTGCAACACAAGGACAGCCTGGGCTCGGACCAAGTGGTGCAGGCCGGCGATGTCAGCTGGATGACCGCTGGCAGCGCCATCGCCCACGTCGAGCGGACACCCGAGGCGGTCAAGGCCAGCGGTTTCAGCCTGCACGGCCTGCAAGTGTGGCTGGCCTCCCCCAAGGACCACGAAACCGGCCCGGGACACTACAGCCATCACCCGGCAGCGAGCTTGCCGGTCAGCGACAACCTGGGGGTCCAGATCCGCCTGATCGCCGGCAGTGGATTCTGCCTCAAATCACCGGTGCCGGTGCTTTCGCCCACGTTGTACGCCGATGTGCAGATGCAGACGGCTACCACCTTGCTGATCCCGGACGAGCACGAGGAACGGGCGGTGTATGTGCTGGAGGGTGATGCGCAATTGGACGGTGAGGCACTGGACGTGCACAGCCTGGTGGTATTGCCGATCGGGCGGGAAATGACCCTGTTTGCCGAAAGCGACTGCCACCTGGTGGTGTTTGGCGGCGCACCGTTGGACGGGCCACGGCGAATCAACTGGAATTTTGTGGCGAGTGATCCGGCGGTGATCGAGCAGGCCAGGCAGCGCTGGGCAGCCGGGGATTGGCCGACGGTGCCGGGTGAGTCTGAGAGAATTGAGTTGCCGGTGAGATAGCATTCGCGAGCAAGCCCGCTCCCACATTTTGACCGCATTCCAACAGGTAAAATACGGTCGAATATGGGAGCGGGCTTGCTCGCGAAGAGGCCGGAACAGGCGCTGAAAAAAATCAGGCCTTGAACACTTCATCCAGCAAATTGTGCATCGAGGTGAATGCCCGCTTGGCCGTCTTGGCGTCGTACATCATCTTGCCCGGCACGTTGGCGTGCGGGTCGGTAAAGGAATGCACCGCACCGCCATAGCTCAGAAGCTGCCAATCTACGCCAGCCGCGTTCATTTCTTCTTCAAACTTCGGCAACTGCTCTTTCGGCACCAATGGGTCGGAAGCACCGTGCAGCACCAGCACCGAGCCCTTGACGTGTTTTGCGCCGTCCGGGTTCTGGGTGTCGATGGTGCCGTGGAACGATACGGCCGCCTTCAAGGGTGCACCGGTACGCGCCAGTTCCAGCGAGCAGAAGCCGCCAAAGCAGAATCCGAAGGTCGCCAGTTTCGAAGTATCCACCTCGGCCTGGGCCTTGAGTTGCTCGAACGCCGCCTGCATGCGCTTGAGCAGTTGCGGGTTGTCATTTTTCAACGGCATCATCGCCGCGCCGGCTTCATCGCCATTCGACGGACGCACGGTCTGCCCATACAGGTCGGCGATCAGCACCACGTAGCCCTTGCTGGCAACGCTCTTGGCGATCTCTTCAGCACCTGCACTCACACCCATCCAGTTCGGCGCCATCAACAGGCCTGGCAGCGCCCCTTTGTGGCTGGCATCGAACGCCAGGCGGCTTTCATAAGACTGGCCATCAATCTGATAGACCACGGAACGTACAGTGACTTGGCTCATCATTTACTCCAGTTGAGGTGCGCTAGAACGAAAAAACCCGCCGAAGCGGGTTTTTCTACAACGGTGTTAAACCGACAGTTCAACCAACAGCTTGTTCAGTCGGCGCACGTAGGCCGCCGGGTCTTTCAGGCTGTCACCAGCGGCCAGGGCCGCCTGGTCGAAGAGGATGTGCGACAGGTCGCCAAAACGCTCTTCGCTCTGCTCGCCGTCGAGTTTCTCGATCAGCGGGTGAGCCGGGTTGAATTCGAAGATCGGCTTGGAATCCGGCACCTTCTGACCGCTGGCTTCGAGGATCTGGCGCATCTGCATGCCCAGGTCCTGCTCGCCAATGGCCAGGATCGCCGGGGAGTCGGTCAGGCGGTGCGATACCCGCACTTCGCTGACGGCCTCGCCCAAGGCGGTCTTGATGCGCTCCACCAGGCCTTCTTTGGCCTTGGCGACTTCTTCGGCTTCCTTCTTCTCTTCTTCGGAGTCCAGGTTACCCAGGTCCAGGTCACCACGGGCCACGTCGACGAAGGTCTTGCCGTCGAACTCGCTGAGGTAGCTCATCAGCCACTCATCGATACGGTCGGTCAGCAGCAGCACTTCGATGCCTTTCTTGCGGAAGACTTCCAGGTGCGGGCTGTTCTTGACCTGGGCGTAGGTTTCGCCGGTCAGGTAGTAGATCTTGTCCTGACCTTCCTTGGCGCGTGCCAGGTACTCGGCCAGGGACACCACCTGCTCGCCACCTTCTTCCTGAGTGGAAGCGAAGCGCAGCAGGCCAGCAATTTTTTCCTTGTTGGCGAAATCTTCAGCCGGGCCTTCTTTCATCACCTGGCCGAAGTTTTTCCAGAAGCCCTTGTATTGCTCAGGCTCGTTCTTCGCCAGCTTTTCCAGCATGTCGAGTACGCGCTTGGTCAGCGCCGACTTCATGGAATCGATGATCGGGTCTTTCTGCAGGATTTCCCGCGACACGTTCAGCGACAGGTCGTTGGAGTCGACCACACCCTTGATGAAGCGCAGGTACAGCGGCAGGAAGGATTCCGCCTGGTCCATCACGAACACGCGCTGCACGTAGAGCTTCAGGCCCTTCGGCGCTTCACGCTGGTACAGGTCGAACGGCGCGCGGGCCGGCACGTACAGCAGCGAGCTGTATTCCAGCTTGCCTTCGACCTTGTTGTGGCTCCAGCTCAGCGGGTTTTCGTAGTCGTGGGCGATGTGCTTGTAGAACTCCTGGTATTCCTCGTCCTTGACTTCGGTACGCGGACGGGTCCACAAGGCGCTGGCGCGGTTGACCACTTCCCATTCCAGGGCAGGTTTTTCCTCGCCTTCGGCAGCGGCCTGTTCTTTCGGCAGCTCGATCGGCAGTGCGATGTGGTCGGAGTACTTTTTGATGATGTTGCGCAGGCGCCAGCCGTCGGCGAACTCGTCTTCGCCGGATTTAAGGTGCAGTACGATGCGGGTGCCACGGTCAGCCTTGTCGATAGTGGCGATTTCGAACTCGCCCTCGCCTTTGGAAGCCCAGTGCACGCCTTCGCTGGCCGCGAGGCCGGCACGACGGCTGAACACTTCAACCTTGTCGGCCACGATGAAGGCCGAGTAGAAGCCCACGCCGAACTGGCCGATCAGGTGCGAATCTTTCTTCTGGTCGCCCGAGAGGTTCTTCATGAAATCGGCGGTGCCGGACTTGGCGATGGTCCCCAGGTGGGTGATCGCATCGTCACGGCTCATGCCGATACCGTTGTCTTCGAGGGTGACGGTCTTGGCGTCCTTGTCGAAGCTCACACGGATTTTCAGTTCGGCGCCACCTTCCAGCAACTCAGGCTTGGACAGGGCTTCGAAACGTAATTTGTCGACAGCGTCAGAGGCGTTCGAGATCAATTCGCGAAGGAAGATTTCCTTGTTGGAATACAGCGAATGGATCATGAGGTGCAGCAGTTGCTTCACCTCGGTCTGGAAGCCCAGGGTTTCCTTTTGAGTTTCCACACTCATGGTCATCAAACTCCAATTGGATGGCAGTGGCCGCCCCCTCGAGGGTGAGCGGCGGGTTGTCATCAAAGTTGGGGGCTAAGACAGGGATTTCAAGGGCGAGCCGGTTCCTCGATCTTGAAATGTGCACGGGCAGTGGCAATCGGTTCGGCCGGGGTGCTCTGCCAGGCGGTAATCGCCACGTTCGCCACGCGCCGCCCCTGTCGCCATACCTGGCATTTGGCGTAGGTGTCGCGGGCCTGCCCGGCGCGCAGATAATCCAGGGAGAAGTCGATGATTTTCGGCAAGCCAGGCGAGCCGGTGAAGACCAGCAGGTGCAAAGCCGCCGACAGCTCCATGAAGCCGGCAATCACGCCACCGTGCAGGGCCGGCAATATGGGGTTACCAATATTGTCCTTGTTGGCTGGCAGGCGGAACAACAACTCATCCCCTTGACGGGTGCATTCAATGCCGATCAGCTTGGCGTAGGGGATCAGGTTGAGCAGCGCCTCGTAATCACCACGCTCATGGGCCTGCTCGAGGCGGGTCTTGAACCGGTGTGTCATGCCTGCGCTCCCTTGATGGCGTTGCCCAGCCCTTGGGTGCCCTTGAGACGTTTGCCCATGCGCATGAACGTGCCCACGACATGGGCGATGGGCTGCTGCGTGTCATCCTGGTAGGCGAAACCACGGGTAAAGATCACATCGGTGGTGACTCGGTAACATTGCGCGAAGCCGTAGACCGGCTTGTGGGGTTCGGCGGGGTGCATGTAGTCGACACGCAGGTCGAGGGTCGGGCATACCTCGAACTCCGGCAGCACGCACAGGGTGGCCATGCCGCAGGCGGTGTCCATCAAAGAGGTCAGCGCGCCGCCGTGGATCACTCCGGTCTGGGGGTCACCGACGATAGAGGGGCTGTAGGGCAACAGCAGTGTGATGCCCTCCTCGCTGGCCTGATGAACGGTAATGCCCAATACCTGGCAATGGCGCAAGGCCGATACAAAACGCGTCGCACGCTCTAACAGGGGATTTTCGGTCATTCTTTTCAGACTCTTATTAGTGTTGATCCGCGAATGAGGGGCACAGGCAAAAGTTCCTGCCAGTCAGCGATTTATATATCTATGAAACAAAAGGAACTAATGCCGAACCGCCATGCTCGAAAGGCCAGTAGATATCTTCAATAAGGAGAAACACCCCATGCGCAAGACTTTAGCTATTTCCATGATGCTCGCCGCTGCCCTCGGTCTCGCTGCTTGCGATAAGAAATCCGAAGACAAAGCCCAAGACGCCGCCGCACACTCTGAGCAAGCTCAGAAAGACATGGCGAAGGCTCAGGATAAAGTGAACGACGCTGCGAAAGAAAACGCCGATGCTGCCAAAGCTCAGGCTGAATCGAACGAAGCCGCCGCAAAAGAAGCAGCACCTGCTACCCCTGCCACCGGTTCTTGAGACCGCGGCTTGAAATAGCTTTGTTGCAATAAAGAAAGCCCGCTTAGATAGCGGGCTTTTCTTTGTCTGCCGTTTTTAGTCCGCGCGTTAATACACTGAATGGATTAAGCAGGCTCTTTGGCGGGCTCGGGCAACGGTGTATCCGTGGGGGTATAGACCATCACCTGCAGTACATCAGAGTGAAACTCACGGCGGTACAGCACCAGTACCACCCCGCTGCTCATCAACATGAACAACCAAGGGCTGACAAACCACGCCAGCATGGTCATGCCGAAGTAATAAGAGCGCAGGCCAAAGTTGAACTGGTTGGCCGCCATGGAGATCACTCGCGCTGCGCGCAGGGCAAATGCATTGCGCTCCTGCTCCGACACATGGCGCTCTCCGATCATGGGCGCCGAGCCGACCAACACCGCCGCAAAGTTGTATTGACGCATGCACCAGCTGAACGTGAAGAACGCGTAGACAAACACCAGCGCCAGGCACAGCAGCTTGATTTCCGACATGCCCTGGGACGCCTGCTGCACCATGGGAATATCCGCCAACAACGACACCGCCCGCTCGGAAGCGCCGAGGACGGTGAGAATGCCGGCCAGGATGATCAAGGTGCTGGACGCAAAGAACGACGCGTTGCGTTCCAGGTTGCCGATTACGCTGGCGTCGGCGATACGGTTGTCGCGCAGCAGCATGCGGCGCATCCAGTCCTCGCGATACAGGTGCAGCACGCTGGCCAGGCAGGCCGTGTCCCGGGCTTTCCAGGTGGCATAACGGGTGTAACCGCCCCAGCACAGGGCAAACCAGAAGGCGGCGAGCAGGTGGATCTGGTTGGTTTCGATGAACGACATGCGGGTCCTTGTGCGTTACAGGAATGACGAGCACAGCCCTTGTGGGAGCGGGCTTGCCTGCGATAGCGGTGTGTCAGCCACTGAACAGGCTGGCTGATACCCCGCTATCGCAGGCAAGCCCGCTCCCACACTGACCACATTTCAATTTTGGAATGCTGTTTCGACGCCAGTTCAGGCGAAAAGACACTGCCTGATCCCCATAAAAAATGCCCCGTATCGATTGATACGGGGCATTTCTGTACAGCGTCAAAAGCGTTTAAGCGATCGCTTCGCTGCGCTTGCCCAGCATACGGTCAACCACTACCGCGACAGCCAGGGTCATCACCGAAGGCACCAGCCACGCCAAGCCCTGCTCGCTCAGCGGCAGGTGCGCCAGTTGCGATGGCATCCAATCCGCCAGGCCTGCGCCCTTAAGCGCATCGATGCAACCAAAGATGAACGACACCAGCATCACCGGGCCCACGATACGGCCCTGCTCCTGCCAGAAGTCTTTGCAGAAGCTCAGGGCCACCAGCACGATACATGGCGGGTAGATCGCGGTGAGCACCGGGATCGAGAACGCAATCAGCTTGGTCAGGCCCAGGTTGGACACGAACAGCGAGAACAGCGCCAGGATCACCACCAGCGCCTTGTAGGACAACGGCAGGATACGGCTGAAGTACTCGGCGCAGGCGCAGGTCAGGCCCACCGCCGTCACCAGGCACGCCAGGGAGATCAGCACGGCCAGGAAGCCGCTGCCCAGGGAACCAAAGGTGTGTTGCACATAGGCGTGCAGCACCGCTGCGCCATTGCTGGCACCGGCGGCAACTGCATGGCTGCCCGAACCGAGGCGGAACAGGCTGATATACACCAGTGCCAGACCGACACCGGCGATCAGGCCAGCGATGATGGCGTAGCGAGTAATCAGTTTTGGCGACTCGACGCCCCGGGAGCGGATCGCGTTGACGATCACGATGCCGAACACCAGCGCGCCCAGGGTATCCATGGTCAGGTAACCATTGATGAAGCCTTGGGAGAACGGTGCAGCTACGTATTCCGGCGTTGCCACACCCACTTCACCGGCCGGCAAGGCAAATGCGGCGATACCCAGGATGGCCAGAGCGATGATCTTCAGCGGTGCAAGGAAGCGACCCACGGTGTCCAGCAGTCGGCCCGGGTACAGGGATACAAAGAACACCACCAGGAAGTACACCGAGCTGTAGAGGAACAGCGCCAGCGGGCTTTCGCCGGTCAGTGGCGCCAGGCCCACTTCAAAGGACACGGTCGCAGTACGCGGGGTAGCGAACAGCGGCCCTACCGCCAGATACGCCGCCGCCGCGAGCAGGCCACCGGCGATCTTGCCGATCGGGCTACTCAACGCGTCCATGCCGCCACCGACCTTGGCCAGGGCGATCACGGTGACCACCGGCAGGCCCACTGCCGTGATCAAGAAGCCCAGCGCTGCCATCCAGACGTGAGGCCCGGACTGCAAACCAACGATAGGCGGGAAGATGATGTTGCCGGCGCCCACGAACAGGGCAAACGTCATAAAGCCCAACGCCAGGATATCCTGGCTTTTCAACACTTTCATTTGAGGAAATACCACACTACTGAATCGGAATTTAGAGAGGGATTCCCTATGGATGAGGGAAATGCTGCCGGCCCTTATGGCGGCCGACCGGTCTAGCGCGTGGCTTCCTTTTGGGATGCGAACGCATAAAGAGGCGGCTAGGTTACAGAAATTGGCTGACGAACGCACTGTTGCGGGGCGAACTGTCCGATAAGCGACATCTTCATGTCGCGTTTTCATACCTTATTTGACAACCCGACCCCGTGTGGGAGCTGGCTTGCCTGCGATAGCGGTGTGTCATCCAGCATTTTCGTTGGCTGACGCACCGCTATCGCAGGCAAGCCAGCTCCCACAGTTGACCGAGTAGACGTCCAACAAATGGGCAAACGCGGAAAGCACAAAGGCCACCCGAAGGTGGCCTTTGTGTTGGTAAAGCGTCAGCTAAGCGCGAGGCTTACTTGACAGCCCAACCGGTCAGCTCGGCCAGGGCCTTGCCGATGTCTGCCAGCGAACGCACGGTTTTAACGCCTGCGTCTTGCAGAGCAGCGAATTTCTCGTCTGCAGTGCCTTTGCCGCCAGAGATGATTGCGCCAGCATGGCCCATGCGCTTGCCAGCAGGGGCAGTCACACCAGCGATGTAGGAAACAACCGGCTTGGTCACGTGTGCCTTGATGTAGGCAGCCGCTTCTTCTTCAGCCGAACCGCCGATCTCACCGATCATCACGATCGCTTCGGTCTTCGGGTCTTCCTGGAACAGCTTCAGGATGTCGATGAAGTTCGAACCTGGGATCGGGTCACCGCCGATGCCGACGCAAGTCGACTGACCGAAACCGGCGTCAGTGGTCTGCTTAACAGCTTCGTAGGTCAGGGTGCCGGAACGGGAAACGATACCGACTTTGCCTGGCAAGTGAATGTGACCTGGCATGATGCCGATCTTGCATTCGCCTGGAGTGATCACGCCTGGGCAGTTAGGGCCGATCAGGACTACGCCCAGCTCGTCGCACTTAACTTTAGCGTCCAGCATGTCCAGGGTAGGAATGCCTTCGGTGATGCAAACGATCAGCTTGATGCCGCCGAATGCCGCTTCCAGGATCGAGTCCTTGCAGAAAGGAGCTGGAACGTAGATCACGCTGGCGGTGGCGCCAGTGGCAGCTACAGCGTCTTTCACGGTGTTGAACACTGGCAGGCCCAGGTGCTCGGTGCCGCCTTTGCCCGGAGTTACGCCGCCAACCATCTTGGTGCCGTATTCGATGGCTTGCTGGGTGTGGAAACTACCTTGCGAACCGGTAATACCCTGGCAGATAACTTTGGTGTCTTTATTGATCAGGACGCTCATTATTTGCCCTCCGCAGCTTTAACAACTTGTTGAGCAGCGTCGGTCAGGCTGGTAGCCGCGATGATGTTCAAACCGCTTTCTGCCAGTACTTTAGCGCCCAGTTCAGCATTGTTACCTTCAAGGCGAACAACAACCGGGATTTTAACGCCGACTTCTTTCACTGCACCGATGATGCCTTCGGCAATCATGTCGCAACGAACGATGCCGCCGAAGATGTTGACCAATACTGCAGCGACGTTGGAGTCGGACAGGATGATCTTGAAGGCTTCGGTCACGCGTTCTTTGGTAGCACCACCGCCTACGTCGAGGAAGTTGGCTGGTTTGCCGCCATGCAGGTTGACGATGTCCATGGTACCCATGGCCAGGCCAGCACCGTTGACCATGCAACCGATGTTACCTTCCAGGGCTACGTAGTTCAGTTCGAACTTGGCAGCGTGCGCTTCGCGCGGATCGTCTTGCGACGGATCGTGGAAAGTCTTCAGCTTAGGCTGACGGTACATGGCGTTGGCGTCGATGTTGATCTTGGCGTCCAGGCAGTGCAGATCGCCGTCAGCCTTGATCACCAGCGGGTTCACTTCCAGCAGGGCCAGATCGTGATCCTGGAACAGTTTGGCCAGACCTACGAAGATCTTGGCGAACTGGGCAACTTGCTTGCCTTCCAGGCCCAGCTGGAAAGCCAGCTCGCGACCCTGGAATGGCTGAGCGCCAACCAGTGGATCGATGGTGGCTTTCAGAATTTTTTCTGGGGTTTCGTGAGCGATCTTCTCGATGTCCACGCCACCTTCGGTGGAAGCCATGAACACGATGCGACGGCTCGAACGGTCAACGACAGCGCCCAGGTACAGCTCTTTAGCGATATCAGTGCACGATTCAACCAGGATCTTGGTGACTGGTTGGCCATTGGCATCAGTCTGGTAAGTCACCAGACGCTTGCCCAGCCACTGCTGTGCGAAGGCCTTGGCGTCTTCTTTGCTGCGAACCAGCTTAACGCCGCCCGCTTTACCGCGACCACCGGCGTGAACCTGGGCTTTGACAACCCATTCAGTGCCGCCGATTTTGTCGCAAGCTTCTGCTGCTGCTTCCGGGGTGTCTACTGCGTAGCCCTTGGATACTGGCAGGCCGTATTCAGCGAACAGCTGCTTACCCTGATACTCGTGAAGATTCATGCTTTTTACCGTCTTCGTTAGGTACTGCGCATTCGGCGCTGCGCTCATTATGAGTGCCGCGCCACCTGTGACTGCTGCTTGCGCAACTTGCGGGGCTTAACGCCCGTAAAGCTGCGCAAGACTGCGTCCAGCGGATATTCCGCGGTGAGTCTTGCGCGCAAGGCTCACGACGGGCAACTCCGCCGTGGTTTCTTATTATCTCGCTTAGCGCTTCTTGCGGTTGGCGATGTGGATGGCGCCGCCATTCACTGCCAACGCAGCTTCGTGCAACGCTTCGGACAGGGTCGGATGGGAGAAGACCATCATGCCCAGGTCTTCGGCGCTGGTGCCGAATTCCATACCGATAGCGCCTTGCTGAACCAGTTCTGCAGCGCTTGGGCCAATCACGTGGACGCCCAATACGCGGTCAGTCTTGGCATCAGCGATGACTTTGACAAAACCACCGGTGTCGTTGGCTGCCATGGCACGGCCAGAAGCGGCAAACGGGAAGGTGCCGACGTTAACTTCAACGCCTTCAGCTTTCAACTGCTGTTCGTTCTTGCCGACCCATGCAATTTCCGGGTGGGTGTAGATAACCGATGGGATCAGGTCGTAGTTCATCTGGGTTTTATGGCCCTTGATGCGCTCGACAACCATGATGCCTTCTTCGGAAGCCTTGTGTGCCAGCATCATGCCGCGCACCACGTCGCCGATGGCGTACACGCCAGGCACGGTGGTCGCGCAGTGATCGTCAACGTGCACGTAGCCGCGCTCGTCGAGGGTCACGCCGCTGTCGGCAGCCAGCAGGTCGGTGGTCACTGGACGGCGACCAACGGCTACGATCAGCTTGTCGAAAGTGATGGTTTTTTCGCCATCTTTGTCGGTGTAGTTAACAACGACTTCTTCGCCATTCACTTTGGAGCCGGTTACGCGCGCGCCCAGCTTGATGTCCAGACCTTGTTTGGTCAGGGTTTTCAAGGCTTCTTTGGACACAGCGGTGTCGGCGGCCAGCAGGAACGTGTCCAGGGCTTCCAGGACAGTCACTTCGGCACCCAGGCGGGACCATACGGAACCCAGTTCCAGGCCGATCACGCCAGCACCGATCACGCCCAGGCGCTTAGGCACAGCCTGGAATTCCAGGGCGCCGGTCGAATCAACGATCACGTTGTTGTCGACTGGAGCTGGTGGAATGTCGATTGGGCGCGAACCTGGCGCCAGGATCACGTTTTCAGCTTCGATGACTTCAACCGAACCGTCTGGCTTGGTGATTTCGATCTTCTTGCCGGCCAGCAGCTTGCCGTGGCCTTGCAGAGAAGTCACACCGTTGGCCTTGAACAAGGTCGCAACGCCGGAAGTCAGGCCCTTAACGATGTTGGCTTTACGGCCGACCATTGCTGGCACGTCCATGGTCACGCCAGCGTGGTTGATGCCGTGGATCGCGAAGCCGTCTTGGGCTTCGTGGAATTTCCAGGAGCTGTCCAGCAGCGCCTTGGAAGGAATGCAACCGACGTTCAGGCAGGTACCGCCCAGTGCCAGTTTGCCTTCCTTGTCGGTGTATTTTTCGATGCAAGCAGTCGAGAGGCCCAGTTGTGCGGCCTTGATGGCGGCAACATAACCGCCAGGACCTGCACCAATCACTACAACGTCAAATTTCTGCGACATGAAAATAGTTCCTCTATTTAGCAGCAAGCTTTCAAGCCGCAAGCCCAGGGTCAAGCTGCCTTGACTGGCAGTTTGCCCCAGGGCCTGCAGCTGCTTCTATCAGATATCCAGCAGCAGACGAGCCGGGTCTTCCAGCAGGTTCTTGATGGTCACCAGGAAAGTCACGGCTTCTTTACCATCGATCAGGCGGTGATCGTAGGACAGCGCCAGGTACATCATCGGACGGATCACGACCTGGCCGTTGATGGCCATAGGACGCTGGATGATGTTGTGCATGCCCAGGATCGCAGCTTGTGGTGGGTTGACGATCGGCGTCGACATCATCGAACCGAAGGTACCACCGTTGGTGATGGTGAAGGTACCGCCGGTCATCTCGTCGATGGTCAGCTTGCCGTCACGGGCTTTCTTGCCGAAGGTGGCGATGCCGCCTTCGATTTCAGCCAGGCTCATCAGTTCGGCGTTACGCAGAACCGGAACCACCAGGCCGCGGTCGCTGGACACGGCAACGCCGATGTCTGCATAGCCGTGGTAAACGATGTCGTTGCCGTCGATCGAAGCGTTGACTGCCGGGAAGCGTTTCAGCGCTTCGGTGGCCGCCTTCACGAAGAACGACATGAAGCCCAAACGCACGCCGTTATGGCTCTTCTCAAAGAGATCCTTGTACTTCGAACGCAACGCCATGACTTCGGTCATGTCGACTTCGTTGAAGGTGGTCAGCATCGCCATGTTCGATTGTGCTTCAACCAGGCGCTTGGCCACGGTGGCACGTACACGGGTCATCGGAACGCGCTTCTCGGTGCGGTCGCCGGCAGCGAACACAGGCGCAGCGGCAGCCGGGGCAGCAGCCTTGGCAGGTGCAGCAGCTGGAGCGTTCTTCTTGGCTTCAACAGCAGCAACCACGTCTTCCTTGGTGATGCGACCGTCTTTGCCGGTGCCTTTTACGGAAGCCAGGTTGATGCCGTTCTCTTCAGCCAGCTGACGGGCAGCCGGTGCAGCGATCGGGTCTTCAGCGCCAGCAGCCGGAGCGGCAGCTGGAGCAGCCGCGGCGGCCGGTGCAGCAGCGGCAGGAGCAGCGGCAGCAGCGCTGCCCTCCTCGATCGAACCCAGAACCTGGTTCGACAGAACGGTAGCGCCTTCTTCGGCAACGATTGCGCCCAGTACGCCGTCAGCTTCAGCCAACACTTCCAGAACGACTTTGTCGGTCTCGATGTCGACGATCAGGTCGTCACGCTTTACAGCGTCGCCTGGTTTCTTGTGCCAGGTGGCAACGGTGCCATCGGCAACCGATTCCGGGAATGACGGGGCTTTGATTTCGATAGCCATTATCTGTGGGTCCTTAAAATTCGGTTTCAGTCAGCGCGAAGGCGTTAAACAGTGAAAGCATCTTGCAGCAGTTTTTCCTGCTGCTCGGCGTGCATCGACGCATAACCACATGCAGGTGCAGCAGAAGCATCGCGACCGGCGTACTCCAGGTTCAGCGCCTTGTTGTGGTTACCCATGCTGCGACGCAGGTGATGCTGGCTGCTGTACCACGCGCCCTGGTTCATCGGCTCTTCCTGGCACCACACCACGTTAGTGAGGTTGGTGTAAGGCGCAATGGCCTCCATCAGGTCGTCTTCCGGGAACGGGTAAAGCTGCTCGATACGCACGATGGCGATGTCTTCGCGGCCTTCGGCACGGCGTTTTTCCAGCAAGTCGTAGTAGACCTTGCCACTGCACAGGATCAGGCGAGTCACTTTGGCCGCGTCCAGCGTGTCGATTTCCGGGATCACGGTCTGGAACGAACCATCCGCCAGATCTTCCAGGGTCGAGATGGCCAATTTGTGACGCAGCAGCGATTTCGGGGTCAGCACTACCAGCGGCTTGCGCAGCGGGCGGATCACCTGGCGACGCAGCAAGTGGTAGATCTGGGCCGGGGTCGTCGGTACGCACACCTGGATGTTGTGCTCGGCGCACAGCTGCAGGTAACGCTCCAGACGGGCCGAGGAGTGCTCAGGACCCTGACCTTCATAACCGTGTGGCAGCAACATGGTCAGACCGCACAGGCGGCCCCACTTGTGCTCGCCGCTGGTGATGAACTGGTCGATCACCACTTGGGCACCGTTGGCGAAGTCGCCGAACTGGGCTTCCCAGATCACCAGCGCATTTGGCGTGGTGGTCGAGTAACCGTATTCGAACGCCAGTACGGCTTCTTCGGACAGGAACGAATCGTACAGGTCGAAACGTGGCTGGCCTTCGTACAGGTGTTGCAGTGGTACGTAGGTGGTTGCGTCTTTCTGGTTGTGCAGAACCGCGTGACGGTGCGAGAACGTACCACGGCCGATGTCCTGGCCGGTCATGCGGATCGGGTGACCTTCGAACGCCAGGGTCGCGTACGCCATGGTTTCGGCGTAACCCCAGTTGATCGGCAGGCCGCCGGCTTGCATCTTCTGACGGTCTTCGTAGATCTTCGCAACCTGGCGCTGTACGACGAAGCCTTCCGGGATTTCCAGCAGCTTGGCGGACAGTTCCTGCAAGGTCTTGAGGTCGAACGACGTGTCGTGACGGGCAGTCCAGCCGTGGCCCAGGTACGGGCGCCAGTCCACGAACAGCTCTTTGTTCGGCTCTTTGACCAGGCTTTTCACAACGTGCAGGCCGTTGTCCAGCGCGTTGCGGTATTCATCGACTTTCGCCTGAACACGCGCATCGTCAACCACGCCGGCCTTGGTCAGGCTTTCGGCGTACAGCTCACGGGTGGTGCGCTGCTTGGTGATCTGCTGGTACATCAACGGCTGGGTGCCGCTAGGCTCATCCGCTTCGTTGTGACCGCGACGGCGGTAGCAAACCAGGTCGATGACCACGTCACGCTTGAACTGCATGCGGTAGTCGACAGCCAGCTGGGTCACGAACAACACGGCTTCCGGATCATCACCATTCACATGGAGGATCGGCGCCTGGATCATCTTGGCAACGTCGGTCGCGTACTCGGTAGAGCGTGCGTCCAGCGGGTTGCTGATGGTGAAGCCCACCTGGTTGTTGATGACGATGTGAACGGTACCGCCGGTCTTGAAGCCGCGGGTCTGCGACATCTGGAACGTTTCCAGGACCACGCCCTGACCGGCGAATGCCGCGTCACCGTGGATGGAAATCGGCAGAACCTTCTCACCGGTGGCGTCGTTGCGACGATCCTGACGCGCACGGACCGAACCCTCGACCACCGGGGAAACGATTTCCAGGTGGGATGGGTTGAAGGCCATGGCCAGGTGAACTTCACCGCCGGTGGTCATCACGTTGGACGAGAAGCCCTGGTGGTACTTAACGTCACCGGAACCCAGCTCGACCTTCTTCTTGCCTTCGAACTCGTCGAACAGCTCACGCGGGTTCTTGCCGAAGGTGTTGACCAACACGTTCAGGCGACCACGGTGGGCCATGCCGATCACGATTTCCTTGGTGCCGTAGGAACCGGAACGCTGGATCAGCTCGTCGAGCATCGGGATCAGGCTTTCGCCGCCTTCCAGACCGAAACGCTTGGTGCCCGGGTATTTGGTACCCAGGTATTTTTCCAGGCCTTCAGCTGCGGTCACGCGCTCAAGCAGGTGGCTGCGAACGTCGGCGGACAGAACCGGACGGCCACGCACGCCTTCCAGGCGATGCTGGAACCAGTGGCGCTGCTCGGAATCGGTGATGTGCGTAAATTCAGCGCCGATGGTGCGGCAATATGTCTGCTGCAACGCTTCGTGAATTTCGCGTAGGCTCGCTTCCTCTTTGCCGATGAACAGGTCGCCGGCACGGAAGGTCGTATCAAGATCGGCATTGGTCAAGCCGTAATGATTGATCGACAGGTCTGCAGGTGCAGGACGCTTCCAGAGCCCCAGCGGGTCAAGCTGGGCCGCCTGGTGGCCACGCATCCGGTAGGCCTGGATCAGTCGCAGTACTTCAACTTGCTTCTTCTCGTGCTCGCTGCTCACGCTTGCGGCGGAAACCGGCTGGGCGCGGCGCTGGTTCTTTGCCAGCAGCACAAACTGATCGCGAATTGTTGCATGCGATACATCGGTGGCAGCGTTGCCGTCTGAAGACAACGTCTGAAATTTGGTGCGCCATTCTTCTGGCACAGCGTTAGGGTCGTGCAGGTAGAGCTCATAAAGCTCTTCCACATAGGCAGCGTTACCACCTGAAAGATAGCCGCTGTTCCACATGCGCTGCATCACGCTTTCTTGCATGCTTGGTCACCCTCGATTTGGGGACACCACCGGCGAAAACACCGAGTTTGCTTGCAAAAGGCCAAGTGCAGCGACCAAAACAAGCCACTTAGGATCACGCTGATAGTTCGGGTACCAACCCGAATGCCCCTGCTTGTCTCATTTCTTCAAAATAAGAGCCGCGGCTTTGTAAGTCGCTGCTCAAGTTAAAACTACGGCGCCGGTTGAAGCCTGCGCCGTAGCATTTACGGGCACAACGGTCCTGCTTTGCTACAACGTCAGTTACACGCCGCTTTGCAGCAGCATGTTACGGATGTGACCAATGGCCTTAGTCGGGTTCAGGCCTTTGGGACATACGTTGACGCAGTTCATGATCCCGCGGCAGCGGAATACGCTGAACGGGTCATCCAGTGAAGCCAGACGCTCGGACGTCTTGGTGTCACGGCTGTCTGCCAGGAAGCGGTAGGCTTGCAGCAGCGCAGCTGGACCCAGGAACTTGTCCGGGTTCCACCAGAAGGACGGGCACGAGGTCGAGCAGCAAGCGCACAGGATGCACTCGTACAGACCGTCGAGCTTTTCACGCTCTTCAGGGGACTGCAGACGCTCGATGGCCGGAGCCGGCGTGTCGTTCTGCAGGAACGGCTTAACTTTCTCGTATTGCTTGTAGAAGATGCTCATATCGACGACCAGGTCACGGATAACCGGCAAACCTGGCAGAGGACGAACGATCAGCTTGTTGCCTTTGACCACGGCCGACAGCGGCGTGATGCACGCCAGGCCGTTTTTGCCGTTGATGTTCATGCCGTCGGAACCGCATACACCTTCACGGCAAGAGCGACGATAGGAGAAACCTTCGTCCTGCTCTTTGATCAGTGCCAGTACATCCAGCACCATCAGGTCTTTACCACCGGTATCGACCTGGAATTCCTGCATGAACGGCGCGGCGTCCTGATCAGGGTTGTAGCGATAAACACTGACTTTCAACATGGCAGCCACCCTTAGTAAGTCCGAATCTTCGGTTCAAACGTCGGAACCGTCTTCGGCGAGAAGTTCACGGCACGCTTGGTTACGCGCTTGTCACCCGGGAAGTACAGGGTGTGGCACAACCAGTTTTCGTCGTCGCGATCTTCAAAGTCTTCACGGGCGTGGGCACCACGGGATTCTTTACGAACCTCGGCCGCGATTGCAGTCGCTTCGGCCACTTCCAGCAGGTTTTGCAGCTCAAGGGCTTCGATACGAGCGGTGTTGAACGCCTGGCTCTTATCGTTGATCTTGACGTTGGCGATGCGCTTGCGCAGATCCGCCAGCTGGGCAATACCCTTCTGCATGTATTCGCCGGTACGGAATACACCGAAGTAGTTCTGCATGCAGCTTTGCAGCTCGCGACGCAGGGTGGCTACGTCTTCGCCATCGGTGCGCTCGTTCAGCGCGTTCAGACGGGCCATGGCCGCGTTGATGTTGGCTTCGGTAGCGTCGTCGTAATGGATACCGTCGGTCAGCGCCTTTTCCAGGTGCAGGCCGGCAGCACGGCCGAATACCACCAGGTCGAGCAACGAGTTGCCGCCCAGACGGTTGGCACCGTGAACCGATACGCAAGCCACTTCACCCACTGCGAACAGGCCAGGGATGATGGCGTCTTTACCTTCGCTGTCCTGGGTGATCGCCTGGCCGTGAATGTTGGTGGCAACGCCGCCCATCATATAGTGGCAAGTCGGAACAACCGGAACCGGAGCAACCACCGGGTCAACGTGTGCGAACGTCTTGGACAGTTCGCAGATGCCTGGCAGGCGGCTGTGCAGTACTTCTTCGCCCAGGTGATCGAGCTTGAGCAGTACGTGGTCGCCGTTCGGGCCACAGCCGTTGCCGGCGATGATCTCTTTAACCATCGAACGGGCTACAACGTCACGACCCGCCAGGTCTTTCGCGTTCGGAGCGTAACGCTCCATGAATCGCTCGCCGTGCTTGTTGATCAGGTAACCACCTTCACCACGGCAGCCTTCTGTCACCAGTACACCGGCGCCGGCGATGCCGGTCGGGTGGAACTGCCACATTTCGATGTCTTGTACCGGTACGCCAGCACGCAGTGCCATGCCGACGCCGTCGCCGGTGTTGATAAGGGCATTGGTGGTCGAGGCGTAGATACGACCAGCACCACCCGTCGCCAGAACGGTAGCGTTGGCGCGGATGTAGGTGGTTTCACCGGTTTCGATGCAGATGGCGATCACGCCAACAAATGCACCGTCGGCATTCTTCACCAGGTCTACCGCGTAGTACTCGTTCAGGAACGTGGTACCGGCTTTCAGGTTGCCTTGATAAAGGGTGTGCAGCAGTGCGTGACCGGTACGGTCGGATGCCGCGCAGGTACGGGCAGCCTGGCCGCCTTTACCGTAATCCTTCGACTGGCCGCCGAATGGACGCTGGTAGATACGACCTTGCTCGGTACGGGAGAACGGCAGACCCATGTGGTCCAGCTCGAACACCGCAGCCGGGCCTTCCTGACACATGTATTCGATAGCGTCCTGGTCACCGATGTAGTCGGAACCCTTGACGGTATCGTACATGTGCCAGCGCCAGTCATCGTTCGGGTCGGCGGACGCGATGGCGCAGGTGATGCCACCCTGGGCCGATACGGTGTGGGAACGCGTTGGGAACACCTTGGTGATCACGGCAGTCTTGTGACCACCCTGAGCCAGCTGCAGCGCTGCGCGCATGCCAGCACCGCCGCCACCAATGATGATGGCGTCGAAGGAAATAGTTGGAATGTTAGCCATGAATCAGATACCCCAAAGAATCTGCACACCCCAGACGAAGTAAGCGAACATTGCAACGCCGCAGACTGCCTGGAAGAGGAAACGTACTGCGGTCGCGGACTTGCCCAGCGCCATTGGCGTCAGGTAGTCGGTCGCGATGGTCCACATGCCGACCCAGGCGTGAGCGCCCAGGGCTACAAGGGCCAGCAGACTGAAGATTCGCATCGCATTGTGGGAAAACAGGCCATGCCATTGCTCATAGCTGATGCCTGGATTTGCGACGAGGTATCCGATCAGGAAAATGAAATAAGCCGCGAGAACGACCGCAGACACACGCTGTGCCATCCAGTCATAGAGGCCCGAACGCGAAAGGTTCGTAACGCTGGTTACCATATCCAAACTCCTGCCAGAACGATCAGCACCACGGAAATGGCGATGATGATTTTCGAGCCCAGGCGGCCGCCTTCCAGCGTCTCACCGATACCCGCATCCATGATCAAGTGGCGCACACCGGCAACCAGGTGATACAGCAGAGCGGACAGGAGGCCCCATGCTACGAACTTGGCCAGCGGGCTGGTCAAGCATGCCTTCACCTCGGCGTAACCTTCCTCGGAACCCAGGGATTTGCTCAATGCGTAAAGCATGATGCCCAAGCCCAGGAACAGGATGATGCCGGAAACACGGTGCAGGAACGACGTAACGCCGGTGATGGGGAGTTTGATGGTCCTTAGGTCTAGGTTTACAGGTCGTTGGCTATTCACGGCTTTTTTTCACACTGAAGAGCCCCTAACAATCAGGGCAAAGTTGTTGGGGAGTGCACTGGTCAGGTAAGCACCACCCAGGGAGTGCGACCCCCAATGAAAGCAAGCCCAAAAGCCCTTGGCGGTCGGTGGCCGAGTATAGACAGTTAGGTTACTAATGACAACGCGCTGTCCTCACCCTAATAGCTGATTGCGCTGGCGGTATAAAAGGCGTAAATGGCAGTCAATTTCGAGGAAAAAGTACGGTTAAAGCCTTCTGCTGCAAGACTTTAGGCAAATTGACATCTGGATTTATATCAATATAGTGGTGCGGGCCCTGCGTGGGGGGTCTGTCTGATGATTTGAAGCATAAATAGGAGGCCACATGGCTGACAAAAAAGCGCAGTTGATCATCGAGGGCGCAGCCCCCGTCGAGCTGCCCATTTTAACCGGCACCGTTGGTCCCGATGTTATCGATGTACGGGGCCTGACGGCCACGGGCCGTTTCACTTTCGACCCAGGCTTCATGTCGACCGCCTCTTGCGAGTCGAAGATCACCTATATCGATGGCGACAATGGCATCCTGCTGCACCGGGGCTACCCGATCGAGCAGTTGGCCGAGAAGTCGGACTACCTGGAAACCTGCTACCTGCTGCTAAATGGCGAATTGCCAACCGCTGAGCAGAAAGCCAAGTTTGTCAGTAATGTGAAGAACCACACCATGGTTCACGAGCAGTTGAAGACCTTCTTCAACGGTTTCCGTCGCGACGCCCACCCGATGGCGGTCATGTGCGGCGTGGTCGGCGCCCTGTCGGCCTTCTATCACGACTCCCTCGACATCAATAACCCGCAGCATCGCGAAATCTCCGCGATCCGCCTGGTTGCCAAGATGCCGACCCTGGCCGCGATGGTGTACAAGTACTCCATGGGCCAACCCATGATGTACCCGCGCAACGACCTGTCGTACGCGGAAAACTTCCTGCACATGATGTTCAACACCCCGTGCGAGATCAAACCGATCAGCCCGACACTCGCCAAGGCCATGGACCGGATCTTCATCCTCCACGCCGACCACGAGCAGAACGCATCGACCTCCACCGTGCGCCTGGCCGGCTCTTCGGGTGCCAACCCGTTCGCCTGTATCGCCGCCGGTATCGCCGCACTGTGGGGCCCTGCCCACGGCGGTGCGAACGAAGCCGTCTTGACCATGCTCGATGAAATCGGCGATGTGTCCAACATCGACAAGTTCATCGCCAAGGCCAAGGACAAGAACGATCCATTCAAGTTGATGGGCTTCGGTCACCGGGTCTACAAGAACCGCGACCCGCGCGCCACCGTCATGAAGCAGACCTGCGACGAAGTGTTGAAGGAACTGGGCATCAAGAACGATCCGCAACTCGAACTGGCCATGCGCCTGGAAGAGATCGCCCTGACCGACCCGTACTTCATCGAACGCTCGCTGTACCCGAACGTCGACTTCTACTCGGGGATCATTCTCAAGGCGATCGGCATTCCAACCAGCATGTTTACCGTGATCTTCGCCCTGGCGCGGACCGTAGGCTGGATCTCCCACTGGAAAGAAATGCTCTCCAGCCCGTACAAGATTGGCCGCCCGCGCCAGCTGTACACCGGCTACGAGTCGCGTGACATCACCCAGCTGGAAGATCGCAAGTAAGCCGCTAACGGCTTGATTGCACTGAATAAGGCCTCCTCTGGAGGCCTTATTCGTTTCCGCCCTCCCAACAACACCACCCCCTCTGTAGGTGGCCGGCTTGCCGGCGATGAGGCCCGCAAGGTCAGCGCCAGGCTCAAGGACGCCATCGCCGGCAAGCCGGGCCCCTACAACGGATTGCGCACCGCCCACCTACACCTTTTATTGGTGCAGGATCTGAGAAACAGTTTTGTCGTATCTGTTACCAATAAAAGCAAAAAAATGCCCCGATCTCGCGACCGGGGCATTTTTTTGTAACAGCCAGCGCGATTAGTGGTTAACCGCCCCGCTCGCCCCCAGGCCAGTCTGCGAACGCACAAACTGCGGGAAGTAGAGCGCACGTTCCTTGTCTGCCGCCGCCGACTTGTCGGTGATGGAGAAGAACCAGATGCCGATGAACGCAATGATCATCGAGAACAGCGCCGGGTACTCATAAGGGAAGATGGCTTTTTCATGGTGCAGGATCGAGACCCAGATGGTCGGGCCCAGGATCATCAGGCCAACCGCACTGATCAGGCCCAACCAGCCGCCGATCATGGCGCCACGGGTGGTGAGGTTTTTCCAGTACATGGAAAGCAGCAACACCGGGAAGTTACAGCTGGCCGCAATGGAGAACGCCAGGCCGACCATGAACGCGATGTTCTGGCTTTCGAACAGGATGCCCAGGCCGATAGCCAGCACGCCCAGGGCGATGGTGGTGATCTTCGAGACGCGAATCTCATCCTTGTCGTTGGCCTTGCCTTTCTTGATCACGCTGGCATACAGGTCATGGGACACCGCCGACGCACCGGCCAGGGTCAAGCCGGCAACCACTGCCAGGATGGTGGCGAAGGCCACGGCCGAGATGAAGCCCAGGAAAATGCTGCCACCCACCGCGTTGGCCAGGTGCACCGCCGCCATGTTGTTACCGCCCAGCAACGCGCCTGCCGCGTCCTTGAACGCCGGGTTGGTGCTGACCAGCAGGATCGCGCCGAAGCCGATGATAAAGGTCAGGATGTAGAAGTAACCAATGAAGCCAGTGGCATAGAACACGCTCTTGCGGGCTTCTTTAGCGTCGCTGACGGTGAAGAAGCGCATCAGGATGTGCGGCAGGCCAGCGGTACCAAACATCAGCGCAAGCCCGAGGGAGAACGCCGAGATCGGGTCTTTTACCAGGCCGCCAGGGCTCATGATCGCTTCACCTTTAGGGTGAACCTTGATCGCCTCGGAGAACAGGACGTTGAAATCGAAGTTGACGTGCTTCATCACCATCAACGCCATGAACGACGCGCCGGACAACAGCAGCACCGCCTTGATGATCTGTACCCAGGTGGTTGCCAGCATGCCGCCGAACAACACATAGAGCACCATCAGGATGCCCACCAGGATCACCGCCACATGGTAGTCCAGGCCGAACAGCAGCTGGATCAGCTTGCCCGCCCCCACCATCTGCGCGATCAGGTAGAACGCCACCACCACCAGCGAACCACAGGCCGAGAGGCTGCGGATCTGGGTTTGCCCGAGGCGGTAGGACGCCACGTCGGCAAAGGTGTACTTGCCCAGGTTACGCAGGCGCTCGGCGATCAGGAACAGGATGATCGGCCAACCCACCAGGAAGCCGATCGAGTAGATCAGGCCGTCATAACCGGAGGTATACACCAGCGCGGAAATCCCCAGGAAGGACGCCGCCGACATGTAGTCACCGGCAATCGCCAGGCCATTCTGGAAACCGGTGATCTTGCCGCCGGCCGCGTAATAGTCGGCCGCCGACTTGTTGCGCTTGGACGCCCAGTAGGTGATGCACAGAGTGGCACCGACAAACGCGATGAACATCACGATGGCGGAGACGTTCAGCGGTTGCTTGTGCACTTCACCGGTCAATGCGTCCGCCGCCCAAACGGCCGGAGCAAACAGCGAAGCGCCGAATACAGCCAATAGACGCCGGATCATTGCGCAGCCTCCTTGAGAATCGCATTGTTCAGGTCGTCAAATTCGCCGTTGGCCCGGCGCACATAGATGCCGGTCAGAATGAAGGCGGACACAATCAGTCCGACGCCCAGGGGAATGCCCCAGGTAATCGAGGAACCAGGGCTGAGCTTGGCCCCCAGTATTTGTGGCCCGTAGGCGATCAACAGGATGAAAGCGGAGTAAAGCCCTAGCATGATTGCCGAGAGTATCCAGGCGAATCGTTCCCTTTTTCTCACCAGCTCCTTGAAACGCGGGCTGTTTTGAATCGAGAGGTAAATGCTGTCGTTCATTGTTTTTATCCTCGCAGCACAGCTTTTTATTATTTTGGAACGTATCCACTGTATGCGGCTGCCGTAGAGGTTCCAGACGACCTTAGTAGTAGATGGAGATAGCCACTTCGCAAGTTTTGCGGCCAACAAATAAACAACAGCCGGAATACAGACAAAAATGTGGGAGCGGGCTTGCCCGCAAATGCAGTGGTTCAGTCGACTTATGCATCGACTGACACACTGCATTCGCGGGCAAGCCCGCTCCCACATTAGGTTTGCGGCGTAATTTCTACAGATTAACGGTTACTTACCGGTCCACTCCGCTACACGCTCGGGGTGCTTGGCCACCCAATCCTTGGCTGCGGCATCAGGCTTGGCGCCTTCTTGGATCGCCAGCATGACTTCGCCGATTTCATCCTTGGAGGCCCACTGGAATTTTTTCAGGAAGGCTGCGACTTCCGGCGCTTTCTTCTCTAGGCCCTTGCTGCCGATGCTGTTGACGGTTTCCGCTGCACCGTAAACGCCTTTCGGGTCGTCGAGGAAACGCAGTTTCCACTTGGCGAACATCCAGTGTGGCACCCAACCGGTGACCGCGATGGATTCCTGCTTGTCTTCGGCACGGGTCAGTTCGGCGATCATCGCCGCGCCCGAACTGGCTTGCAGTTTATAGTCGAGGCCGTACTGCTTGATGGCTTCGTCGGTCTTGAGCATCACGCCTGAACCGGCGTCGATGCCGACAATCTTGTTCTTGAAGGTGGTGTCGGTCTTGAGGTCTTCAATGGACTTGGCCTTGACGTACTCCGGCACGATCAGGCCGATTTTCGCATCCTTGAAGTTGGGGCCGTAGTCGACCACCTTGTCCTTGTTCTTGGCCCAGTACTCACCGTGGGTCACTGGCAGCCAGGCGGAGAGCATGGCATCGAGTTTGCCGGTGGCCACGCCTTGCCACATGATCCCGGTGGCGACTGCCTGCAGCTTCACGTCATAACCGAGCTTTTCCTTGATCACTTCCGCCGCCACGTGGGTGGTGGCCACGCTGTCGGACCAGCCATCCACATAGCCGATGCTCAGGGTTTTGCTGTCGGCGCTGGCCAGTGTGGAGCTCATCGCAACTACCAGAGTGGCAGCTGCGCCCAAGAGTCGTCGCATCTTCATAGTACTTCCCCGAAAGTGCTGCGCCCGACGGATGCCGAGCGACGTCAACCTAGTTGTTATGTGGTGCACCGCGCCCCCTTCACGCGCATCGATCCGGCTGCTGCCACATCAGTGGAGTGCTGACCCTTTGATCATCAACCTGACGGGGCTTGGAACCTGCTCTGCCTGCGACCTCAGGTAAGCAAGAAACGACATCACAACGCCAGCAGGACGTTTTGTAGGATATGGCGTCAAAATCCCGCCCGAACTTTGCATGTCAAAATTATGCTGCCCCACTGGGACGGGGCAAATCCGGGTAAGATGCGCGCCTTTGCTCTTCCAGATAAGCCGACCATGCCCGCGACTGCCCGCTTCCCCGCCCTGCCCTATTTCCTCGCCTTTGCCCTCGGCCTGCTGGCCCTCGTCGGTTACTGGTACGGCCTCGGCCGGCCCGTGGTGCTGCCGGACGTCGCCAGCGCCAGCCACAAGATGCAATGCGCGTCCTACACGCCCTTCGACAAAGACCAATCGCCATTCGACCAGCCATTCAAGCTGCGCCCCGAGCGCATGGACGCCGACCTGGCCTTGCTGGCCACCCGCTTCGAATGCATTCGCACCTATTCCATGACCGGCCTGGAAGCCCTGCCCGAAATGGCACGCAAGCATGGATTGAAACTGATGGCCGGCGCCTGGGTGAGCAGCGACCCGGTAGCCACCGAGAAAGAAATCGACGAACTGATCACCTCTGCCAACGCCAACCCGGATGTGGTGACCGCCGTGATCGTCGGCAACGAAGCCTTGCTGCGCAAGGAAGTCACCGCCAAGCAGCTGGTGACCCTGATTCATAAAGTCAAAAGCCACATCCAGCAACCGGTGACCTACGCCGACGTGTGGGAGTTCTGGCTGCAACACCCGGAAATCGCTCCGGCCGTGGACTTCCTCACCATCCACCTGCTGCCGTACTGGGAGGATGACCCGTCGGGCATCGACCAGGCCCTCAAGCATGTGGGCGATGTGCGCCAAACCTTCGGCAACAAGTTCGCCCCCAAGGACGTGCTGATCGGCGAAACCGGCTGGCCCAGCGAAGGCCGCCAGCGTGAAACCGCCGTGCCGAGCCGCGTCAACGAGGCCAAGTTCATGCGCGGTTTCGTGGCCATGGCCGAAGCCAACGGCTGGCACTACAACCTGATCGAAGCCTTCGACCAACCCTGGAAGCGCGCCAGCGAAGGTGCCGTCGGTGGTTACTGGGGCCTGTTCGATGCTGATCGCCAGGACAAAGGCATCCTCGCCGGCCCGGTGAGCAATGTGCCGTACTGGCCGCTGTGGCTCGGGGTGGGCGGGCTCATCCTGCTCGGCACGCTGGCGCTCGGCGGTTGCGTGCGCAGCAAGCGCTCGGCAATCCTGCTGCCGCTGCTCGGCGCCGTTGCGGCCTGCTCCATCGGCACCTGGGCGGAACTGACCCGTGTGACCGCACGCTTCAATGACGAATGGGTGTGGGCAGGCTTGCTGGTGCTGTTGAACCTGCTGGTACTCGCTCACGCTGCCTTGTCCCTGAGTGCCCGGGAAGGTTGGCGTGGACGCGCATTCAACTGGCTGGAACAGCGCGCCGGTTGGCTGGTGGCGATCGCCGGGTTTGCCGGTGCGGTGATGATGCTGGCGTTGGTGTTTGACCCGCGCTACCGCAGCTTTCCGAGTGCGGCCTTGGTATTACCGGCGCTGGTGTACCTGGTGCGTCCGGTAACCGGGCCGCGTCGGGAAATTGCGCTGCTGGCCTTTATCATCGGTGCCGGCATTGCGCCGCAGTTGTACCGAGAAGGCCTGTTGAACCAGCAGGCGTGGGGGTGGGCGGTGGTCAGCGTGTTGATGGTTGCAGCGTTGTGGCGTTGCTTGCGAGTGCGCAAGGCTTAAACCTGACCTGTGGCGAGGGAGCTTGCTCCCGCTGGAGTGCGAAGCGCTCCCAAGATTTTGGGGCCGCTGCGCAGCCCAGCGGGAGCAAGCTCCCTCGCCACATAGGGATAATCAGGCTACCCGTGGCTTCCTGACCAACCGCAACCCCGCAATCACCACCGCAAACACCGCAAACGTGGTGTTGTACAACGCCAGCGCCGGCAGGCCGAACAGCATCCCCAGCACCGCCAGCCCCCAGCCCGCACGGCCCGGCACGAAGAACGCCAGCACCGCCGTGACCAGCGCCGCCCAGCCCATCACCTTGAAGTGGATCATCAGGCCCAGGTTCGAGCGCAGTTGGCATTCCCAGCGGCTGGCCTCATCGGCGCAGATGCCGACCCATTGACCGTCCTCCATGAAGCCATAACGTGCGCCATAACTGGCGGCCAGCCATAAAGGCAGGGCAATCAGCAGCAGGATCCAGGGTAAACGACGGGACATTGGGGCACTCCGATAGGCAAAAACGGCGCTCAGCTTAATGCCCCGGTGGCCGTTGGCAAGGCGCATACACACAATTAGTGTTCACCAACGCGTGGCAAAGTGTATCGTCTGGCTACTATTACCCTGAATCCGACGTTTTTTCCGACTTTTCGTGCCGAGTGCTGGCACTTCGGCGACAGCGCGGTGGTCATAGCCTGCGAACATCTTTCAGCACGTTTCCTCTTAGGGATTAAGTCATGCTCCGTTCCTTGCGCTGTGCTGCCCTGCTGGGCAGCCTTTTTCTGAGTGCGTCAGCACTGGCGGTCGACGTCGACCAAGCCACCTATGGCTTCCCTTTGACCAACCCGTTCGAAGCGACCATCGCCACCACCCCGCCGGACTTGCGGCCCAAGCTGCCGAGTGACGACGAGATCAACCAGTCCGACTACAGCCTGACGATGCGCCCCGAGCGCGAGTTCAGCCTGCCGGACAACTTCTGGGCGGTGAAGAAACTCACCTACCGCATCGCCAAGCAGGATCACGCCGCGCCGCTGATCTTCCTGATCGCCGGCACCGGTGCGCGCTTTGACAGCAGCATCAACGAATACCTGAAAAAACTGTATTACCAGGCCGGCTACCACGTGGTGCAGCTCTCGTCGCCCACCAGCTTTGACTTCATCAGCGCCGCCTCGCGCTTCGCCACCCCGGGTATCACCCAGGAAGACGCCGAAGACATGTACCGCGTGATGCAAGCCGTGCGTGCACAGAACGCCTCGCTGCCGATCACCGACTTCTACCTCACCGGCTACAGCCTGGGCGGCCTGGATGCGGCGTTTGTCAGCAAGCTGGACGAAACCCGCCGCAGTTTCAACTTCAAGAAAGTGCTGCTGCTGAACCCGCCGGTCAACCTCTACACCTCGATCACCAACCTCGACAAGCTGGTGCAGACCGAGGTCAAGGGCATCAACAACACCACCACCTTTTATGAGCTGGTGCTGAACAAGCTGACCCGCTACTTCCAGCAGAAGGGCTACATCGACCTCAACGACGCCCTGCTCTACGACTTCCAGCAATCCAAGCAGCACCTGACCAACGAACAGATGGCCATGCTGATCGGTACCTCGTTCCGCTTCTCGGCGGCCGACATCGCCTTTACTTCGGACCTGATCAACCGTCGCGGCCTGATCATCCCGCCCAAATACCCGATCACCGAAGGCACCAGCCTCACGCCATTCCTCAAGCGTGCGCTGCAATGTGACTTCGACTGCTACCTCACCGAGCAAGTGATCCCGATGTGGCGCGCCCGCTCCGATGGCGGCAGCCTGTTGCAACTGGTCGATCAGGTCAGCCTGTACGCCCTCAAGGACTACCTGCACAACAGCCCGAAAATCGCCGTCATGCACAACGCCGACGACGTGATCCTCGGCCCTGGCGACCTCGGCTTCCTGCGTAAAACCTTCGGCGATCGCTTGACCGTCTACCCGCTGGGCGGCCACTGCGGCAACCTCAATTACCGCGTCAACGCCGACGCCATGCTGGAGTTCTTCCGTGGCTAAATATCTTCTGCTGCTCGCCGCCCTGATGTGCGCAGGCGTGGCCAATGCCGACAACAGCAAGGCCCATGAACCGGTCAAGGTCGACGCCGATGGCTTCAAGGAGCCGCTGTCCAAGCTCAAGTTCAACCCGGGCCTGGACCAACGTGAGTTCGAACGTTCCTCGCTGACTGCGCTTAACGTCTACGACCCGCTGGAGTCGTGGAACCGCCGCGTGTACCACTTCAATTACCGCTTCGACCAATGGGTCTTCCTGCCGGTGGTGGACGGTTACCGCTACGTCACGCCGAGCTTCCTGCGCACGGGCGTGAGCAACTTCTTCAATAACTTGGGCGACGTGCCCAACCTGTTGAACAGCCTGCTGCAGCTCAAGGGCCACCGCTCCCTGGAAACCACCGGGCGCCTGCTGCTCAACACCACCATCGGCATCGCCGGCCTGTGGGACCCGGCCACCGCCATGGGCCTGCCGCGCCAGAGCGAAGACTTCGGCCAGACCCTGGGCTTCTACGGCGTCCCCGGGGGCGCCTACCTGGTGCTGCCGATCTTCGGCCCGTCGAACCTGCGCGACACCACCGGCCTGGTCGTCGACTACGGCGCAGAAACCGAGATCAACTTCCTCAACGTGTCCAAGGTCAGCGAAAACCACCCGGAAATCTGGGCCCTGCGCGCGGTGGACAAGCGCTACCAGACCAGCTTCCGCTATGGGCAGATGAACTCGCCGTTTGAGTATGAAAAAGTGCGGTACATCTATACCGAGTCGCGCAAGTTGCAGATTGCCGAGTAAACAACGCCTACAAAAAAGGCCATTCGATTGAATGGCCTTTTTTGTTGCGGCGTGGATCGTTCCCGCGCGTGGCGTGGCAACGATCAACATCAGCCCTTCGCGGCTTGCCATACCTTGCCAATTACTTGAACGACGACCAATACCGCCGCCCCTGCAATCACTCCCGCCACGCCATTGAGCAGCGTCGGCATCAACCAGGCCACCCCACCCGCGCCTTGGCTGACCGACTCGATCCAGTGATGCACCACCGGCACACCATGGGTAAGGATGCCACCGCCCACCAGGAACATCGCCGCCGTACCAATCACCGACAGGCTCTTCATCATGTACGGGGCCGCGCGCAAGATTGCGCCGCCGATACGGCGCGCCATCACGCCAGGCTTCTGCGTAAGCCACAGGCCCAGGTCGTCCAACTTGACGATGCCGGCCACCAGCCCATAGACGCCGATGGTCATGACAATGGCGATGCCCGACAGCACAACCACCTGCTGCATCAACGGCGCGTCCGCCACCGTGCCCAGGGTGATGGCAATGATTTCGGCAGAGAGAATGAAGTCCGTGCGAATCGCGCCTTTGATCTTGTCCTTTTCAAACGCCACCAGATCGGTCGCCGGATCGGCCACGGCGTCGACCAACTGGGCATGGTCAGCCTTGTCTTCGCTCTGGCTGTGCAGAAATTTATGCGCGAGCTTCTCAAAGCCTTCAAAACACAGGTACGCCCCGCCCAGCATCAACAACGGCGTGACCGCCCAGGGTGCAAACGCACTGATCAGCAAGGCGGCCGGCACCAGGATCAGCTTGTTGACAAACGAGCCCTTGGCCACCGCCCACACCACGGGAATCTCCCGCTCGGCGCGTACGCCGGAGACCTGCTGGGCATTGAGCGCCAAGTCATCGCCCAACACCCCAGCGGTTTTCTTGGCCGCCATTTTGGTCATCAACGCCACATCGTCGAGCACGGCGGCGATGTCATCGATCAATACCAACAAGCTGCTTCCTGCCATGATTCGGGCTTCCTGCGTTTAAAGTGCCGCGAATATACCGCGAGCGCGGTGACGGAACATAGATATCCGGTCAGGCCGCTGTGCTCTTGCTTTTGATTTTGATCTTAGGCGCCCCCCCAAATCACTGTCGAATTACGGGCACACCGAGCCTAAGCGAGGTGCCGAGTGTTGGGGCGAAGACCTTTTGCTTACTTTTGGGTCTCTCCAAAAGTGAGCCGCTGTAAGAGCGGAACCCTAAGCCGCCGTTACCGCAGCAATGGATATGTACTCCGACCAAAGATCCCTAGAGCCTGCCACATAGCCTTCGCGAGCAAGCCCGCTCCCACAGTTGGATCGAGTGGCGTCAGTAAGTCAGTGAACAATCAATAGACCGCTATCGCTGGCAAGCCAGCTCCCACATTTGAGTGTGGGTCCATCAGCAACATAGTGAGCCATCAGGGCTGCCAACCGCCCCCCAAACTCTGGATCAACGCCACACTCCCCTGGCTCAACTGCCCCTGCGTATCCCGCAGATTCTGCTCGGCCTGCAGCAACACCAATTGCTGGGTCAACACCGCCTCACGGCTCACCGTGCCCGCACGCAATTGCGCCTCCTGGCTGCCAAACAGTTGCTGATTACGCGCAAACACCTGCTGGAACGCATCCGCCTGCGCCTGCAGATGATTGATCGCCGACAAGTTGTCCTCGACGTTCTGCAACGCACTGAGCACCGTGCCACGGTAGTTGGCCGCAATCTGGTCATAACTCGCCTCAGCCTGCTTGACCGCCGCTTCTCGGGCGCCGCCATCAAAGATCGTCTCCGCCAACGCCGGCCCCAACGTCCAGATGCGGTTAGGCAGCGAGAACAGACCGCCCAGCGCACTGCCGCGATAGCCCAATGACGCGGTCAGGTCAAGGGTTGGGAAAAACGCCGCCTCGGCCACACCAATCTTGGCGTTGGCCGCCGCCGCCGAACGCTCGGCCGCCACCACATCGGGCCGGCGTTGCAGCAAAGTCGACGGCAAGGTCAACGGCGGCCGGGGCACCACGAAGCTGAAGTCAGTACGCGGTGCCACGCTGAACTCACTGGGTGCCATGCCCACCAGCACCGCCAGGGCATGCTCATACTGCTCACGGTCGCGCAACGAGGTTTGCAGGTCGGCAATCGAGGTGGTCAGTTGGTCCTGGGCCACCAGCAACTGGTCGTTGGTCGCCACGCCCTGGGTGAACTGGGCCTGGATCATGTCCAGCAATTGCTGATTGATGGTTTGTTGTTGCTGCAGCAGGCGCACATCGATGTCCATCTGCCGCAACGCCAGGTAGTTGCTCGCCACGCTGGAACTGATGGACAACCGCACCCCGGCCAGCAACGCGTCGGATTGCTGCGCCGTGGCCTGGCTCGACTCGATCCCCCGGCGCACCTGGCCCCACAGGTCCGGCTCCCAACTGGCGGTGAGGGTGGCACTCACGCTGTTTTTCACCCCAGTGGACGTCGTGGCGGTGGAGGTGGTGCCGTCACCACCCTCCCCCCGCGACCCCGACAGCCCCACACCCACCGTCGGCCACAACCCGGCGCGGCTCGATGCCACCTGCGCCTGGGCCAATCGGTACGCCGCCTCCGCCGCGATGATCGACTGGTTGGCCTTGGCCGAGCGCGCCACCAGGTCGTTCAGCACCGGGTCCTGATAGGCCAGCCACCACTGGCTGTCCAAAGCGCCCCGGGGGTTGGACACCGCACGCTGCCACTGCGCGCCTTCCTTGAACGTCTGCGGCAATTGCATCGCGGGTTTCTGGTAGTCGGGCCCGACCATGCAACCGCCAAGCACCAGGCTGAGGAACAGCACGCTGTATTTGAATTTCATGACCTTGCTTCCTTGTGCCGCCCCAGGCGTTGGGACGCCCGGTCGAGCCAGAGGTAAATCACCGGGGTGGTGTAGAGCGTCAGCACCTGGCTGAGCAACAGGCCACCAATAATCGAAATCCCCAAGGGCCGGCGCAGCTCGGAGCCGTAGCCATGCCCCAGCACCAGCGGCAATGCGCCGAGGATGGCCGCCAAGGTGGTCATCATGATCGGCCGGAAACGGATCAGGCACGCGCGGCGAATCGCTTCCTTGGCCGTGAGCCCGAACTCGCGCCGCTCGGTGATCGCAAAATCGATCATCATGATCGCGTTCTTCTTCACGATACCGATCAACAAAATCACCCCCACCAGCGCGATGATCGACAGCTCAGTGCCGGTCAGCAGCAACGCAATCAACGCACCGACACCCGCCGACGGCAACGTGGACAGGATGGTCAATGGGTGCATCAGGTTTTCGTACAGAATGCCCAGCACGATGTACACCGACAGCAGCGCCGCGACGATCAGCAGCGGCTCGCTGGCCACCGACGACTGGAACACCTGGGCCGTGCCGGCAAACTGGCCGGTGACGCTGGCCGGCATGCGCAGTTGCTTCACCGCGTCATCCACCAGTGCAGTGGCCTGGCCGATCGACGTGCCCGGGGCCAGGTTGAACGAGACGGTCACGGCCGGGAACGTACCCTGGTGACTGATGGAAATGGCCGTGCGCGAAACCGTGTTATCCGCCAAGGCCGACAGCGGCACCAACGTTGCCGGGTTGGCCAGGTTCGGCGTGGCCGTGGTGCCCTTGGCCGCCACCGCCGCGCTGCCGGTGGGCACATAAATGCTTTTGAGCGCCGTCGGGTCGTTCCAATACTCGGGGGCGATTTCCATCACCACATGGTACTGGTTGGCGGCGCGGTAAAGGGTCGAGACCTGGCGCTGGCCAAACGCGTCGTACAGCGTCTGGTCCACCGCCGACATGCCCACCCCAAGCCGCGCCGCCGTGTCGCGGTTGATCTGCACATTGGCCAACAGGCTGTTGTCTTGCTGGTCGGTATTCAGGTCGGTCAATTGCGGCAGCGTGTGCAACACCGCCACCACCTTGGGCACCCATTCATCCAGGGACTGCTGGTCATCGGCGGTCAGGGTGTATTGGTACTGCGCGCCACTTTGCCGGCCGCCCACGGTGATGTCTTGGGCCGCCTGCAAAAACAGCTTGGTGCCCGGCATATCGCCCAGGGTGTGGCGGATCTGGCCAATCACTTCGGTGGCGCTGTCCTTGCGCTGATCGATGGGCTTGAGCAGCACAAACAACTGCGCGCTGTTGACCGCCCCGCCGCCCCCACCACCGCCGCCCACAAACCCGGCAGCGGTTTCCACGTTGGGGTTCTGCATGACCTTGTGGTTGATCGCGGTGAAGTCCTTTTGCATCGCCCCGTACGAAATGCTCTGCGCCGCAATGATGCTGCCCTGCAAGCGCCCGGTGTCTTCCTGGGGGAAAAAGCCCTTGGGCACCAGCACGTACAACACGCCCGCGAGCACGATCACCAGCACCGTCACCAAGCCCATCAGGATCGAATGGTCGATCACCCAGCCAAGGGTGCGATCATAGAAGCGATGAAAGCGTGAGTCCGGGTGTTCGTTGCCTTCATGCACCTCTGTGGGCGCGCGCAACAGCACGCTGGCGAGCATCGGCGTGACTGTCAGCGAGATCAGCATCGAGATCACGATGGCCACCGACAACGACACCGAGAACTCGCGAAACAGCCGCCCGACAATCCCGCCCATCAACAGCAGCGGAATAAACACCGCCACCAGCGACACGCTGATGGTCAGCACCGTGAACCCCACTTCCCGCGCCCCGGCCAGGGCCGCTTCCACCCGGGTCTTGCCGCGCTCCAGATGACGCATGATGTTTTCCACCACCACGATGGCGTCGTCCACCACAAAGCCGGTGGAAATGGTCAGCGCCATCAGTGACAGGTTATTCAGGCTGTAGCCAAGGAAATACATGGCGCCAAAGGTGCCGAGCAACGACAGTGGCACCACGATCGCCGGCACCAGGGTGCTGCGCCAGTCGCGGAAGAAACCAAAGGTCACCAGCGTCACCAGCAGGATCGACGCCAGCAAGGTCACTTCCACGTCGTGCAGCGACGCCCGAATGGTAGTGGTGCGGTCCATCAGCAGGTTGAGTTGGATCGAGGCCGGGATTGAGCTTTGCAGAAACGGCAGCGACGCCTTCACCGCATCCACCGTGTCGATCACGTTCGCGCCCGGCTGCTTGAACACCACCAGCAGCACGGCCGGCTTGCCGTTGGACAGGCCGAAGTTGCGCAGGTCCTGAACGTCTTCGCGCACGTAGCCAAGGTCCGAGATGTGGATCAGGTCGCCGTTGTGCTCCTTGACCACCAGCGGCCCGTAATCGTCAGGGTTAAGCAATTGGTCGTTGGCACCGATGCCGTAGGAGCGGTCGCCCACCGCCACATTGCCCTTGGGCAGGTTGGCATTGGACGCGCCGATCACCTGGCGCACCTGCTCAAGGCTCACCCCGTACTGATTAAGGCGATCCGGATTCAGCTCGATACGCACCGCCGGCAACGCACCGCCGCCCACCGTCACATCGCCCACGCCCGTGGTCTGCAACAGGCGTTGTTCCAACACTGTCGAAGCGGCGTCGTACATCTGCCCCGGCGTGGCGCTGTCGGAGGTCAAGCTGATGATCAGGATCGGCGAGTCAGCCGGGTTGACCTTGCGGTACGTCGGGTTGCCCGACAGGTCGCTCGGCAAGTTGCTGCGCGCGGCGTTGATGGCCGCCTGCACGTCCCGCGCCGCGCCGTCGATATCGCGGTTCAAATCAAACTGCATGGTGATGCGCGTCGAGCCCAGGCTGCTGGCGGAGGTCATTTGCGTGACCCCGGCGATCTGGCCGAACTGACGCTCCAGCGGCGTGGCCACGGAGCTGGCGACGGTGGTCGGGTCGGCGCCGGGCAACGAGGCGCTGACGCTGATGGTTGGGAAGTCGACTTCCGGCAGCGGCGCCACCGGCAGCAGGTTGAACGCCAGCACGCCAAACAGCGCGAGCCCGGCCGCCAGCAGCGTGGTGGCAATGGGGCGATGGATAAACGGCGCGCTGAGGTTCATCGCATCAATCCACGGCAACCGGACGACGGCTGAAACGCTCGCCCAGGCCGTGCATGGCGAGGAAGATCACCGGGGTGGAAAACAGCGTGAGCAGTTGGCTCAGCAACAGGCCGCCGATGATTGCGATGCCCAGCGGGTGACGCAACTCCGAACCAATCCCCGTGCCCAGCGCCAACGGCACCGCACCGAACAGCGAGGCCATGCTGGTCATCAGGATCGGCCGGAACCGCAACTCCGCCGCCTGGCGAATCGCAGCCACCGGGCTCAAGCCGCCTTCGCGCAACAGCTCCAGGGCGAAGTCGACCATCATGATGCCGTTCTTCATCACAATGCCGATCAGCAACACGATGCCGATCAAGCCAATGATGTCGAACTGCGTGCCGGTCAGCAGCAGCGCCAGCAACGCACCGAGGGCCGCCGAGAGCAAGGTCGAGAGGATGGTCACCGGGTGCACGAAGCTCTCGTACAGAATGCCGAGCATCAGGTACACCACCACAATCGCCGCCAACACCAGGAACACCTGGTTGGACAACGACGCCTGGAACGTCGCCGCCGCGCCCTCCAGGTTGGCTTGCACCGACAGCGGCAGGCCGACCTGGGCTTCGATGTCCTGCAAACGCGTGACCGCCGCGCCCAACGTTTGGCCGGGCGCGAGGTTGAACGACACGTCCGCATAGGGAAACTGCCCCAGGCGGTTGATGGTGACCGGCGTACGCACCACTTCCAGGGTCGCCATGCTCGACAGCGGCGCCACCCCGCCTGCGGGAATGTCCACGTACAAACCGGTGAGCAAGTCCGGCAGGTTACGCGGCGGGTGGTCGGTGGCGATCACCACGTGGTACTGGTTGAGCTGGGTGTAGAGGGTCGATACCTGGCGCTGGCCAAAGGCGTCGTACAGCACATCGTCGATGGCTTGCGGGGTGATGCCCAGGCGCGAGGCGGTGGCGCGGTCGAAGGTCAGCTTGATCTGGTTGCCGAACTGCATGGCCTGGCTTTGCACATCGGTGAACATCGGGTCTTTCTTGATCGCGGCGAGCAGTTTGGTGGTCCACTGCTCCAGCTCATCCGGATCGGTGGCTTGCAGGCCGAGGCGGTAGCTGGTGGTGGACACCGTGGCGTCCAGGGTCAGGTCTTGCACCGAGTGCAGGTACAGGCGGATGCCGGCGTCATCGGCATTGGCGTCCGCGAGGCGGCGGATCACGGCGGTGCTGCTGTCACGCTCGCCACGGGGCTTGAGGTTGATCAGCAGGTTGCCTTGGTTGATGGTCGGGTTGGTCTGGTCGATCCCCACGAACGAGGACAGGCTCTGCACGGCCGGATCCTTGAGAATGCGCGCGGCCAAACGTTGCTGCTCAACCTGCATCTGCTGGAACGAAACGGTCGGCGACGCCTGGGAAATACCCTGGATCAGGCCGGTGTCCTGGTCCGGGAAAAACCCCTTGGGCATGATCACCAAGGTGAACAACGTGAGCGCAGCCGTGAGCACCACCGAGATCAGCGTGAGGGTGCGGTGCGCCAGCACCCAGTCCAGGCCGCGCACGTAATGGCGGTTGATCCGGTCGAAGAAATCCGGCCGGCGCGCCTCGTGCTTGGACTTGAGCATGCGCGCGCACATCATCGGTGTGAGCGTCAGGGAAATCACCGCCGAAATCACGATGGTCACCGCCACGGTCATGGCGAATTCGCGGAATAACCGCCCCACCACATCGCCCATGAACAGCAGCGGGATCATCACCGCAATCAGTGCGATGGACAGCGAAATGATGGTGAAGCCGATCTGCTCGGCGCCCTTGAGCGCGGCCTGCAACGGCGTGTCGCCCGCCTCCAGGTAACGGGTGATGTTTTCGATCATGACGATGGCGTCATCCACCACAAACCCGATGGCAATGGTCAGCGCCATCAGCGTCAGGTTGTTCAGCGAAAAACCCAGGGCGTAGGCCACTGCCAAGGTGCCGATCAGCGTCAGCGGGATGGTGACGGCGGGGATGATCGTCGCCGGGATATTGCGCAGGAACAGGAAGATCACGATCACCACCAGCAGGATCGCCAGCCCCAGCTCGTACTGCACATCGGTGACCGAGGCGCGGATGGTCTGGGTGCGGTCGGTCAGCACCGCCACCTTCAAGGTGCCCGGCAGGCTGGCGCGCAACTTGGGCAGCAGTTGCTGCACGCGGTCGACCACCTCGATCACATTGGCGCCGGGTTGACGCTGGATATTCAGCACGATGGACGGCGTGTCATTGGTCCAGGCCGCTTGGCGCGGGTTTTCCGGCCCTTGGGTGGAACTGGCGATCTGCGACAGGCGGATCGGCGCGCCATGCTTGTAGGCGATCACCAGGTCGCGGTATTCCTCGGCCGATTGCAGTTGGTCGTTGGCGCCGATGGAATACGCCTGGAACTTGCCATCGATATTGCCCTTGGCCTGGTTGACGTTGGCCGTGCCCAGCGAGGTGCGCAAATCATCCAGGGACAGGCCGAGGCTGTTCAGCGCCAAGGTGTTGGCCTCCACCCGCACGGCCGGGCGCTGGCCGCCGCTGATGGTCACCAGGCCGACGCCGGTGATCTGCGAGATCTTCTGCGCCAGGCGCGTGTCGGCCAGGTCTTCGACCTTGGTCAGCGGCAGCACGTCGGAGGTCAGCGACAGCGTCAGTACCGGCGCATCGGCCGGATTGACCTTGCTGTACACCGGCGGGTACGGCAGGTTCGCCGGCAGGAACGTGCCCGCCGCGTTGATCGCTGCCTGCACTTCTTGTTCGGCCACGTCCAGGGACAGCGACAGGTCGAACTGCAGGGTCACCACCGAGGCGCCGTCGGAGCTGGTGGAGTTCATCGACTTGAGCCCGGGCATTTCACCGAGCTGGCGCTCCAGCGGCGCGGTGATCGAGGAACTGACCACATCCGGGCTGGCGCCAGGGTATTGGGTGAAGACTTGGATGGTCGGGTAATCCACCTCGGGCAGCGCCGACACCGACAGCAAGTGATACCCCAACAGGCCGAGCAGCAGCACCGCCACCATCATCAAGGTGGTGGCGACCGGGCGTTCGATAAAGGGCCGCGAAATGTTCATGCTCGGCAGCTCCTCACTGGGCGACGACCTTCACCACGGAGCCATCGTCCAGTTTGTCGGCGCCCTCGGTGACCACCTGCTCACCGGCCTTGACGCCGTTGTCGAGCACCGCCGACACGTCGCCGGTGGATGGGCCGGTCTTGATCGTGCGCAGGCTGGCCTTGTTGCCATTCACCACAAACACGAAATCGCCTTTGCTGCCGTGCTGGATCGCGCGGGTCGGCACCACGGCGATCTGGCTCAAGGTGTCGGCTTTGAGCCGTGCGTTGACGAACTGATTGGGGAACAGGGTATCGCCCGAATCGTCGAACTGCGCCTTGACCTTGATCGTGCCGGTGCTGGTGTCCACCTGGTTATCCAGGGCCAACAGGCTGCCGGTGGCCAGCAAGGACTTCTTGTTGCGGTCGTAAGCCAGCACGGGCACGGCGCCACGGGCCAGGGCCTGGTCGATTGCAGCCAGGTCATCCTCGGGCACGGCAAACACCACGGTGGCCGGGTTCATCTGGGTGATCACCACAATGCCGGTGGTGCTGGCGGTGGTGACATAGTTGCCGGGGTCGACCAGCCGCAGACCGACCACGCCATCCACGGGTGAGGTGATGGTGCAGTAGCTCAGTTGCACTTCGAGGTTTTGCACATTGCCTTGGTCGGCGGCCACGGTGCCTTGTTGCTGCTGGACCAGGGAGGCTTGGGTGTCGAGGGTTTGCTGGCTGGTGGAGCCGGCCTTGACCAGGTCGCGGTAACGGGCGAGGTCGCGCTGGGCGTTGCTCAACACCGCCTGGTCATGGGCGAGCGTGCCCTTGGCCACGGCCAGCTGCGCCTTGAGCGCGCGGTCGTCGATGCGGGCGATGACCTGGCCCTTGCTCACGTGCTGGCCTTCCTTGAACTCCACGCTGCTGAGAATCCCGTCGACCTGGCTTACCACAGTGACGCTGCGCGTCGGTGTCACGGTGCCCAGCGCGTCGATGTACACCGGCACATCCTGCAACACCACCGGCACCACCGCGACGGGCTCGCCGGGAGACGGTGGCTTGCCTTTATGGGCGCCGCCCATCAGGTGCATGCCCAGGCCGACCACCAGCGCGATCACCAACAACGCGCCAACACCCCAGGCGAACGTACGTCGTCTGCTTTTCTCCACGGTTTCTCACTCGAACGCCGAATACAGGACAGAACGGCAACCGGCAAAGGTCGCGTCGTTGCCCTGAACTCTAGCAGCCTGCCCTTCGCCTGCCTGTACTACCTTGAATGCGTTCAGCCTCAAGACAGACAATGTCAGTGTAACGCCCGTGATACGTGGGCTACGGCGGGATTCTTGAGCGCTGCGCAAAGCCGGTGCTACCATGCGCAACCGCCAGTCTTGGCAAGGAAACTCCAGGTTTATGAGCAGCATTCGCGAGCGCAACAAAGAAAAAATCCTGCGGGCGGCCAGCGAGGAGTTTGCCGACAAAGGCTTCGCCGCGACCAAAACCAGCGACATCGCCGCCAAGGCCGGGCTGCCCAAGCCCAACGTCTATTACTACTTCAAGTCCAAGGACAACCTCTACCGCGAGGTGCTCGAAAGCATCATCGAGCCGATCCTGGCCGCCTCCACGCCCTTCAACCCCGAGGGCGAGCCATCGGTCGTGCTGAGCAACTACATCCGCTCGAAGATCCGCATCTCCCGCGACCTGCCGTTTGCCTCCAAGGTCTTCGCCAGCGAAATCATGCACGGCGCGCCGCACCTGAGCGCCGATCAAGTCGAGCAACTCAACGCCCAGGCCAAGCACAACATCGACTGCATCCAGAACTGGGTCGACCGCGGCCTGATCGCCGCCATCGACCCCAACCACCTGATGTTCAGCATCTGGGCGGCGACGCAGACCTATGCGGATTTCGACTGGCAGATTTCGGCGGTAACGGGAAAGGCCAAGCTGGATGAGGCGGATTATGAAGCGGCGGCGTTGACGATTATTCGGTTGGTGTTGAAGGGGTGTGAGCCGGACTGAGAGATCGAGGTGTGGCGATCGCAGGCAAGCCAGCTCCCACACTTGATCCGCGCCAAACACACATTGTATGAACACTGCGAGCCCCCTGTGGGAGCGGGCTTGCCCGCGATAGCGCCAGTGCAGACACATCCTGCCAAAAGCCCGCCAATCAGCACCACACACCGAGATCTAGCCTCTCAGAACCCCCACTGAAGAGAGGCCAAGGAATGCCTGATCTCCCCGCTTCAAAGCGCCTACGCATCGGCCGCTATGACGAACCCAACCGCATCTATTTACTGACGACCAACACCCTGGATCGCGAACCCATTTTCCAGGACTTCAAACTCGGTCGCCGGGTGGTTCAACAATTCAGGATTGCTCAGAACCAGGGCCTGGCGACCTCCTTGGCGTGGGTCGTCATGCCGGATCATTTCCACTGGCTCATCTCGCTGGAGAAAGGCTCACTTGCTGATTTGATGCGTCAAGTGAAGTCCAACAGTACTCGTGTGGTGAATGCAGTCGCCGGGCGCCAAGGTCGACTCTGGCAACCCGGCTTTCACGACCATGCGGTGCGCCGTGAAGAAAGTCTTGAAGGCATCGCTCGATATATTGTGGCCAATCCATTGAGAGCCGGGCTGGTAAAGAAATTTGGCGACTACCCGCTGTGGGATGCCATCTGGCTTTAACTTGAGACCGAGTCGCCTGCATCGCGGGCAAGCCCGCTCCCACAGGGATTGGTGGTGTTAACACCGGCCAATGTGGGAGCTGGCTTGCCTGCGATGAGGCCCGCCAGGTCACCCAAAGATCAAGCCGACACCCCCGCATCCGCCAACAACCCCACCCCCTCAATCGCCGTAATCGCACACTGCTCATCAATGTCCGATGTATCCCCGCTGATCCCGATTGCCCCCAGTACCACCCCTTCCCCATTGCGAATCAACACCCCCCCCGGGGCCGGCACGACGCTGCCCTGCCCCAGGCTGTTCAGCGCGGCGATAAACGCCGGCCGCTGTTGCGCGTCCAGCGCCAGCAGGCGTGAGCCTTTGCCCAGGGCGATCGCGCCCCAGGCCTTGCCGATGGCGATCTGCGGGCGTAGCAGGCTGGCGCCGTCTTCGCGTTGCAGAGTGATCAGGTGGCCGCCGCTGTCGAGCACCGCAATGGTCAGCGGCGCTGCCGAAATGGTGCGACCGGCGTTCAAAGCCTGGCTGGCCAGTTGGGTGGCAATTTTCAAGGTTAAAGCGCTCATGGTGCCGTCCTTCTTTTGTTATTGGGAAAGCGGTGGAGGTCTGTTTGATCAGATGCTCGATCAAACAAATAGAACACAATGAAATTTGTTTTTGTATACAATATTTTCGCACAAAGCTTCCATACGTCGAAAAAATGCCTTCCGACGAACGCAAAGGCCACCGAATAAAATGAATTGACCTGCGCTGCTCGCCGTGAATACACTTTGATCAGACACCACTTGTATACAATTACAAAACGCAAGAGGCACCAAAACCATGAGCAAAATGAGAGCAATCGAAGCCGCCGTTCTGGTGATGCGCCGTGAAGGTGTGGACACCGCCTTCGGTATCCCAGGCGCCGCAATCAACCCGCTGTACTCGGCTTTGCAGAAAGTGGGTGGCATCGATCACGTCCTTGCTCGCCACGTTGAAGGCGCCTCCCACATGGCCGAGGGCTACACCCGCACCAAGGCCGGCAATATCGGCGTGTGCATCGGCACCTCGGGCCCGGCGGGCACCGACATGGTCACCGGCTTGTACAGCGCCTCGGCCGACTCGATCCCGATCCTGTGCATCACCGGCCAAGCGCCACGTGCCCGCATGCACAAGGAAGACTTCCAGGCCGTGGACATCACCAGCATCGTCAAGCCGGTGACCAAGTGGGCCACCACTGTGCTGGAACCGGGCCAAGTGCCTTACGCGTTCCAGAAAGCCTTCTATGAAATGCGCTCCGGCCGCCCGGGGCCGGTGCTGATCGACCTGCCGTTCGACGTGCAGATGGCCGAGATCGAATTCGATATCGACGCCTACCAGCCGCTGCCCCTGGCCAAACCACTGGCGACCCGCGTGCAGGTGGAAAAAGCCCTGGCGCTGCTGGACCAGGCTGAACGCCCACTGCTGGTCAGCGGTGGCGGCGTGATCAACGCCGACGCCAGCGAACTGCTGGTGGAATTCGCTGAACTCACCGGCATTCCGGTCATCCCGACCCTGATGGGCTGGGGCACCATCCCGGACGATCACCCACAAATGGTGGGCATGGTCGGTCTGCAAACCTCCCACCGTTACGGCAACGCGACGATGCTCAAGTCGGACGTGGTGCTGGGCATCGGCAACCGCTGGGCCAACCGCCACACCGGTTCGGTCGAGGTGTACACCGAAGGCCGCAAATTCATTCACGTCGACATCGAGCCGACGCAGATTGGCCGCGTGTTCACCCCGGACCTGGGCATCGTCTCCGACGCCGGTTCCGCCCTGACGATGTTCATTGAAGTGGCCCGCGAGTGGAAAGCCGCCGGCAAGCTCAAGGACCGCAGCGCCTGGTTGAACGACTGCCAGCAGCGCAAGGCCACCCTCCACCGCAAGACCCACTTCGACAACGTGCCGGTCAAGCCGCAGCGCGTGTACGAAGAGATGAACCAGGTGTTCGGCAAAGACACTTGCTACGTCAGCACCATCGGCCTGTCGCAAATTGCCGGCGCGCAATTCCTGCACGTGTACAAGCCACGTCACTGGATCAACTGCGGCCAGGCCGGCCCATTGGGCTGGACCATTCCGGCCGCGCTGGGCGTGGTCAAGGCGGATCCGAGCCGCAAAGTGGTGGCGCTGTCCGGCGACTACGACTTCCAATTCATGATCGAAGAACTGGCCGTGGGCGCGCAGTTCAAGCTGCCGTACATCCACGTGGTGGTGAACAACTCCTACTTGGGTTTGATCCGCCAGGCCCAGCGCGGTTTCGAGATGGACTACTGCGTGCAGCTGTCCTTCGACAACCTCAACGCGCCGGAACTCAATGGCTATGGCGTGGACCACGTGGCCGTCGCCGAAGGCCTGGGTTGCAAGGCCCTGCGTGTGTTCGAGCCGGGGCAGATTGCACCTGCGTTGCGCAAGGCTGAGGAAATGATCGAAGAATTCAAGGTTCCGGTGATCGTTGAGATTATTCTGGAACGTGTGACCAACATTTCCATGGGCACCGAGATCAACGCCGTCAACGAATTCGAAGATCTGGCACTGGTCGGCAACGATGCGCCGACTGCCATTTCCCTGCTCGATTAAGGAGAACCCTATGCCGCGCTTTGCTGCCAACCTGTCCATGCTGTTTACCGAGCAGGACTTTCTCGCCCGTTTCAAAGCGGCCGCCGATGCGGGCTTCCAGGGAGTGGAATACCTGTTCCCCTACGAGTTCAGCTCTGCCGAGATCAAGGCACAACTGGACGCCAACGGCCTGACCCAAGTGCTGTTCAACCTGCCGGCCGGTGACTGGGCCAAGGGCGAACGCGGCCTGGCCTGCCACCCGGACCGGGTCGAGGAGTTCCGCGCCGGAGTCAAGCTGGCCATCGCCTACGCCCAGGTGCTGGGCAACACCCAGGTCAACTGCCTGGCAGGTATCCGGCCGCAAGGCGTTGACGATGAAACCGTCGAAAAGACCTTCGTCGCCAACCTCAAGTACGCCGCCGAGAAGCTGCAGGCGGCGGGGATCAAGCTGGTGATGGAGATGATCAACACCCGCGACATTCCAGGTTTCTACTTGAACAACACGGCGCAGGCCCTGTCGATTCGCGAGCAGGTGGGCAGCGCCAACCTGTTCCTGCAGTACGACATCTATCACATGCAAATCATGGAAGGCGACCTGGCCCGCACCATGGCCAACCACCTGGATGACATCAACCACATCCAGCTGGCGGACAACCCAGGGCGCAACGAGCCGGGCACCGGTGAGATCAACTACCGCTTCCTGTTCGAACACCTGGACCGCATCGGCTACACCGGCTGGGTCGGCTGTGAATACAAGCCGCTGACCACGACCGAAGCCGGTTTGGGCTGGCTCAAGAGCCATAACGCGATCTAGCAGAACAAACGCAAAACAAAATGTGGGAGCTGGCTTGCCTGCGATGCAGGCACCGCGGTGTTTCAGGCATAGCCAGTTGATGCCATCGCAGGCAAGCCAGCTCCCACATTGGGCCTGAGGCGTTTGGCAGGTCTCGACATACCGAATAACAAGAGGATTTTGATCATGGCTAAAATCGGATTCATCGGCACCGGCATCATGGGCCAACCCATGGCCGCCAACCTGCAGAAAGCAGGTCACCAACTGTTTCTTTCCGAGCACCACGGCAAGGCGCCGCAAGCCTTGATCGACGCCGGCGCCGTGGCCCTGGCCAACCCGCAGCAAGTCGCCCAGGAAGCCGAGTTCATCATCGTGATGGTGCCCGACACCCCGCAGGTTGACGACGTGTTGTTCCGCAAAGACGGCGTGGCCGCAGGCCTGTCGCCAAACAAAGTCGTGATCGACATGAGTTCGATCTCGCCGACCGCCACCAAGGCGTTTGCCGCCAAGATCAACGAGACCGGCGCGCAGTACCTCGACGCGCCCGTGTCCGGCGGTGAAGTGGGCGCCAAGGCCGGCACCCTGAGCATCATGATCGGCGGCGAGCCGCAGACCTTCGAACGCGCCCTTCCGCTATTCCAGGCCATGGGCAAGAACATCACCCTGGTCGGCGGCAACGGTGACGGCCAGACCGCCAAGGTCGCCAACCAGATCATCGTCGCGCTGAACATCCAGGCGGTGGCCGAAGCACTGCTGTTCGCCTCCAAGAACGGCGCCGACCCAGCCAAGGTGCGTGAAGCGCTGATGGGCGGATTTGCTTCGTCGAAAATCCTCGAAGTGCACGGCGAGCGCATGATCAAAGGCACCTTCGACCCGGGCTTCCGCATCAATCTGCACCAGAAGGATTTGAACCTGGCCCTGGCCGGCGCCAAGGAGCTGGGGATCAACCTGCCGAACACCGCCGGCACCCAGCAAGTGTTCAGCACCTGCACCGCGATTGGCGGCGGCAACTGGGACCACTCGGCGCTGATCAAGGGGCTGGAGCATATGGCGAATTTCAGTATCCGCGACAAATAACCTACGCCGCTCCTACCTTTGAAATGCGGTCGAATGTGGGAGCGGGCTTGCTCGCGAAAGCGGTGTGCCAGCCAGCATGGATGTCGAATGGTAGACCGCTTTCGCGAGCAAGCCCGCTCCCACATTTTTGATCGCATTCCATAGCGAAAATGTTGCACCTCTAATAACAAAAAATCCCCGGGAGCCCGCTTATGTCGGTCGATCCGCAACACCTGCTTCGCGAGCTGTTTGCCACAGCCATCGACGCCGCCCACCCCCGGCAAGTCCTTGAACCTTATCTGCCTGCCGACCGCAGCGGCCGTGTGATCGTGATCGGCGCCGGCAAGGCTGCCGCGGCCATGGCCCTCGTCGTGGAAAACTGCTGGCAGGGCGAAGTCAGCGGCCTTGTCGTCACCCGCTACGGGCACGGCGCCCCGTGCAAGAAAATCGAAGTGGTCGAAGCCGCGCACCCAGTGCCCGATGCGGCCGGCCTGGCCGTGGCCAAGCGCGTGCTGGAACTGATCAGCAACCTCACCGAAGACGACCGGGTGATTTTCCTGCTCTCCGGCGGCGGCTCGGCATTGCTTGCCCTGCCCGCAGAAGGCATCACCCTGGCCGACAAGCAAGCCATCAACAAAGCCCTGCTCAAATCCGGCGCGACCATTGGCGAGATGAATTGCGTGCGCAAGCACCTCTCGGCGATCAAGGGTGGCCGACTGGCCAAGGCCGCGTGGCCGGCCACGGTGTACACCTATGCGATTTCCGATGTGCCGGGCGACCAGGCCACGGTGATTGCCTCCGGCCCCACCGTCGGCGACCCGAGCACCTCGGCCCAGGCCTTGGCGATCCTCAAACGCTACAGCATCGACGCCCCCGCCTCGGTGCGCAGCTGGCTGCAGAACCCGGCCTCGGAAACCGTCAAGCCCGGCGACCCGGTGCTCGCGCGCAGCCACTTCCAGTTGATCGCCCGCCCGCAGCAATCGCTGGAGGCCGTGGCGGTCAAAGTCCGTCAGGCCGGCTTCAGCCCGCTAATCCTCGGCGACCTGGAGGGCGAAGCCCGCGACGTGGCCAAGGTGCATGCCGGCATTGCGCGGCAGATCGTGCAGCACGGCCAGCCACTGGCGGCGCCGTGCGTGATTCTGTCGGGCGGTGAAACCACCGTCACCGTGCGCGGCAATGGCCGTGGCGGGCGCAACGCCGAGTTCCTGTTGAGCCTCACCGACAGCCTCAAGGGCGTGCCGGGCGTGTACGCCCTGGCCGGTGACACCGACGGCATCGACGGCTCAGAAGACAACGCCGGCGCGATCATGACGCCGTGCAGCTATTCGCGCGCCGAAGCCCTCGGCCTGTCGGCCAGTGACGAGCTGGACAACAACAATGGCTACGGCTACTTCGCCGCCCTCGACGGGTTGATCGTCACCGAGCCGACGCGCACCAACGTCAACGACTTCCGCGCCATTCTGATCCTTGGGAACCCGACACATGACGCCTGACAAGAAGGTCAAGATCCTCGCCACCCTCGGCCCGGCCACCGACGGCATCGATGACATCCGCGAGCTGGTGGAAGCCGGGGTGAACATCTTCCGCCTCAACTTCAGCCACGGCGACCACGCCGACCACGCGCAGCGCTACCAGTGGATCCGCCAGGTGGAGCGCCAGCTCAATTACCCGCTGGGCATCCTGATGGACCTGCAAGGGCCGAAACTGCGCGTCGGGCGTTTTGCCGAAGGCAAGGTGCAACTGGTGCGCGGCCAGGCATTGCGCCTGGACCTGGACCCGACGCCGGGCGACCAGTGCCGGGTCAACCTGCCCCACCCGGAAATCATCGCGGCACTGGAACCCGGCATGGACCTGCTGCTGGATGACGGCAAGCTGCGCCTGCGGGTGATTACCAAGCATGCCGACGCCATCGACACCACCGTGCTCAATGGCGGCGAACTGTCGGACCGCAAAGGCGTGAATGTGCCCCAGGCGCTGCTGGAACTCAGCCCACTGACCGCCAAGGACCGCCGCGACTTGAGCTTCGGCCTGGAACTGGGCGTGGACTGGGTGGCGCTGTCGTTCGTGCAACGCCCGGAAGACATCCGCGAGGCCCGTGAGCTGATCGGCGACAAGGCCTTCCTGATGGCCAAGATCGAGAAGCCTTCGGCCGTGCAACGCCTGCAGGAAATTGCCGAGCTGAGCGATGCGATCATGGTGGCCAGAGGCGACCTGGGCGTGGAAGTGCCCGCCGAGAGCGTGCCGCAGATCCAGAAGGACATCATCAGCACCTGCCGCCAGTTGGGCAAACCGGTGGTGGTGGCGACGCAGATGCTCGAGTCCATGCGCTTCTCACCGGCCCCGACCCGTGCCGAGGTCACCGATGTGGCCAACGCCGTGGCCGAAGGCGCCGACGCGGTGATGTTGTCGGCGGAAACCGCCTCGGGGGAGTACCCGCTGGAAGCCGTGCAGATGATGAGCAAGATCATCCGCCAGGTGGAAAACGGCCCGGACTACCAGACCCAGCTGGACGTGAGCCGGCCCAAGGCCGAGGCCACGGTGTCGGACGCGATCAGCTGCGCGATCCGGCGTATCAGCAGCATCCTGCCGGTGGCGGTGCTGGTGAACTACAGCGAGTCGGGCAGTTCCAGCCTGCGTGCCGCACGGGAACGGCCGGTGGCACCGATCCTCAACCTCACGCCGAACCTGTCGACGGCGCGGCGCTTGAGCGTGGCGTGGGGCGTGCATTCGGTGGTCAACGACCGGCTGCGCCAGGTGGATGAGGTGTGCTCCACGGCGCTGGAAATCGCCCAGGCCCAAGGGATGGCGCAGCGCGGGGATACGTTGGTGATCACGGCGGGGGTGCCGTTTGGGCAGCCGGGGTCGACCAATTCGCTGCGCATCGAGACATTGATCTAGCGCCTGTTCGGGCCTCTTCGCGGCAAGCCCGCTCCCACATTTGACTGTATTCACACATCAAAAGGTGGGAGCTGGCTTGCCTGCGATAAGGGCAACTCGGTCTACCTGACTTACCCAAATGCATAATCCAACCTGCCCAGACTGGGCCGAAGCCCTGCTCAATGGCTTCAGCCAGATATTCCTGCAGCGCCAGCCGCTGTGCGGCCTGCTGTGCCTGCTGGCCATCCTGATCGGCGCCCCGGCGTTGTTCGGCGGCGCGCTGCTGGGCGGTGTGGCCGGTTTGCTCACGGCCCAGCGCCGGGGTTACCCCAAGGTCGAGCGCCAGGCCGGGCTGTATAGCTATAACGGTGTGCTGCTGGGCTTGTTGATCAGCCAGCACTTCGCCTGGTCGGCGCTGTTGCCGCCGCTGATCCTGGCGTGCGGCGGGCTTTCGGCGATGCTGACGCGGCAATGGTTGAAGCATGCGGCCCAGCCGGATGACCTGCCTGCCTACACCGCGCCCTTTGTCGGGCTGGGCTGGCTGTTGCTGGGGCCCGCCGCGCCCAGCGCATTCGCCCTCACCGAACCCGACACCCTGGCGGTGCTTGCCGCGCCCTTCATCGGGCTTGCGCAAGTCATGTTGCTGGACCAACCCTTGGCCGGCGCCCTGATTGCACTCGGCCTGTTCCTCGCCAATCGCCGAGCCGCCTTATGGGCCTTGGCCGGTGCCAGCATCGGCGTGCTGGTCGCCCTGTGGCTGGACGAACCCGCCAGCGCCCTCCTCGGCCTGCACAGCTACAACCCCGCATTGGCTGGCGTGGCGTTGAGCCAGGTACGGCGTCAGCCCTGGCTGCCGTTGCTGGGCATCCTGCTGGCGATCATCCTCACCCCCGGCTTTGCCGCCCTGCACCTGCCCGCCTTGACCGCGCCGTTCATCCTCGCCTGCTGGCTGGTGCGCGCAGGCGCCCGGGTGCTGCGCAAACCCCGCATGGACAGCCCCTTCGAATCCCCCTAGGCTTGCTCGATATTCGATTCAGGCGGGATTTATGGACAGCAGCAACGACTGGCGCCAGCGGCTCTACGTCATGATTTTCCAGAGTGACACCACTGCCGGGCGGCGCTTTGACGGCATTCTGTTGCTGATCATCCTCGCCAGCCTGGTGATCGTGATGCTCGACAGCATCGACCAGATCCACCAGAACTACGCCGATGTGCTGGCCTACATCGAGTGGGGCTTTACCCTCGTCTTCCTGATCGAATACGGGCTGCGGCTGTACTGCTCGCCCAAGCCGTTGCGCTATGCCTTCAGTTTTTATGGGTTGGTGGACTTGCTCGCCATCGTGCCCGGCATCCTCGCGTTGTATTACAGCGACGCGCAGTACCTGCTGATCATCCGTATCATCCGCATGCTGCGCATCTTCCGCGTGCTCAAGCTCAGCCCGTACCTCAAGCAGGCCAACTACCTGATGGCGGCGCTGCGCGGCAGCAAGCAGAAGATCGTGGTGTTCCTGGTCAGCGTGTGCACCCTGGTGACGGTGTTCGGCACCCTGATGTACGTGATCGAAGGCCCGGAGCACGGGTTTACCAGTATTCCCAAAGGCATCTACTGGGCCATCGTGACCCTCACCACCGTGGGTTTTGGCGACATCGTGCCGAAGACGCCGCTGGGCCAGGTAATTTCATCGTTGGTGATGATCACCGGTTACTCGATCATTGCCGTACCCACCGGGATTTTTACCGCTGAACTGGCGAGTGCCATGCGCGGTGAACAGCTGCAACATGACTGCCCGGTGTGCAAGAAAAACAGCCACGAGCCGAACGCCGCGTTCTGTTCGCGCTGCGGGAATAATCTTTTCAAGAAACTGGAATAAGCAAAGAGCGTTTTAATCTTTAAACGTCTATGCGGCGCCCGTTATAGTCGATGGCAAATTGCCCCCACTCAATCAACACCCTTCTCGAACAACAAGGAATGAGCAGTGAAAAAACTCGTTAGCGCCTCTCTCCTGGCCGCCGGCCTTGCCCTGGCGGGCGCCGTCCAGGCCGCCCCCGTCACACTGCTCAACGTCTCCTACGACGTGATGCGCGACTTCTACAAGGACTACAACACCGCCTTCCAGAAGCACTGGGAAGCCGAGCACCCGAACGACAAGCTGACCCTGCAGATGTCCTTCGGCGGCTCCAGCAAACAAGCGCGCTCGGTGATCGACGGCCTGCCGGCTGACGTGATCACCATGAACATGGCGACCGACATCAACGCCCTGGCCGACAACGGCAAGCTGGTGCCGGACAACTGGGTCACCCGCCTGCCGAACAACAGCGCGCCGTTCACCTCCGCCACCGTGTTCATCGTGCGCAAGGGCAACCCCAAGGCCCTGAAAGACTGGCCGGACTTGTTGAAAGACGGCGTGCAGGTGATCGTGCCTAACCCGAAGACCTCGGGTAACGGCCGCTACACCTACCTGTCGGCGTGGGGCTACGTGCTCAAGAACGGCGGCGACGAAAACAAGGCCAAGGCCTTCGTCGGCAAGCTGTTCAAGCAAGCGCCTGTGCTGGACACCGGTGGCCGCGCCGCCACCACCACGTTCATGACCAACCAGATCGGCGACGTGCTGGTGACCTTCGAGAACGAAGCCGAAATGATCGCCCGTGAATTCGGCCGTGATCAGTTCGAAGTGATCTACCCAAGCGTTTCTGCCGAAGCGGAGCCGCCGGTGTCGGTGGTCGACAAAGTGGTCGAGAAGAAAGGCACCCGCGCTGCCGCAGAGGACTACCTGAAGTACCTGTGGTCGCCGGAAGGCCAGGAAATCGCCGCCAACAACTACCTGCGCCCACGTGACGCGAAGGTGCTGGCCAAGTACACCGACCGCTTCCCGAAAGTCGAGTTCTTGTCGGTCGAGAAGACCTTTGGCGACTGGCGCACCGTGCAGAAAACCCACTTCAATGACGGTGGGGTGTTTGACCAGATCTACAACGGTCAATAACTGAATAAACGCGGTTAAAACTGTGGGAGCGGGCTTGCTCGCGAAAGCGGTGGTTCAGTCGATTGATTCGGTGACTGAAACTCCGCTTTCGCGAGCAAGCCCGCTCCCACATTTGGCTCTGTGTTTGGCAGTTACATCGGCGGGGTTACGCCGTCCTTGCCCGCCGAGATGGCCTGGGCAGTCACCGTGCCATCCGGCCCTTTCGCAGCAAACAACACCACCTTCACCCCCACCTTGAGCAAGCTGCGATCCCCCGGCTCCAGGTTCACGATCGGCACGTCCTCCGGCACCACGATCTTTTGCTCACCGCCCTTGTACTTCACGGTCAGCGTGCGGCCGTTGCTCACCACCAGGTCACCGACGGTGCCGTTGGTCATGCTGCTGCCTTCTTTCAAATCGAACGCACGATGCCCGTCGCCGGTGCCGGCCATGGCCGGTGGGAACACGTGCACTTCCAACGCGGTAAGGGTGCCGTCGGCATTGGGCATGGCAGCGGAGCCGATGTAGCTGCCGGGCTTGATCTCGTCGATCTTGGCCAGCGTAACGGCGCGTACTTGGGTGTCTTTGGTGAGGTGCACGGTGACGTCTTCGCCACTGTTGACCTTGACGTGGATCGCGTCGCCGTCGACCGCCGTGATGGCGCCGCGCACGCCCACACGCGGGGCTTCGGCGGCGTTGGCCAGGCCAATCGCCATGGCGGCGGCAAGGGTTGAGGCCAGGATCATCTTGTTCAGCGTGATTTTCATGAAGGTGGATTTCCTGTTTCGGCAGTTGTGACTGAATGTATCATTGCCGTTCGACCCGAACGTTAACGATTCAGTCATTAATTTGCGGCATGAGTGTTATCACTGCCAGCGGCCTACTGCCCACAGGGCGATGTCTTTACTCTTCCACGCCCTCTTCCTTCGCTTTTATGAGAACACCATGAACGCTACCTCACACGCTACAACCACCATGACCCGCGGGATGGTCATGCTGTTTGCGTTCTGCTGCGGCGCCATCGTTGCCAACATCTACTACGCGCAACCGATCATCGAGCTGATCGCGCCGGACATCGGCCTGACCCCGGCGATGGCCAGCCTGATCGTGTCGCTCACCCAGATCGGCTACGCCTTGGGCCTGTTTTTCCTGGTACCGCTGGGTGACTTGCTGGAAAACCGCAAGCTGATGATCACCACCACCGTGGTGGCCATCGCCAGCCTGTTGGGGGCTGCGTTCACCGAGCAGCCGAACCTGTTCCTGCTGGTGTCGTTGCTGATCGGTTTCAGTTCGGTGTCGGTGCAGATCCTCATCCCGTTGGCCGCGCACTTGGCGCCCGCCGAATCCCGTGGCCGGGTGGTCGGCAGCATCATGGGTGGCCTGTTGCTCGGCATCCTGCTGGCACGGCCGGTGTCCAGCGTGGTGGCGGATCATTTTGGCTGGCGTGCGATGTTCATGGCGGCCGCCGCCCTGATGGCGTTTATCAGTGTTGTCTTGCTGCTCACCATCCCCAAGCGCCAGCCCGACCACAGCGCCAGCTACGCGCAACTCTTGCGTTCGTTGGGCACCCTGCTGGTGCGCCAACCGCTGTTGCGTCAACGGGCGTTCTACCAGGGCTGCATGTTCGCTACGTTTAGCCTGTTCTGGACCGCCGCCCCCTTGGAATTGGCGCGTAACCATGGCCTGAGCCAAAGCGAAATCGCACTGTTTGCCCTGGTCGGAGCCCTGGGTGCCATTGCCGCGCCCATCGCTGGCCGCCTGGCCGACGCCGGCCACACGCACCGCGCCTCCTTGCTGGCGATGCTGTTTGCCGCGTTGAGCTTCCTGCCGGCCTTCGTGCACCCGCTGTACAGCGTGATCGGCCTGGCCGTCACCGGCGTGGTGCTGGACTTCTGCGTGCAGATGAACATGGTGCTCGGCCAACGCGCCATCTACGCCCTCGACGCCAACAGCCGCAGCCGCCTGAATGCGCTGTACATGACCAGTATCTTCATCGGCGGCGCCTTCGGCTCGGCGATTGCCAGCAGCGTGTATGAACACGGTGGCTGGCTGGGTGTGATGTTGGTGGGCAGTGCGTTCCCACTGGTGGCGTTGTTGCGCTTTTTGAGTGCCTCCCGCGAAGCGGCGCCGGTAGCCGCGTAAACGCAGGACGTGTGGGAGCGGGCTTGCCTGCGATAGCGGTATATCAGTCAAACCGCTATCGCCGGCAAGCCGGCTTCTACAAGGACCGGGTCAGGAGCGCACCAATTTTTCCAGGGCCGCGTCCGCCAGGAATGACGAGCGGCTTTTGACGTTGTGCTCGCGTACATACCTGTCGATACGCTGGATGACATAACCGGGCAAGGTCACATTGACCTTCTCGGTCTTGCCAAGATAGGGCGAGATATCCAGCTCTAACATCCCCCACCCCATCCCGGCATAGTCTTCGTGGGTGTGATGAGCCGCCACCGACGTTGGCAGCGGAATCGGCCTACCTTCTGCCGCCATCTCTTGCAACAGGATGTGCGCGACTTCCACCGCAGCGTTGTAGGCCTCTTCGAAACTGTCCCCGGCGGTGACAGCGCCTGGAATATCGGGGATCTGAATGCCGGTGGCGGTGAAGTCATCGCCCCATTCGATACAGATTGGGTATTGCATGAATGCTCTCCTTAAAACTCAAACAAGCCGGCACGTTTCCTGATGCTTCTGACGGTGCCCAGAGGCAGGTCTTTCTTTGGATGGGGCACCGGGATCGTGTACGGGTTATAGCGATGGATAAAAATATGATGGCTGCCCGTGACCCGATCCAACACCCAACCTGCCTCTTGCAGTTCCTTGATCAATAACCTGCTTTGCACCGCAGCCTCCTTGGCTTGGCCCGAACAAAAGTAACCCTAGAGTTATATTTACTCAAGCACAGATTTGCCCAAGCGGACTGACGGTTGTTTTGCCGAATGTTGAACCTACCCCAACGGTTATTCCAACCTGGCATAGAGCCTATGCCCCCCACCCCGCTTCCGCGCCTCTCCTGCCGCGCTCATCATTCTCTCCAGCCAACCGGCTCATCTCCCGAGGGAATATCTCCATGACACTTCAAGCCACACTGGATGCCTTCCGTGCCGACTTCAAAGCCGGCAAACCACCGTTCAACGCGCCTGCGCATATTCACCCGATCATGGAACGCGCCACCGCCGAGCTGATCGCTTCCGGCGCCGCACAACGCGCGCTCAAGGTGGGGGACAAGGCGCCGCTGTTCAGCCTCAAGAACGCCGACGGCGAGCTGGTGTCTTCGGCACAACTGCTGGCAAAAGGGCCGCTGGTGCTGACGTTCTACCGGGGCGTGTGGTGCCCTTACTGCAACATGGAATTGGAGGCACTCCAGGCCTTCTTGCCGACGCTCAAAGCCACCGGGGCGCAACTGGTGGCGGTGTCGCCGCAGACGGCAGCCAACAGCCGCAAGTCCACGCGCATCACCGAACTGGAATTCCCGATCCTCAGCGATCCCCACAATGACGTCGCCGCGGCCTTCGGTCTGCGCTTTGAACTGCCGGACTACTTGATCGAGCTCTACAAAGGTTTTGGCAACAACCTGCCGCTGATCAATGACGATCCCTCCTGGACCTTGCCCATGCCCGCGCGCTTTGTGATCGGCCAGGACAGCGTGATCCGTTACGCCGAGGTCAACCCGGATTACACTCAACGCCCAGAACCGTCGGACATGCTCGACGCCCTCAACCGGTAACCAGAGGACACCCGATGGACCGCCTCACCGCCATGGAAACCTTTGTCCACGTGGTCGAAACCGGCTCGTTCTCGGCGGCCGCCAAACGCCTGGGCATCGGTCAACCGGCCGTCTCCAAGAGTATTGCGCAGTTGGAGGCGCGCCTGGCGGTGCGGTTGCTGTTGCGCTCCACCCGGGGCCTGACGCCCACCGAAGCCGGGCGGGCCTACTTCGAGCGCGCCAAACGCGCGATCGATGAGATCAACCACACCGAGGACATTGCCCGCAGCGTGGGCGCCGGGCTATCGGGCAACTTGCGTGTGAGTGCTGGCGTGACGCTCTCGCGCCTGCACATCATTCCCCACCTGGCGCCGTTCCTGGAGCAGCACCCCGGCCTGAACATCGACGTGATGCTCGATGACCGCATGCTCAACCTTGTGGAGGAAGGCATCGACGTCGCCCTGCGCATCGGCAACCTGAACGACTCCAGCCTCACGGCGCGGCGCATCAGTCAGAGCCCCGCAAGGATCTTCGGTACGCCGGCGTATTTCGAGCGTTACGGCGAACCCCAAAGCCCCGCCGACCTCCTCAACCACCAGGCGGTGATCTACAGCCTGGGGCAAAGTGCGTGCTGGCCGTTCAAACAAGGTGAACACGAACACCCCGTCGTCGCGCACGGCCGCCTGCGCGTGACCTCCTCCGAAGGCATACGCGCCGGCGTGCTCGCCCACCACGGCCTGGCAATGACAGCGGAATGGATGTTCACCCCGGAGATTGCCAGCGGCGAAGTCAGGGCCGTGCTGACGGACTGGGAATTGCCACCCCGGGATTTATGGGCGGTACTGCCTACCGGCCGGTTGGCGAGTGCCAAGGCGCGGGCGTTTGTGGACTATGTCGAAGGCTTGCTGGCGTCGTCCAAATGAATCCGCCGGTGGTCTGTGCGGGAGGTGCTGCCTGGTCTACCGCTATCGCTGGCAAGCCAGCGCCTACACAGGTTTCGCAGCGCCTTTGAACGGTAGGAGCCGGCTTGCCGGCGATGGCGGTGGACCTGCCCTAGAGGATACGGCCATCCCAACCGACGGTGACGTGGCGCGGCAGCGTTGAGCGGTGCTGCACCAACCACGCATCCAGCGTGTGCCCCACATGGGTCAGCACGCCGAGTTTCGCACCGGTCTGCTCGATGCTCTGCAGCGCCAGCGTCAGGTCATTATGGTTACGCGGCGCTTGCGGCTGGGGCGGCATGGAGCAGTCCAGCACCAGCACGTCCAGCGGTTCGCGTTGCAACCAGGCGAGCGTGTCTGGCGGCAGGCCGACCGTGTCGGTGAGGTAGGCAATGCGTCGCCCTTGCCCCTCCAGCAGGTAACCCAGGGTCAACTTGGAATGCTCCAGCGGCAACGCCGTCACCGTCAGCTCACCCAACTGCCGCGTTTCGAACGCGGCAAAAGGTTGGCTGAAATCCAGGATGCCCGGGTGTTTGTAGAGGTCGGATAAGCCCTCCGGGTCCGCCGGCCCGTGCACCGGAATCACCAGCCCTTGCCCCCAGCGCAAATGCAGCAGGCCCTGGGCGTGATCGGCGTGGTAGTGGGTCTGGAAAATCCCGTTGAAACTGCGCGGCGGGAAACGTTCGGTAAGGTCAGGCAAGCCGCTGTCGATCAACCAGCGCTGGTCACCACACTCGATCAGCGCGCTGCACGGTCGGCGGCGCAGGCTGGCATCCTGGCGGGCCATGGCGCAGGCCACGCATTCGCAGCCATACACCGGGACTTGCCGCGCATCGCCGGTACCCAACAAGGTCAGGCGCATGCCGAATGTCCGTGGTTCAGGCAGCACAGCAGACGCTCGACGCTGTGTTCCAGCGGCCCGGAGTTGTCCAGCACAAACAAACCCGCGCCATGGCCGGCAATCAGCTCGGCAGTGAAACGGGCATTGCGCGCCAGGCGCTCTTCGATATCCGCCAGCGACTCACGCCCACGCGCGATCAAGCGCTGGCGCAACACCGCCTGGTCAACCGTCAGCAGCAGCACGAGCGACGTCGGGTAGCGCGCGCGGGTCTGCCCCAGGTGCGCCCGCGAGCCGTTGACCAGCACGTCTTCCCCCGCCGCCAGCCAATCGTCGATCTCACGGGGGATGCCGTAGGACAACCCATTGGCGTGCCAGCTGAGGGCAAACGCGCCCTCAGCCTCCATCGCGGCAAACTGCTCCGGGCTCACACCCTGCGCCGCTTCGCCCACCGCTTCCGCCGAGCGGGTGATCACGCGGCGCACAATGCGGCAACCGCGCTCGGCCAAGCGCGGGCGGGCGGCATCCAGCAGGCTGTCCTTGCCCGAACCGGATGGCCCGATGAGATAGATCAACCTGCCTGCCATCAAAACACCCTCTTCGCTTGCCGCCACACTTGTTGCACCACCGGCAGCCCTTCACGGCTGCGGGCCTGGACCAGGTCGGCGCGCAGGCCGATGGCAATTTCACCGCGATCCGCCAGGCCCGCCGCTTGCGCCGGTGCCAGGCTGATCATCTTGACCGCCCGCGACAGGTCGCCGCCGTCCTGCTGGTCGGCCAGCACAAACGCCGCCTGCAACAGGCTGGCCGGGTAATAGTCGCTGGAAAGTATATCCAGCAATCCCTCAGCCGCCAGGCCAGCGGCGGCCACATTACCCGAGTGCGACCCACCGCGCACCACGTTCGGCGCGCCCATCAAGACTTTCATGTTCAGCGCCTGGCAACCCTTGGCCGCCTCCAGCGTGGTCGGGAATTCGGCGATGGTCATGCCATAGCCTGCCGACTCCTCGACATGGGCCAGCGTCGCATCGTCATGGCTGGCCACCGACAGGCCGCGTTCCAGGCAATGCGCAACAATCGCGGCACGATAACGGTCGCTGTACTCCCGAGAGTTGGCCATCTGCAACACGATGAACGCGTCCATGGTTTCATCGTTCAAGTGGTACTTGCCCATGTAGTACTCACGGTACTTGGATTCGAGCACGAACTGGCGCTGGCCCGGCGAGTGGTCCATCACCGAGACCAGGCGCACCAGCGGGTTTTCCACCAGGTCGCGGAACACGCTGAGGGTGTCCGGGTGGCACAGCTCGCAACGCAGGTGCAGGTGGTGCTCGGCGCGGGTCAAGCCGGCGTCTTCCGCCGACGCGATGGCATCGAGCATCGCCGGCAGTTTCTTCATGCGGTTGCCCTTGGGGTTCACATCGCCGATGGACACCGCGTCGAACACCGTGGTGATCCCCGCCGCGATGATCTGTGCGTCATGGCTGAGCACGGCCGAGATCGACGGCCAATCCACACCGGGGCGCGGGGTCATGTGTTTTTCCAGGTTGTCGGTGTGCAACTCCACCAGCCCCGGCAACAGGAAATCACCCTCCAGGTCCCGGGCCTGGGGCAACTGGCTGCGGCCTTCGGCGACATCGACGATCTTGCCGCCACGCAGCACCACCGAACCCAGGAACATGCGATCAGCCGTCACGATCTGGGCATTACTGAGGATCTGTTCAGCGGGCATGGGCGTATTCCTCTTGGGCAACAGGCGTTGGGGTCATGTCGAAATGGCGGTCGGCAACCGCCTCACGGACGGCGCGGTCGTGGAAGATGCCGATCAGCGCCGCGCCGGCCGCCTTGGCTTCGTTCATCAGTTCCAGCACCACCTGGCGGTTGTTGTCGTCCAGGGACGCGGTGGGTTCGTCGAGCAGCATTACCGGCCAGGCCACCATGAAGCCGCGGGCGATGTTGACGCGCTGTTGCTCGCCCCCGGAGAAAGTGCCGGGCGCCAGTTGCCACAGGCGTTGCGGAATGTTGAGGCGAGTCAGCAAGTGTTCGGCGCGTGACTGCGCATTGGCCTTGGACCAGCCGCGCGCCAGGGCCGGCTCCATCACCACGTCCAGGCAAGCCACCCGTGGGATCACCCGCAGAAATTGGCTGACGTAACCCAGGGTCTGCTGGCGCACCTGCAAAATGTCACGCGGCTCGGCGCCCACCAGCTCCAGCCACTCACCGGCATGGCGTACACGAATGCTGCCACCGGCCGGCAGGTAGTTAGCGTACAGCGTGCGCAACAAGGTGCTTTTGCCGGCGCCGGACTGGCCGTGCAGCACCAGGCATTCACCGCCCTGCACGCTGAACTCGACGCCGCGCAGCACGTTGAGCACCACGCCGTTTTGCTGGTGCAGGGTGAAGGTTTTCGAGAGGTCACGGACCTCGATCAGAGCATTCGTCATGGCTGCAATACCGAAGACACCAGCAGTTGAGAGTAAGGGTGCTGTGGATCGTCGAGGATCTGGTCGGTGAGCCCGGTTTCCACCACACGCGAACGGCGCATCACCATCAGGCGGTCGGCCAGCAAGCGTGCAACAGCCAAATCGTGGGTGACGATCACCACCGCCAGGTCCAGCTCACGCACCAGGCCACGCAGCAGGTCGAGCAGGCGCGCTTGCACCGACACGTCCAGGCCGCCAGTCGGTTCGTCCATGAACACAAGACGCGGGCTCGACACCAGGTTGCGAGCGATCTGCAGGCGCTGCTGCATGCCGCCCGAAAAGGTGCGTGGCAAGTCGTCGATGCGCTGCGGGTCGATTTCCACCTGGCTCAGCCAATCAAGACCGGCACCGCGCAGTTGCTCGTAATTGCGCACGCCCTGGGCCATCAGGCGCTCGCCGATGTTCGCCCCGGCCGACACGCCCATGCGCAAACCGTCACGAGGGTTCTGCTCGACAAAGCCCCATTCGGTGCGCAACAACGTACGGCGTTCGGCTTCACTGGCGCTGTACAAGTCCAGCCATTCGCCGTCCTTGCTGCGGTAGCCAATCGAACCCGCTTGCGGTGGCAAGCGACCGCTCAGCAGCGAGAGCAACGTGGACTTGCCCGAGCCGGACTCGCCGACGATGCCCAGCACTTCACCGGGGTACAGATCGAAACTCACGCCCTGGCAGCCCTTCTCCGGGCCGTACAACAGGGACAGGTCACGCACTTGCAGTAGTGGTGCGCCGGCTTTTTGCTTCAAAAGAACCTGGCTCATTGGTTGTTCTCCAGAACGCGCTGGGCGCAGTACCACGTGTCAGAGCACACAAAACTCTGGGTGCCCGCATCGTCGAGAATCAGCTCATCGAGGAACGAATCATGGCTGCCGCAGATGGCGCAGTTGTGTTGCCACTTCTGCACTTCGAAGGGGTGGTCTTCAAAGTCCAGGCTGGTGACCTCGGTGTAAGGCGGCACAGCGTACAAACGCTTTTCACGGCCCGCGCCGAACAGCATCAGCGCCGGGCTCATGTCGAGCTTGGGGTTGTCGAATTTGGGGATCGGCGACGGGTCCATCACGTAGCGCTCGTCGACCATCACCGGGTACGCATAGCTGGTGGCGATATGGCCGAAGGTGGCGATGTCTTCGTAGAGCTTGACGTGCATCACCCCGTAATCGTTGAGCGCATGCATGGTGCGGGTCTCGGTTTCCGACGGCTCGATAAAGCGCAGCGGCTCGGGAATCGGCACCTGGTAGACCATGATCTGGCCGGCCTGCAGGGGCGTTTCCGGAACGCGATGGCGGGTCTGGATCACCGTGGCCTCGGGCGTGGCTTCGGTGGTGGCGATGCCGGCCGTGCGCGCAAAAAAGCGGCGGATCGACACGGCGTTTGTGGTGTCGTCGGCGCCCTGGTCGATGACCTTGAGCACGTCATCCTCACCGAGGATTGCGGCGGTCAATTGCATGCCGCCCGTGCCCCAGCCGTAAGGCAAGGGCATCTCGCGGCCACCGAACGGCACCTGGTAACCGGGGATCGCCACGGCCTTGAGCAAGGCGCGACGGATCATGCGCTTGGTCTGTTCGTCGAGGTAGGCGAAGTTGTACGCCGGATCGCGCGCGGGCGATTGCGTGAGGTCATTCATGGCTCGAACCCTCGGCCGGTTGGCGCAGTTTACGGATCAGTTCCAGTTCGGACTGGAAGTCCACGTAGTGCGGTAATTTGAGGTGCGACACAAAACCGGCCGCCTCGACGTTGTCGCAGTGGGCCAGCACGAACTCTTCACGCTGGGCCGGCGACACCACTTCTTCGTTGTATTCGCCGGCACGCAGCGAGCGATCCACCAGCGCCATGCCCATGGCCTTGCGCTCGGCATGCCCGAACGCCAACCCGTAGCCACGCGTGAACTGCGCCAGCTCCGTGGCCGAACCGACGAACTGGTTGACCATCTCGCACTCGGTCACCTCGATGCTGCCCAGGCAGATGGGAAAACCCAGCTCTTGCGGGTCGATCCACACCTCCACGTCACCGATGCGAATCTCACCGGCAAACGGGTGGTTGCGGCCGTAGCCACGTTGGGTCGAATACCCCAGCGCCAACAGGAACCCTTCGTCGCCACGGGCCAGCGCTTGCAAGCGCTCGGCACGGCTGGCCGGGTATTCCAGCGGGTCGCGGGTGATGTCGGCGACGCTGGCGTTGTCGTCGGTTTCGTGCTTGATCAGGCCTTCTTTGGCGAGCAACCCGAGCACCCGTGGGCAGGCGTCGATGCGCGCTTCGGGCGTGGTCTGCGGGCCGGGGTATTCGCCTTCGGCCAACAGCGCAAAATCCAGCAGGCGGTGGGTGTAGTCGAACGTGGGGCCGAGCAGTTGGCCGCCCGGCACATCCTTGAAGGTGGCCGACAACCGCCGGCTCAACAGCATCTTCGAGGTGTCGATCGGCAGGCTCGGGCTGAAACGCGGCAGCGTGGTGCGGTAGGCGCGCAGCAGGAAGATCGCTTCCACCAGGTCGCCCGCCGCTTGCTTGATCGCCAGCGCGGCGAGTTCTTCGTCGAACAGCGAACCTTCGGTCATCACCCGCGCCACGGCCAACGGCAGTTGCTCGCGGATCTGGCTCACGCTCAGTTCGGGAATCGCGGTGTCGCCCCGGCGTTTTTTAGCGAGCAGGCGGTGGGCATTGTCGATGGCCTGTTCGCCACCTTTGACGGCTACGTACATCAGGTGCGCTCCTCTGCGACACGGCTGCTGCGCGGCAGGCCGATCAAGTGGTGGCCAGCGGCAAACAGCACGTCCAGGCCACGGGGGAAGGCTTCGCGACGCTGGCGTTCCAACCAGAACGCCTGGGGCACCGGCAGGTGCACCTGGCGCTGGGCCTTGATGCCCGGGCCACGCCACAGCAGGCCGCGCCCGGACTCCAGGTCAGTGAGCTGCACAAGCACGGTGCAGGACTGGTCGGGGTAGCGGTCGTTGCCGTGGTCGAAGCCACCGAGGTCGAGCAGGTCGTGCTCACCAAGCAAGGCGAACACCGCGTCTTCGCGGTTTGCTGTGAACGGGCAGCCGCAGTGGAACGCCAGGTTGGCGCGGATCAGCGGCGTGTCGAAGCTCGGCGCCAGCCACAGCGGCGTGTCCACATCCAGCAAGGCCAGGCACAGGGCGTAGGTGGCGGGCGCCAGGCCATCGAGCTGTGGCGCGCACGCCAGGTGCTGGATCAGGCCGGGTTCGGCCAGGGCCTTGAGGGCCGCGCGAAAACCGCGCTGGGCGTCCAGCACCGGGTCAACGAAGGCCGGTTGCAACAGTTGCGCATTCATCAGTTTTCTCCTCGCACGAGGGTGAAGAACTCGACCTTGGTGGCAGCGGTATCGGCTTCCTTTTGCGCACGGCGACTGGCCTGGGCATTGGCCAGCGCGGTGATCAGGTCGCTGAGCCAGATGCTCGGCTGGCTGCCTTGCAGGTGGGCGTCGGCCAGGGCCGCCAGTTCGGCATGCACCTTGTCGCGCCCGGCCAGGTAGCTGTAGCCGGTACGGCCATCGGCCAGGCGCACCACGCAGCGGGTCACGCTCATCTCACCGACGTTGAACGGCGCACCGTCGCCGCCCATGCGGCCGCGCACCAGGGTCATGCCGACTTCGGGGGCGCGGATCAGGTGGTACTCGACGTCTTTCAACGCCGCTTCATGGGGTTGCAGTTCACTGAGCCGGGCGCGGGCTAACACGCCGATCCAATGCTGACGCGGGGACAAACTCATCACGGTCTCCATTCAGGTCACCACTTGGTACTGGAAGCGATCCGAGCGGCTGGTGGACTGCGCCAGCTCCACCGGGCGGCCGTCGCGATCGCGGGAAAGGGTAAAAACGGTGAGGGCCGGCAAGTGCCGAGGCATCATCAGCAGCGCGGCTTCATCACGGTTGGGCAAACGCGCACCGATCAGGCTTTGGGTGCGGGTCAGCGGCAAGTCACGCTCACGCAGGTATTGGCGCAGGGAGCCGCCGTTGTAGTCCGCCAGCAACGGCGCACGGCTGGCGCAGTAGCGATGGCGGATCAGGCTGACAGGCTGGTGGTCGAGCTTGCGCAGGGTCTGCAGTTCGATCATCGGCGCCATTTCGGCAATGCCCAATTGCAGCGCTTCATCACGGCTGGCGTAGCAATAGCGGCGCTTGAGCAACACCGCCTGCACGCCCACGCCCTGGGCCGACAACGACTGGCTGTAGGACGTCTCGGCGCCCATCGGGTAGATCAGCGGGCGGTCGAGCACCTGGGTGCCCTTGCCCTGGCGGCGCAACAGGCTGCCTTCGAACACCAGCTCGTCGATGGCACGGCGCAGGGTGTGGCGATTGACGCCAAACCGCTCGGCCATGTGCACCTCGCCGGGCAGGAAATCGCCGGCGCTGTAGCTGCTCAGTTCACGGCGCAGGATATCCGCGAGTTCGCGGTACACCGGCTCTTCTTGTCTAGACAACTGCATGCTTAAAAAAAGCGCCGCGCGGGCACCCCTCCGACGTCAGATGAACTGCTTGCGCAGGCGTTGGGACAGCACGTCGATACAGCTCACCACCACGATGATCACCAGCAGCACCGCGCAGGTTTGTACAAACTGGAAGGCGCGGATGTTTTCCCAGAGGATCACGCCGATCCCGCCCGCCCCAACCATGCCCACCACCGTGGCCGAACGCACATTGGCCTCGAAGCGGTACAGCGCGTAGCTCACCCACAACGGCATCACTTGGGGGATCACGCCGTAGATCACTTCCTGCAAGGCACTCGCGCCAGTAGCCCGTACCCCTTCAACCGGGCCTGGATCGATGGCCTCGACGGCTTCGGCAAACAGCTTGGCGAGCACGCCGGTGGTGCTGATCCACAACGCCAAGACACCCGCAAAAGGACCGAGGCCGACGGCGACCACGAACAACATGGCGAACACCATTTCGTTGATGGAGCGAAAGGCATCCATCACCCGGCGCAGCGGTTGGTGGACCCACCAGGGGGTGATGTTGTCGGCGCAGAGAATGCCCAGCGGCACCGAGCAGACAATCGCCAGCACCGTGCCCCAGAGGGCGATCTGCACGGTGACGATCATCTCCTTGAGGTAGGAGCGCCATTCGTGGAAGTCCGGCGGGAAGAAGTCGGCGGCGAAGGTCGCCATGTTTCCGGAATCGCGGTACAGCGCCAGCGGGTTCATTTCCGCGCCGTGCCAGGCCCAGGCCAGCAGGACCAGGAACAGGCCCCAGCCGAGGTATTGCGGCCAAGTCCGTTTGCCCACTGCTTCTGCATGCAAAGTTGTCATGGATCACTCTCGGTAACTGGGGGAACTGGATCTCTGTGGGAGCGGGCTTGCTCGCGAATGCGGTGTATCAGTCGCGGGATGCGTTGAATGACACACCGTATTCGCGAGCAAGCCCGCTCCCACATAAAGCCCGGTTCCTACAGGGGGTTAGCCGTTGGCTGCGGTCTTTTTGTCGAGCTCAGTGATGCGCTGTTGCAGCTTGGCCAGGTCAGCGTCGATGTCGGCGAGCTTCTTGGCTTTGTCAGCGGCTTCGAGGTGGTCATCGGCGCTGATGATCGTGCGCTGCTTGAACAGCTCCAGCTGGCGGATCGGCAGCAACTGGTCGTCGCTCGACGGCAGGAATTTGCCCAACTGCATGTTCTTGAGCACCGCCTTCTCTTCATCGGTATCGCCGTAGTGGGCGAAGAAGTCGCGGATCTTGGTCTTCTCGCTGTCGCTCAGGGCTTTGCTCCACACCATCGGGTCAGCCGGGATCAGCGGTGATTTCCAGATCACCTTGAGCATGGCGGCCTTGTCCGGCTGGGTGACTTCCAGGCGGTCCCAGCTTTCGGTGTTGAAGGTGGCCACGTCCAACTGCCCCTTGGCCACGCTCAAGGCGTTGACTTCATGGCTGGAGTTGAGGGTGCGCTTGAAGGCGGTGGCGGCGTCGACGTTGTTCTTGGCGAACACGTAGTAGCCCGGTACCAGGTAGCCCGAGGTGGAGTTCGGGTCACCGTTGCCGAAGGTCAGGTTCTTGGCGTTCTTGAGCATGTCGTCGACGTTGTTGATCGGGCTGTCCTTGCGCACGATCAGCACGCTCCAGTAGCCGGCAGCGCCGTTGGCGGCGGCGGTCTGGGCGAAGATCTCGCCGTTGGAGCGGTCCACCGCTTCCATCGCCGCCTTGTTGCCCAGCCAGGCCACGTCGACCTTGTTGAAGCGCATGCCTTGGATCAGGCCGGCGTAGTCGGAGGCGAAGGTGGCGTTGATGGTCAGGCCGGTCTTCTTGTGCATGTCATCCAGGAACGGCTGCCAGATGCTCTTGAGGTTCTGCGAAGACTCGGTGGACATGATGCCGAAGTTGATGGCCTTGTCCGCCGCATAGGCATTGCCCATCGCGACGCTGGCCAACAAGGCGGCAGACAAAAATACTTGGCCGATACGGTTGAACATGGAAGGTATTCCTGTGGGTCGTGAGTAGGGTTTCAAGCGCGTGCCAGGGCCAGCCGAGGCGTGGCGGCGGTGGCGCGGGACTGGTCGGAAAACATCAGGCTGGTGTCGACATCGGCACCGTACAAATCATTGAGGAAGTGGCTGCTCATGGCGCTGCCCTGCCCGTCGAAATGAATGCGCCCGCCCTTGAGCGCCACGGCACGCGGGCAATAACGCACGGCGTAATCGACTTGATGCAGGGTCACCACCACGGTCTTGCCATCGCGGCGGTTGATGTCGGCGAGGATCTCCATGACCTTGCGCGCCGACTCCGGGTCCAGGGAGGCGATCGGCTCGTCGGCGAGGATCACTTCGGCGCGCTGGGTCAGCGCACGGGCAATCGCCACGCGCTGCTGCTGGCCGCCAGACAACGTGGAGGCACGTTGCTCGGCCAGGTCGGCCAGGCCCACGCGGGCCAGGGATTCGAGGGCAAAGGCCTTCTCTTCGGCATTGAACAGGCCGAGGTTGCCGCGCCAGCGCGGCATGCGCCCCAGGCAGCCGAGCAGCACGTTGTCGAGCACGCTCAGGCGGTTGACCAGGTTGAACTGCTGGAAGATGTAGCCGATGTCTGCGCGCAACCGCCGTACCTTGCCATTCAACCGTCCGCTGGCCTGCACTTCCCGGCCCAGCACCTTGACGCTGCCACCATTGCTCTTGTCGCAGCACGCCAGGCCCGCCAAGTGGCGCAGCAGCGTGGACTTGCCGGAACCGGAAGCGCCGATCAGCGCGACCATCTCACCGGCATCAATGGTGAGTTCGAGGTCGACCAGTGCGGATTTCTTCGCAAAGGTCTTGTTCAAGTGATCGACATGGATAGCGTGAGTCATGGGCTTCTCTGTCTTGTTTGAACAGCCAAAGGTGGCTGCGGTTGAGTTCAAACGACAGTAGGCGCGGGCTGTGTCAGCCCTATGACTTGCACATGACTGCAGGGGGTCGGTTCGATGAAGGTTTTGTGAAAGGTTGAAAGGTCACTGCAGCCTTGAGCTGGCTTGCCGGCGATAGAGGTGGGTCAGTTGACGAATAGGTGGTTGATATTCCGCCATCGCCGGCAAGCCGGCTTTTACCGGGGGTGTACGTTGGCTTCGCGGGCGCGCAGTCGCGGAGTGACGAAGTCCAGGAATGCGCGCACTTTTAATGGCAGCGGGGCCTGGCCTTTGTGCACCAGGCTGATGGGCAGTGCAGCCGACTCATAGGGCTGCAGCAGCACCTGCAACTCGCCCTTTTGCAGCGCATCCGCCACTTGATACGACAACACCCGAATCATGCCAACGCCCAGCGTCGCCGCCGCAATCGCCGCTTGCGCCGTGTTCACCGACAGCCGAGAACGCACGGGCACGGTCTGTTCCGATTTGCCACTTCCAAATACCCAGGCGCCCACCGAGGCGAGCACGTCGAAGGTGATGCAACTGTGATCCGCCAGATCCTGTGGCCTGGCCGGTTCGCCGTGAGTTTTCAGGTAGCGGGGGCTGGCGCACACCACGCGCCGCACCGTGCCCACGGGCACCGCCTTGAGCGAGCTGTCGGGCAATTCACCAATGCGCACAGCCACGTCGCACTGCTCTTCCATCAAATGCACCACGCGGTCGGTGAGCATCAGATTGACGCTGATCTCGGGGTACTGCGCGAGAAACTCTGCCACCACCGGCACGATGTGCAGCCGCCCGAAGACGATAGGCGCGGTCACCACCAACTCGCCCTTGGGCTGCGCGTATTCGCCGGTGGCCGCGCGCTCGGCTTCGCCGATGTCTTCGAGAATGCGCCGGCAGGCCGTCAGGTAGGAAGCCCCTACATCGGTCAACGACAGTTGCCGTGTGGTGCGGTGCAACAGGCGGGATTTGAGATGAGCTTCCAGCTCCGCCACCTTGCGGCTGACGGTGGCCAGGGGCATGTCGAGCTGGCGAGCGGCGGCCGACAAGCTGCCCGCTTCCACCACTGCGACAAACACGGACATCGACTCAAGACGGTTCATGGCGCTCTATCAAATTATGGAAGGATGATTCTCGATCCTAGGGGATTATCGACATAAATGCGACTGCGTAAGGTTGGCCACTCATCCCCTGCAACCCTATGGAGCACGCCATGAGCACAGCCGAGAGTCATCCGCCGCGAGGCAAGATCATCATGATGGCGGTGATCGCCGGCGCGGTGGTCACCAACATTTATTGCACTCAACCCGTGTTGCCGCTGATTGCTTCGGACATGGCCGTGGCGGTGTCGACGGTCAATCTGGTGGCGGGCGCAGCCTTGCTGGGCTTTGCCACCGGGCTAGCGCTACTGCTGCCGATGGGCGACCGTTTTGACCGGCGCAAGCTGGTGCTGGGCCAGATCGCGCTGGCGTTCTGTTTTGCCCTGGCGGCGGCGTTTGCGCCAAGTATCGGGGCGTTGATTGGCGCGTCGTTTGGTTTAGGAATGGTGAGCTGCGTGCCACAACACCTGGTGCCGTTCGCGGCGGTGATGTCCCAGCCCCACGAACGCGGGCGCAATGTGGGCACGGTGGTCAGCGGGATCATGCTGGGGATTCTGCTGGGTCGCACGATCAGCGGCGTGGTGGGCGAGGTCTATGGCTGGCGCGCGGTGTACGCGATGGAAGCGGCGTTCATGATCCCGGTGTGGTGTATCGCGGCCAGCTTGCTGCCACCGGGCGTGCCGAGCAGCAACCTGTCCTACCCTCGCCTGCTGGCTTCACTGTGGCCATTGATGCGCGACAACAGCCAGATCCGCCAGTCGATGATGGTGCAGGCGCTGTTGTGGGCGTGCTTCAACGCGTTCTGGGTGAACCTGGCGGGGTTGCTGGCTAACGGGCCGTGGCACTTGGGCAGTGCGTGGGCCGGGGCGTTCGGGATTATCGGCGCGGTGGGGGCGTTTGCGGCCTCGTATGGGGGGCGGGCGGCGGACAGGCTGGGTTGCCGCAGGGTGATCGGGGCCAGCGTCGGCATCGTGACATTGGCCTTTTTGTTGCTGGCGGGGGCGCAAGCGTCGCTGATCTTGCTGGTAATCGGGGTAATTGTGCTGGATATCGGCGTGCAGGCGGGGTTGGTGGCGAACCAGAGCCGGGCATTTGCGGTGGACCCGAAGGCTCAGGGGCGGATCAACAGTTTGTACATGACCGCCACTTTTGTCGGTGGGGCGATTGGCGCGACGGTGAGTGGTGGGTTGATGGCGCAGTTTGGCTGGGTCGGGGTGGTGGAGTTTGGCGTTGTGCTGGGGGTACTTGCGGGATGTATCCATTGGCTGGGTGCGCCACGCAGGGCTCAAGAGCTGGCATAAATCCCGGATCAAAAGGCTCCCATATTTGATCTCCAGTGTTTGAGAGATTGGATTTCAAAGCGCAAAAAAGGCGACCTGTAATAGGTCGCCTTTTTTTATTGCGCGTACTGCTTGCTCAACCCGGGCGGCACGCCCTGTACGCTGGTCTCTTCCCACGGCCCGTTCGGGCTGATCGAGCGGCTCCAGCCGTTGCTCCAGCGGTAGTAGGTGCGCTGGCGGTAGAAGGTGTCGGGCTGGTCGTCGAGCACATACACCTGCATCTTGCCGTCCCAGTGGCTGGCGGCGCCCGGGGGCGGGGCGAAGGTCGGTGACGAGGTGGGCACCGGCTTCGGTGCTGGCGTGACCGGGCCGGAAGGCTTGGTGCTCGGTTGGGTCGACGGCCCTGACGGCGGGATGGTCGGGCCGGTAGGCGACGGAGGCCGGTGGACCGCACAAGCGCTCAGGCCCACGATCAGGCTGAGCAGGGTAAGGCGTGCAAGTGCGGTCATAGGCGTTTCCTCGAAATTACTGATCCGGACTGTCGATGGTCAGCTGCTGCAAGGCAGTGGTGCTGCTGGCCAAGGGTTGGCTGCGGCCGATCCACTCGCCAGCGGTCGGAAGACCTGCCCGGGATAGGCGTGCAACCAGTTGGACTTCGGGGAAGTTCGACAGTTTCAACTGCGGCATCATCGCGTCGGCATCGCCCAGTTCCACGGTGATCGGCAGTTCGGCGACGGTGACACGTTTGGCCGCCAATGGCGCAGGCGGGCCACTGACGGCGCGGGCGAAGATGAACACGCTGTCGGTGGGCAGGGCCTTGGCCTTCACGTCGGCGGATAAATCCACACGCACTTTCATCAGCGCTTTTTGAGCGACAGTGCCGCCGCTTTCCTTGAGCTTTTCGGCAGCCCGGTCGATACCGCCTTGCAGCGCTGCACGAGAATTATCTTCCGGTGGCAGTTGGGCCAGCAGGCGGTTCCAGTAGTCGATGGCTTCCTGGTAACGCTGACCCTCAAAGGCCGCGATGCCTAACAGGCCCAGGCTAGTGACTTCTTTCGGGTCCAGCTTCAACGCCTCGTCGGTCAGCGCCTGAACCTTGGGCGACCACTGTTTGTTGTCGGCGAAGTACTGGGCCTGGGCCCACTGGCCGAGCAGTTCCGGCTGGCGACCGGCCAGGGCCACGGTGCGCTCGAAGACTTTGGCGGCATCGGCGGAACGGTCCTGGGCCATGTAGGCGCGACCGAGGAAGTACAAGCCTTCGGCCGAGTCCGGCTGGGCCGCGGCGGCGCGCTCCAGGCGCTGGGTCATGTCTTGCATGGACACCGGCGGCTGGGAGAATTCGCGGGTCAGCTCGACCTTGTCGCTCGCCCCGTAATGCAGGTACAGCGCAACGCCAAGCACCGGCACCAGAAACGCCGCCAACAGTGGCAACGGCTTGCCCAGACGCGATTCACGGGGTTTTTCCACGCCTTCGGTGTCGGCCAACAGTTCGCGGGCGGCTTCGGCGCGGCCGGTGTCGAGTTGCGCGGCGTTGAGCACGCCTTCGTCCTGCTGCACTTGCAGCTCGGCCACACGCTCCTGGTACAGCGCCACGTTCAGCGCCGTGCGGTCCTCTTCACGTTGGGCGCGGCGGTCGCGCAGTACAGGGATCAACAGGAAACTCAGGGCAATCAGGAGCAGCAACCCTGCTGCAAGCCAAAAATCAATCATCAGTCTTGGTGTCCAGCAGTTGGTCGAGGCGTTTGCGTTCATCGAGGGAGAGCGCGTCGGAACCATCAGTCGGCGCGGCGCGGCGGCGGCGCACGATCACGGCCATCACCCCCACACCGGCCAGCAACAACCCGGCCGGGCCGAACCAGAGCAGCGCGGTCTTGCCGGTGAGGGCCGGTTTGTAGCGCACGAAATCACCGTAGCGGTCCACCATGAATTCGATGATCTGCTGGTTGTCCTTGCCCTCCCCCAGCATGCGGAAGATCTCTTTGCGCAAGTCGGCGGCGATGGGCGCGTTGGAGTCGGCGATGTCCTGGTTCTGGCACTTGGGGCAGCGCAGTTCCTTGGTCAGGTCGCGGAAACGTTCGCGCTCGGCATCGTTGGCGAATTCATAGGTGTCGATGGCGGCGTGGGCCACGCCCGCCAAACCCAACGCCAGCACGGCAGCGGCTAACAGGCGCTTCATGGCTTGGCCTCATCGACCAGGGCCTGGTACTTGGCGGCCAGTTGCTCGCGCCACACCACTTCGTCGATCACGCCCACGTACTTGTCGCGGATCACGCCTTTGGCGTCGATGAAGAAGGTTTCCGGAGCGCCGTACACGCCGAGGTTCAGTCCGAGGTTGCCGTCTTCATCGCGAATATCCAGCTGGTACGGGTTGTGGAATTCGGCCAGCCACTTCAACGCGGCAGCGTTGTCGTCCTTGTAGTTGATGCCGTAGATCACCACGCCCTTCTCGGCCAGCTTGTTCAGCACCGGGTGTTCGACGCGGCAGGAGATGCACCAGGTGCCCCACACGTTGACCAGCGCCGGCTTGCCCAGCAGGTCGGCCTGGGTCAGGGTCTTGTCGCCCTGCACCGTCGGCAGGCTGAAGGCCGGGAATGGCTTGCCGATCATCGCCGAAGGCAGCTCGGCCGGGTCCAGGTATAAGCCTCGATAAAGAAATACAGCCACCAGCAGAAACATCACTAGAGGCATAGCCAACTGCCAACGCTTCATACCGCCGCTCCCTGCAGGCCGAGGGCTTCACGCACCCGGCTCTTGACCTTGACCCGATAACGCCGGTCCAGCGCGGCGAGCAAACCGCCAAAACCGGTGAGCAAACCACCGAACCAGATCCAGCGTACAAACGGCTTCACATGTACGCGCACAGCCCAGGCACCGTCGCCCAGCGGTTCACCCAGTGCCACATAGAGGTCCCGGGTGAAACCGGCGTCGATACCGGCCTCGGTCATCATCGAACTCTGCACGGTGTACAGGCGTTTTTCCGGGTGCAGCACCGCCACTTCCTTGCCGTTGCGTACGACGCGCACGGTGCCTTTGTCGGAGGTGAAGTTAGGGCCTTCGAAGTGCTTGGCGCCTTCAAAGATGAAGTGGTAACCGGCCAAGTCCATGGACTCGCCCGGCGCGAGGCGCAGGTCACGCTCAGCGCTGTTCTGGCTGGAGAGCACCACGCCCAGAGCGCACACGGCGATGCCGATGTGGGCGACCTGCATGCCCCAATAGCTGCGGGTCAGGCTTGGCAGGCCCTTGATCAGGCCTTTGTGCCGGGTTTTGTCGACGATGTCGCGCACGCCGGCCAGCAACACCCACGCCGCCAGCAGGAAGGTAGCCAGCACCGCCCAGTTGAAGTCGCCGTAAGCCACACCGGCGATCACCGCCAATGCCACGCTGCCCAGCAGCACCGGCATCAACATGCCTGCCAGCCATTTCACCGGGGTGTCTTTCCAGCGCACCAGCACGCCGATGGCCATCACCACCATCAACAGCCCCATCAGCGGGATAAACAACGCGTTGAAGTACGGCGGGCCGACGGACAGCTTGGCGCCGCTCAAGGCGTCCAGCACCAACGGGTACAGGGTGCCGAGCAGGATCATCGACGCGGCCACCACCAGCACCAGGTTATTGCCCAGCAGCAGGGTTTCCCGCGACCACAGGTTGAAGCCGACCTGGCTCTTGACCACCGGCGCGCGCAGGGCGAACAGCGTGAGCGAGCCGCCGACCACAAACAGCAGAAAGATCAGGATGAAAATGCCGCGCTCCGGGTCGGACGCGAACGCGTGCACCGACGTCAATACACCCGAACGCACGAGGAAGGTACCGAGCAGGCTGAGGGAAAACGCCGCGATGGCCAGCAACACGGTCCAGCTCTTGAACACGCCACGTTTTTCGGTGACGGCCAGCGAGTGAATCAGCGCCGTGCCCACCAGCCAGGGCATGAAGGAGGCGTTTTCCACCGGGTCCCAGAACCACCAGCCGCCCCAGCCGAGTTCGTAGTAGGCCCACCACGAGCCCAGGGTGATACCGATGCCGAGGAACGCCCAGGCGACGATGGTCCACGGTCGCGACCAGCGCGCCCAGGCGGCGTCAAGACGCCCGCCGAGCAAGGCGGCGATGGCGAAGGCAAAGGCCACGGAGAAACCGACGTAGCCCATGTAGAGCATCGGCGGGTGCACGATCAGGCCGATGTCTTGCAGCAACGGGTTGAGGTCGTGCCCGTCCGCCGGGATCTGCGGCAGGATGCGGCTGAACGGGTTGGAGGTCATGATCAGGAACAGCAGGAAGCCGATGCTGATCATGCCCATCACCGCCAGCACCCGTGCCAGCATCACTTGTGGCAGTTGGCGCGAGAACACCGACACGGCGAAGGTCCAGCCGCCGAGGATCAACGCCCACAGCAGCAACGAACCTTCGTGAGCACCCCACACGGCGCTGAACTTGTAGTACCAGGGCAGTGCGCTGTTGGAGTTATTGGCCACATAGGCGACGGAAAAATCGTCGGTCATGAAGGCGTAGGTGAGGCAGCCGAAGGCGAACAACAGGAACGCAAACTGGCCCCAGGCAGCCGGTTGCGCCAGGCTCATCCACAAGCGGTCACCGCGCCACGCGCCAAGCAACGGCACCACGGCCTGCACAATGGCAAAGCACAGGGCGAGGATCATCGCCAACTGGCCAAGTTCTGGAATAAACAATGCGGACGTCATGGCTTAGCCCTCCTTGGCGGGCGTTGGCGCGGATTGGCCGCTGTCTTTGAGGGCCTTGGTCACTTCCGGCGGCATGTATTTCTCATCGTGCTTGGCCAGCACTTCGTCGGCCACCACCACGCCGTCGGCGTTGAGCTTGCCCAGGGCGACGATGCCCTGGCCTTCGCGGAACAGGTCCGGGAGGATGCCGCGGTAGGTGATGGTCACAGCCTTGTTGAAGTCGGTGACCACGAAGGTCACGTCGAGTGAGTCGGGGGAGCGTTTGAGCGAGCCCTTCTCCACCATGCCACCGGCGCGGATGCGTGTGTCCAGTGGGGCTTCGCCATTGGCGATCTGGGTCGGGGTGTAGAACAGGTTGATGTTCTGCTGCAGGGCGCTCAAGGCCAGGGCCACGGCAATGCCGACGCCGGCCAGGATGGCAAGGATGATCAACAGACGCTTTCTACGCAGCGGATTCACTTTTCGGTCTCCCGGCGCAGACGACGCGCCTCTTGTTGCAGGTAACGCTTGCGGGCCAGGATCGGCGCGGCCACGTTGAGGGCCAGCACCGTCAGGCAGATGCCATAGGCCGTCCAGACGTACAGGCCATGATGGCCCATGGCTAGAAAATCACTGAAAGACGCAAAGCTCATCCACGGGCTCCCAGGCAGGTTTGCACTTCGGCCTTGACCCAACTGGCGCGGGCTTCACGCTTGAGCACTTCAAGGCGCATGCGCATCAGCAGTACGGCGCCGAAGAAGCAGTAGAACCCCAGCACCATCAGCAGCAACGGCGCCCACATTTCCACGGGCATGGCCGGTTTTTCGGTGAGGGTGAAGGTGGCGCCCTGGTGCAGGGTGTTCCACCACTCCACCGAGTACTTGATGATCGGGATGTTGATCACGCCGACAATGGCCAGCACGGCGCAAGCCTTGGCGGCGCTGTCGCGATTGCTGATGGCGTTGCCCAGGGCGATCAGGCCGAAGTACAGGAACAGCAGGATCAACATGGACGTGAGCCGCGCGTCCCACACCCACCACGAACCCCAGGTGGGTTTGCCCCAGATCGCGCCGGTGACCAGCGCCACGGCGGTCATCCAGGCACCGATGGGCGCGGCGCATTGCAGGGCCACGTCGGCGAGCTTCATCTTCCACACCAGGCCGACGATGCCGCACACGGCCAGCATCACGTAGCAGGACTGGGCCAGCATCGCGGCGGGAACGTGGATATAGATGATGCGAAAACTGTTGCCTTGCTGGTAGTCCGGTGGCGCGAAGGCCAGGCCCCAGACCAGGCCGATGCCAATCAACACGGCGGCAGCGATGCTCAGCCACGGCAGTAGCGTGCCGCTGATGCCATAAAACCATTTGGGCGAGCCGAGCTTGTGAAACCAGGTCCAGTTCATTGCTGTTTCCATCACGGTGGCTTCCTGTCATTGCAGGAAACTCAGGGTCTTTACTGACTAAGACATAACGCTTGGTCAGACCTCATTATTCACCGACGCTGATCTTCAGGCCGGCCGCTATAGCAAAGGGTGTCAGGGTTACCGCCAGGGCGGTCAGGCTACCAAGCCACAGGAGGTAACCGGTCGCCGGCATGCCCATGAGCGCGGCCTGCAAGGCGCCGCTGCCCAGGATCAACACCGGGATATACAAAGGCAGAATCAGCAGGGCCAGCAACAGGCCGCCCCGCTTTAAACCGACGGTCAACGCTGCGCCCACCGCCCCCAACAGGCTGAGCACCGGCGTACCGAGCAACAAGGATAGAAGCAGCACCGGCAAGCACTCGACGGGCAAGCCCAGCATCATCGCCAACAGTGGCGAAAGCAAGACTAGCGCCAAGCCGGAAAAAACCCAGTGTGCCAGCACCTTGGCCAGCACCAGAAGTGGCAAGGGGTGCGACGAAAGGACCCACTGTTCAAGGGAACCGTCTTCGAAATCACTGCGAAACAGCCCGTCCAGCGAGAGCAGAACCGATAAAAGCGCCGCCACCCACACCAGTCCCGGGGACAAGGTTTGCAACAGTTTAGTCTCGGGGCCCACCGCCAGCGGGAACAGGGCGATGACAATCGCGAAGAACACCAATGGGTTGGCCAGTTCGGCCGGGCGGCGACACAACAGCCGCGCTTCGCGGGCGACCAACAGGGCGAATACGCTCATGCCGACCACCTTCCCAGGTCCAGGTCACGGTAACCGGCAGGCGTGCGATTGAGGGTGTGATGGGTGGTGAGCAGCACCAGCCCGCCCTTTTCGCAATGCTGGGCCAGGTGTTCTTCGAGCTGGGCCACGCCTTGCTTATCCAGGGCGGTGAAGGGTTCGTCGAGGATCCACAGCGGCGGGCCCGGCAGGTACAAACGCGCCAGGGCCACGCGGCGCTGTTGGCCGGCAGACAGGGTGTGGCAGGGAACGTCTTCGAAGCCCTTGAGACCGACAGCGGCCAGGGCTTGCCAAATAGCGTCGCGGGACGCGGGATGATGCAGGGCGCTCAGCCAGCTGAGGTTTTCTTCGGCGGTGAGCACGTCCTTGATGCCCGCGGCGTGGCCGATCCAGACGAGGTTGCGCGCCAACTCAGTGCGTTGTTCGTTGAGCGGCTTGCCATTGAGCCGCACAACACCTGCCGTCGGCTGCATCAACCCGGCCAGCAGGCGCAGCAAACTGGTCTTGCCGCTGCCGTTGGGGCCGCTGACCTGCACCATGTCACCACCCGTCAGCCGCAGTTCGAGGTGCTCGAACAACAGGCGCAGGTCGCGTTCACAGGAAAGCGCTACGGCTTCAAGAAGAGGGCTGGTCAAAAGATCGCGGGCCTTTACGGTTCAAGTCGGCGGTGCAGCGGCCGTTAAAGAGAAATGCACAATAACGGCTTTGGCGACCGATTTTAGAGAGCTGGATCAAATAGTTGTGAGGTTTTTACCGCTCTCTTTGTAGACGGGCGGCATTATACATGCGATGCCCTACTCTAAAGAGGGCAATTTCCTTCGAGACGACGCGCACGATGACCGGTGAGATCAACCTTCCTACGCTGCCGCCAGCCCCCGTGGCCGGGCCCGCCCCGCTGCCCCCGACCGGTGAGCTGCTGAAACTGCTGGAACCGCAGATCGGCTTGATCGACCCCGGAAAAACCGTGAACGCCGAGGTACTCGCGCTCAAACAGGGCGGTGATGCGTTTCAGTTGCTGCTCAAGTTGACCTTGGAAGGCGGCCGCCAGACCCTGGTGCAAGCCAGCAGCGCCCAGCCGTTGCCGCTGGGAAGCAACGTGGCCGTGAGCCAGACGCCGACGGGCAACCTGACCATCACCTTGCAGCAAGCCTTGAGCGCCAATGTGGCCGCCCTCACCCGTATCGACACCACGCAAATGCCGGTGGGCACGCTGTTGCAGGCCAAGGTGCTGACCACCCAGATGCTGCCCCAGGGCACCACGCAGCCGGCCATCTACCGCTCGCTGGTGACCGTGCTCAGTAACGCCCTGGCCGGCGCGACCCTGACCGTGGAAAGCCCGCAACCGCTGCGGGTGGGCAGCTTGCTCAGCGCCGTGGTGCAAGACACCCAGACGTTGAATTTCGTGCCATTGAGCGGGCTCAAGGACCAACTGGCGGTGGCGCAGCAACTCGCCACCCAGCAAAGCCGCCAGGGCTCGCTGGACGTGGTGTTCACCGCTCTGCAGAACCTGCCCGCCGACGACACCACCTCCAGCGACCTGCGCGCGGCTGCCGCGCGCTTGCTCGCCGCGCTGCCCGACCTGTCGCAGGTGAGCAACCCCAAGGTGCTGGCGCAGGTGATCCAGAACAGCGGCGCGTTTCTCGAAGCCAAATTGCTGGCCGGGCAAAACCCGCAAATCCCGCCGCTGGACATGAAAGGCGCGCTGCTGCGCCTGGTCGCTGACCTGTTGCCCGCCCTGCCCACCGCCACCAACCTGAATGCGATCCTTGCCGCCAACACCCTGGCCCAGGTGCTGCCCAATTTTGTGCGCAACCCGCTGAACACCCTGGGCCAGGTCAGCGCCCGCCAGGCACCGGCCGGCTTTCCGCTGCCGGAGCGGCTGATGGCCAAGCTGGAAGGCGAAGGCGACCTGGAAAACCTGCTGCGCCTGGCCGCCGGGGCCATCTCGCGCCTGCAGAGCCACCAGCTGTCGAGCCTGGAACAAACCGGCACCACCGCCGACGGGCGCGTGCAGACCACCTGGCAGTTGGAAATCCCCATGCGCACCCTGCAGGACATCGTGCCGTTGCAGGTCAAGTTCCAGCGCGAAGAGCCGCCGCCGGACAAGGACCAGCCCGAACGCAAAGACAAAAAGGACCCCAAGCAGATGCTCTGGCGCGTGGAGCTGGCCTTCGACATGGAACCGCTGGGGCCGTTGCAGGTTCAGGCGCAACTGACCCAGGGCAAGCTCTCCAGCCAGTTGTGGGCGTCCCGGCCGTTTACCGCCAGCCTGATCGAAAGCCATTTGGGCAGCCTGCGCGAACGCCTGGTGACCTCGGGCATCAATGTCGGCGACCTGGATTGCCACCTCGGCACGCCGCCACGCGGGCCGCGAACTGGCTTGGAGCAACGCTGGGTGGATGAAACCGCATGAAGAACACCACCCCACCGCGTCAGGCGATCGCCCTCAAGTATGACGGCCAGCAGGCCCCCACACTGACCGCCAAGGGCGACGACGCCTTGGCCGAGGCGATCCTGAAACTGGCGCGGGAAAATGAAGTGCCGATCTATGAGAACGCCGAGCTGGTGAAGCTGCTGGCGCGCATGGAATTGGGTGACAGCATCCCGGAGGAGTTGTACCGCACGGTGGCGGAGATCATCGCGTTTGCCTGGACCTTGAAAGGCAAGTTCCCGGTGGGGTATGACCCGGACGCAGGGCCGGTGGAGCGGGATGTGACGGCGCGTGGGGACGATTACTGACTTCTCACAGGCATACACAAATCCAACTGTGGGAGCTGGCTTGCCTGCGATGGCGGTGTGTCAGTCACCTTATGTATGACTGATGCACCGCCATCGCAGGCAAGCCAGCTCCCACAGTAGATCTCTATTGTCAGTTGAGGACTTCGCTTAGCGGGATGAAATTGACGCTATCGCCCACCGTCAGCGTCGTGCCTTCCAACACCTCCACAAACCCTTCTGCCCACGCCGCGCTGCGCAGCACGCCGGAGCTCTGGTTACGGTAGATGATCGCCTTGCCCTGCTCGATGCGGCCGCGCAGGTATTCGCGACGGTTGCCCGGCTTGGGCCACTCGAACCCTACCGGCACTTCGAACCGCAGCGGCGCCACGTCCTGCACGCCTTGACGGCGCAGCAGGTAAGGCCGCGCCAGCAAGGCAAAGGTCACCAGGGTCGACGCCGGGTTGCCCGGCAGGCCGATCACTGGCACACCGCGAAAGTGGCCGAAGGTCAGCGGCTTGCCGGGTTTGATCGCCAGTTTCCACAGCGCCAGCTCCCCCTCTTCGCGCAGGGCGATGCCGAGGAAGTCCGCCTCGCCCACCGACACACCGCCCGTGGACAGGATCAGGTCAACGTCAGCCAAGCCAGCAAGGCGTGTGCGGGTCTTTTCGAGGTCGTCGGGCAGGATGCCGGCGTCGATCACTTCGCAGCCCATGCGCGTCAGCCACGAGCACAACACGCGGCGATTGCTGTTGTAGATCTGCCCCGGGCCCAGCGGCAAGCCAGGTTCGATCAGCTCATCCCCGGTAGACAGCACTGCCACGCGCGGGCGGCGTACCACGTCAAGGCGATCATGCCCCAGGGAAGCCGCGAGGCCGAGTTCGACTGGGCCCAGGCGCGTGCCGGCCGTCAGCACCAACTCGCCGACGGTGGTCTCCTGCCCTTGCGGGCGGATGTTTTGGTGCAACTGCAACGGCTCGCTAAAGCTCACGCGCTCGTCGGCGTGGACCACGGCATTTTCCTGCATTTCGACGCAGTCTGCGCCTTCGGGCACCGGGGCGCCGGTGAAGATCCGCGCGCAGGTGCCGGCAGACAGAGGTTGCGGTGCCTGGCCAGCGAAGATGCGCTGGCTGACCACCAGTGGCTCACCGTTCCAGTCCGCCAGGCGCAGGGCGTAGCCGTCCATGGCGCTGTTGGGCCATGGCGGCAGGTCGAGAGTGGACACCAGGTCCTGGGCCAGCACGCGCCCATCGCAATCGGCCAGCGGCAGGCTTTGCCGTTCACGGATCGGCGCGGCGTCGGCCATGTCCAGCAGTTGCTGCAGCGCCTGTTCCACCGGCATCAGGGCGCCGGTCTTGCCGGGCTTACCCACGGGATTCACAGGGCTCGGCCTGCTTGAGGTGCGGCACGAAGTTGCACGGGCGATGACGGTTGTCCAACTGTTCGGCGAGGATGCCGTCCCACCCGGTGCGCACGGCATTGGTGGAGCCCGGCAGGCAGCACACCAGCGTGCCATTGGCCAGGCCGGCCAGGGCGCGGGACTGCACAGTAGAGGTGCCGATATCGGCCACGGAGATCTGGCGGAACAGCTCGCCAAAACCGTCGACCTGTTTGTCCAGCAGGCAGCTCACGGCTTCGGGGGTGCTGTCGCGTCCGGTGAAGCCGGTGCCGCCGGTGATCAGCACCACTTGCACGACGTCTTCGGCAATCCAGTGGGCCACCTGGGCGCGGATCTTGTAGAGGTCGTCCTTGAGCAATACACGCTCGGCCAGGTTGTGGCCGGCAGCGGTCAGGCGGTCGACGAAGACCTGGCCTGAGGTATCGGTTTCTAGGGTGCGGGTGTCGCTGACGGTCAGTACAGCGATGTTCAGGGGTACGAAGGGCGCATCAGCCTTGGCTTTCATGGCTCGGTCCGGTTGTCGAAGGAACAGCCCGATGTTATATCACAGGGCCCTATTTGCCTGCCGCAGCGGAACCGTCATGCCTTCAGATTCTTCAGCCCTGCCCTGTTCGATTTTGCTGCTGGCCGGAGGGCGTGGCCAGCGAATGGGCGGGCAAGACAAAGGTCTGCTGGAATGGCACGGCCAGCCCCTTATCGCGCATCTGCAACACCTGACTCGGCCACTGACGGATGACCTGATCATCTCGTGCAATCGCAACCATGCGCTTTACGCGCCGTACGCCGATCAGCTGGTGAGCGACGACAGCCCGGACTTTCCCGGGCCACTGGCCGGCATCCGTGCAGGGCTGGCCGCCGCACGTCATGGGCACCTGCTGATCTTGCCGTGCGATGTGCCCAATATTGATGTGCACCTGCTGACCCAGATGCGTCAGACGGTGCAGCGCAATCCGCTATTGCCGTTGATGGTGCGCCATGGCGAGTTCTGGGAACCCTTGATCTGCATCATCCCCACCCACCTGCGCGACGCCGTGGAAGCGGCCTGGGATGCCGGTGAGCGCAGCCCGCGCAAGATCCTCCTGCAACTGGGTGGCATCGGGCTTGAATGCCCGGCCGATGACCCACGCCTGGCCAACCTGAATACACCGGAGCTGTTGCACCCAGGGTTTGGCGTGTCAGAATGAGCGTCGGATAAGGAACTTTGCCGACGTCTTATACGTCACAAGGTCAGCACTCAAAAAAGTATTCTCTCGGAGACACACTCATGACTCAACGGACCATCGCCGCTCTCATGCTTGCACTGGGCCTCGCTACCCTTGCCGGTTGCGCCTCGCCAACAGTGATCACCCTGAATGACGGTCGCGAAATCCAGGCCGTCGACACTCCTAAATTCGACAAGGACTCGGGTTTCTACGAGTTCGAACAATTGGACGGCAAGCAGACCCGCATCAACAAGGATCAGGTCCGCACCGTTAAAGACTTGTAAACCTCAGCGTTTGCTACCAAGGCCCGCCTCGCGCGGGCCTTGTCGTTTCTGGCGGTTACCAGTCGAGGGTGATATCACTGCGAAAGCTGCGCTCTTGCCCGGTCACCGGGTCGATAAAACGCACACCCTGGGCGAGCAGCTTGAGCGGGTTGGCGTAGTCGTCCACGGCGTCCTTTATCACGTCGGGGTAGAACGGGTCATTGCAGATGCTCGCCCCCAGCGCGGTCATGTGCACACGCAACTGATGCTTTTTGCCGGTCACGGGGAACAGGCCGTAGCGCCACAGCTCGCCATTTTTCTCGCGCACCTCTACCGCCGTTTCGGTGTTGCTGGCGCCAACGCCTTCCTGCATGCGAAAGAACGGCTCGCCGTCCACCAGGCGGCTTTTGTGCACCAGCGGGAACGTCAGGCCCGGTAACGCCGGGGCAATGGCTTCGTAGAACTTGTCGATCTTTCGCGTGGGAAACAGTTGCTGATACGCCGCGCGGCTGGCCGGGTTGGCCGAAAACAGCACCAGCCCTGCGGTATGCCGGTCGATACGGTGCAGCGGCACCAGCGAAGGGTTGCCCAGACGGCGGATCAAGCGACGCAGCAGGGTTTGCTCGACGTATTCACCGGCGGGCGTCACGGGCAGGAAGTGCGGTTTGTCGGCCACCACCAGGTGCTCGTCGGCATACAGGATGCTCTCCTGCACCGGGATCACTTTTTCATTCGGCACTTCGCGAAAGTAGTAGATGCACAGGCCTTCCTTGTAGGCCAGGTCCTGTCCTATCGGGCTGCCGTTGATGTCCAGCACCCGCCCACGGGCGATGCGGTCCAGCCAGTGCTCACGGCTGATAGCCGGGAAGTGTTCACACAGGCAGTCGAGCACCAGCGCCCAAGGGCCCGGCGGCAGGTACAAGGTGCTGGCTTGGTGCTCGGAGGCGATAAACGCGGAAGTGGACATGCAGATGCTCGAAGCCTTGGGAAAACCGGCGGGCATTATCCCGCAGGGTTCAGGCTTTGGCCAATTGCGCCCGCAGCGCCGGCGAAGCACTGGCCGCCTCGGTGAATTCCTTGAGCCAACGCAGTACGTCCACCGCCTCCCAGCGGCCTGGATCGTAGAGCGCGTATAACAGGCCCTGGTAACCCACCACATCCAGCTGCTTGTGATAACCGGCGCGCTGAAACAGCGCCTCGATCTCGGCGAAACAGGTATTGAAATGCACTTTGTTGAAGGGCGTCTTGCCTTCCGTGACCAGGCCATCGAGGCGCAGCTCGTTTACCGCGTCGCGTACGACATCGGCAGACATGCGATTGACGCTGCTTTTCAGTTGTTCAACATTCACCACGGGCGTTCCCTCTATTCAATCGCTGTACAAACATACAGTAACTTAATATTTGGAAACCTGCCATCGCATAACACTCAACGAAGGAAGGCAACAACCTGTTGTGTGTCGAAAGGCCAATCCAGTTCCGCCCCCGTGTCTACCCGGCGAAGCACCGGAATACGCAGGCCGTAGACTTCAGTCAGGTCGTCGGGGTCGGTGATATCCACCAATTCCACCAGCAACCCGTGTTCGACGAGCGGCATGATTTCGGCTTCGGCGATCTCGCATAGATGGCAACCCAGGGTGCCGAACAACTGGCATTCAGGAAGCATGGTGAATGGACCTGATCAGAAAACAGGCACACATTCTAAGCCCGGTAGCAGCCTCACGCCCACCCCATAAACCCTGACCCAGATCACCATGGCCTATAACTGATTCAGCGATGTTTGTGGCTTTTTTGCCTGCCCCCTTGCAACGGAGATGCCTGTGTTTGCCAACCTGTTGATCATCCTGGCCTCATCCCTGGTAGTGATTGCGCTGTTTCGCCGGCTGCAATTGCCTCCCGTGCTGGGCTACCTGTGCGTGGGCCTGGCCGTGGGGCCCACCGCCCTGGACTGGGTGAACGACAGTGAAGAGCTCCCCGACCTCGCCGAACTGGGTGTGGTGTTCCTGCTGTTTTCCCTGGGGCTGGAGTTTTCCCTGAGCAAGATGCTCGTCCTGCGCCGCGTGGTGTTTGGCTTGGGCAGCCTGCAAGTGGTGGGCTGTGGGGTGTTGCTGGGCGTGCTGTTGATGATCCTGGGCGTGGCACCCGGCATCGCCCTGCTGCTGGGGGCGGGACTGGCCTTGTCGTCCACCGCCATCGTGAGCAAGGAGCTCGGCAGCCTCGGGGAGATTTTCAGCAGCCATGGCCAGAACGCGATTGGCGTGTTGCTGTTCCAGGACGTAGTGGCTGTCTTGCTGCTGACCCTGGTGCCGGTGTTCGCCGGCACCGGTGAGCAGGCTTGGTACCTGGCACTGCCCTTGACCTTGGGCAAGACTGTGGTGCTGTTTGTGGGCCTTCTATTTGCCAGCCGCTGGTTGTTGCCACGGTTGTTCCACGAAGTGGCCGCGTCCCACTCGGCCGAATTGTTTGTGCTGCTGGCCCTGGTGATTGTCTTGCTGACGGCGTGGCTTACCCACTTGCTGGGCTTGTCCCCTGCCCTCGGCGCCTTCCTGGCCGGCATGCTGCTGGGGGAGAGCCACTATCGCCACCAGATCGAAGCGGACATCCGGCCCTTTCGCGACATCCTGCTGGGGCTGTTTTTCGTCAGTATCGGCATGCTCATCGACCTGCAGCTGTTCGTCAGCCACAGCCTGCTGATCCTTGGCCTGACCCTCACCTTGATGTTGGTCAAGGGCTGCGTGGTGGCCGCGCTGGTCAAGCTACGCGGCAGCGACAGTGAAACCGCCTGGCGCAGCGGCCTGGCCCTGGCCCAGGGCGGCGAGTTCTGTTTTGCCTTGATGGCGCAGATGCAGCAAAGCCGCTTGATCCCCGACGAATTCAACGGCTTGCTACTCGCCGCGACCTTCTGCTCGATGCTGCTCACGCCCCTGTTATTGCGCGCCGCTCCGAGCCTGGCCCTGCGCCTGCACCGCACGCCCAATCAGCAGGTCCAGCTGGACGAAATCACCGCGCTCAACGCCGAGCTGCACGGGCATGCGGTGATCTGTGGCTATGGCCGCGTCGGGCAATCCATCGGGCGTTTTCTACGGCGCGAACAGCAAGCCTTTATCGCACTGGATGACGACCCTGAGCGGGTACAGGAAGCAGCCACTGAAGACAGCAGCGTGCATTACGGGGATTGCCGGCGTGGCGCCCTGCTCAGCGCGGTGGGCCTGGAGCGCGCGCGGTTGGTGGTCATCGCCGTGGACAACAGCGATGTGGCGTTGGTGGTGCTCAAGGAAGCGCGGCGCATCAACCCTGACGTGCCGATCCTGGTGCGCACCCGTGATGACAGCCAGTTGGCCGAGCTGAAAGCCGCGGGCGCCAGCGAAGTGGTGCCCGAACTGTTGGAATCCAGCTTGATGCTCGCCTCCCACGCCTTGATCCTGCTGGGCCTGCCGGACCAACAGGTGCAGGCGCGGGTCGACGAAGTACGGCATAACCGCTATCGCCTGCTGCACGGCTTTAATCCATCGGCCGAACCGCCGATCAATCCTGACTGACCGCACCGATTTTATGGATCGACAGGTCCGCGCCGTAGTACTCCTCCTCCTGGCTCAGGCGCAGCCCGTGCACGCGCTTGATCACGCCGTACACCAACAGGCCGCCGCCCAGCGCCACCACCACGCCGAGGGCAGTACCGATCAGCTGGCTGATCAGGCTGACGCCGCCGAGGCCACCCAGTGCGGTCTGGCCGAAGATACCGCAGGCGATGCCACCCCACACGCCACACAGGCCGTGCAGCGGCCACACCCCCAGCACGTCGTCGATCTTCCAGCGATCCTGGGCCGCAATGAAGCACCACACGAACAGCCCGCCCGCGACCGCGCCAGTGACCAGCGCGCCCACCGGGTGCATCAGGTCGGAGCCGGCACAAATTGCCACCAACCCGGCCAATGGGCCGTTGTGCAGGAAGCCCGGGTCGTTGCGCCCAATGATCAGCGCCGCGACAGTGCCGCCCACCATCGCCATCAGCGAGTTGACCGCCACCAGGCCACTCACGCCGTTGAGGGTTTGCGCGCTCATCACGTTGAAGCCGAACCAGCCGACAATCAGGATCCACGAACCCAGGGCCAGGAACGGAATGCTCGACGGCGCGAACGCCACCAGTCGCCCTTCACGATAACGCCCGTTACGCGGGCCCAGCAGCAACACCGCTGCCAGCGCCAGCCAGCCGCCCATGGCGTGCACCACCACCGAACCGGCGAAGTCATGGAAGCTGGCGCCGAACGTCGCCAGCAGCCAGGCTTGCAGGCCGAAGTTGCCGTTCCACACCATGCCTTCGAAAAACGGGTAGATAAACGCCACGATCAACGCGGTGGCGCACAACTGCGGAACAAAACGTGCACGCTCGGCAATACCCCCGGAAATGATCGCCGGGATCGCCGCCGCAAAGGTCAACAGGAAGAAGAACTTCACCAGGCCATAGCCGTGGTCGGCGCTGATCACCGCAGCCGGTTGCAGGAAGCTCACGCCGTAGGAGATCCAATAGCCTATAAAGAAATAAGCCAGGGTGGAGATGGCGAAGTCGCTGAGGATCTTCGACAAGGCGTTGACTTGGTTTTTCTGGCGGACCGTGCCCACTTCCAGGAACGCGAAGCCGGCGTGCATGGCCAGGACCATGACCGCGCCGATCAGGATGAACAGGGTATTGGAGCTATGGACGAGGGTGTCCACCGCACTTTGCAAATTTTCCATGGAGGTTGGCAGGCCTGCATTAAAGGCAAAAAGCACCAAAGCGGTTCAAGCCAGGGTTTCACGCACTAAATTGGCGCCACCGGCCTCGCCCCTCTTCAGGGGGCGTGAACCGCTTTAGCGCAGCGATCAACTCAACAGGCTGTTGCCGACAGGGTTTTTCCGCGAGTTTCAGTTATTTAGGGTAAGGTTTTTGAAGGCATTGCCTCATTCCGCCCAGATTCAGCGCAGGCCCCGGGGCGTGCGCACCAAGGCAAAGCAAAAGCTGTACCAGACAATTGCACTGAACCTTCACCGAAGCCGGTGACTCGAAACCACTAAGTACCGTTCAGCCAATCACGGAGATACCCATGGCCAGAAGAACTGCAAAGACTGCTCAAGAAATACTGATGGCGGATTTTCAAACCCTGGTCAGCGACACCGAAAAGTTGCTCGATGACACCAAGGTGCTCGCCGGTGACCAGGCTGACGAGCTGCGCAGCAAGATCCACGAGAGCCTGCTCAAGGCCCGTGAAACCCTGCAACTGACCGAGGACTCCCTGCGTGAACGCGGCCAGGCGGCCGTCACCGCGACCGAAGATTACGTGCAGGCAAACCCTTGGCAGTCGGTGGGCATTGCCGCCGGCGTGGGCTTTCTGATCGGCCTGCTGGCTACAAGGCGCTAACCATGTCTATCGGCGAAACGGGCTCGTCCACGGGCACCACTTCAAGACGTCTGGGCGCGGCCGTGCTGGGCTTGCTGCACAGCCACGTCGAATTGTTTGGCATCGAATTGCAGGAACAGAAAGCCCGCACTGTCAGCCTGCTGCTGTTTGCCGGCCTGGCGCTGGTGTTTGCGCTGCTGTTGCTGGTGGGGTTGTCGACACTGGTCATGATCCTGGTATGGGACACCGGCTATCGCCTGACGGGGATCATCTGCCTCTGTGTGTTCTACAGCCTGGCCGCCGCCTTCTGCGGGGTGCGCCTGAAAGCGGCGGTGTTCGATGAATCAACACCGTTCCACGCCACCCTCGAAGAGCTGGCCAATGACCGGGAGCGCCTGCTGCCATGAGCATCACTGAAATCCCCCAAACCACCTCCCGCCGAGAAATGCGCAAGGCGTTGATCCGCCTGCGCATGGAAATGCACCGCCAGGAGATCCGCCACGAGTCCCAGCAATTGATGCTGCCCCTGAACAAGGTGCGCAATATGGGCAGTAACTGGCAGGACAGCCTGGGCATCAAGCACGCGCCGCTGTGGGGCGTGGCTGCGGTCACACTGTTGGGTTTCTTTACCGGCAAAGGTGCCAAGGGCGGCAGTATCAGCAGCCTGACACGCCTGGTGCGACTGGGAGCCGGGTTGATCCCGCTGATCAAGCTGGCCATGCAGGGCGCGTCTCGTAAAGGTTGAGGCCTGCTGGCTGCATTCTTGCACACAGAATCGGCCCGGCCCTCGTTACTGAGGGCTGGGCCTTTTTTCGCCGACTCTTTAAGGAGGCCCCGTGATTGACGGGCAACCGCTCGCCTGCTTCCAGCCGTTCATCGACACCGCCACCGGGCGCATTGCTGGCGTTGAGGCCCTCGGCCGCCTGCGCCAGGCCGATGGCCGCTTGCAGTCTGTGGGCCCCTTGTTCGCCGACCCGCGCACGCCGGGGGCCACCTTGCGACGCCTTGACCGGCAGATTCGCGACAATGCCCTGAGCCGCTTGCATGAGGCCCCCGACGACTGGTTTCTGAGCCTGAACATCTCGCCCCGCTGGATCAACCGCCTGCGCCCCGGCCAGGCGCTGCCCAGCTTGAAGCAAGTGCAAGCCCATGGCGTCGATCCACAGCGCATCGTGTACGAGATCACCGAGCTGGGGGGTAACATCCAGCGCCTGGCCGAGGTGGTAGCACGCTATCGCGAGGCCGGCGCACGCATCGCCATTGATGACTTTGGTGCCGGCTACTCCCAACTCGACCGCGTGCTGGCGTTGCAGCCGGACATTCTCAAGCTGGACATGCGCCTGTTCCAGGAAGCCGCCCGAGGCGGCCCGAGCAGTGAAGTGGTACGGGCCCTGGCACAGATGGCCGAGAAAACCGGCTGCTGGATCATTGCCGAAGGCGTGGAAACCGAGGCGCAGTTGAGCTTCGCCTCGGAATGCGGCTCGCGCTACGTGCAGGGCTACCTGTTCGCCCAGGCGCAGCTGGACTGGTTCGCCACAGACGCCTTTGTGCCGCGCTTTGCCCAATTACGGACGGCCTACGTCCAGCAGAAGCTCGCAGAGCGGGGACGCGTAATGCAGTTGCGCCTGCAATTGGCCGAGCTGATGAAAATCCTGCAGGCCTGGGCACAGGGTCAGGCCCCCCTGGCTCAACTGCCCCAATTGCCGAACTTTCCCTGGCTGCTGCGCTTTTACCAATGCGACCGGCATGGCACCCAGCTGACGCCCAACTTCGAATGGCGCCAGGACGCCTGGCAGGCCGACAGCCGCTACCTGGGCCACAACTGGTCGTGGCGCCCCTACTTCTATCACCTGCTCGCGGAAGGCTGGGAGGAACGGCGCCTGACCCTGTCGTCGACCTATCGCGACGCCACCACTAATAGCTACTGCCTGACCGCAGGACAATTCTTCGATAACGGTCAGCGTTTGCTGTTAATCGATATCGACGCGGCCGGGCTGTAGATTTTCGCTTGCCCCGCCACGGCGGAACCGGGAAGCTGGGGGACGTCATTCACCGCACGGAGAGTACCCGCCTTGGATTGGCCCACCCTGCTGACTCGCGAACGCCTTGGAAAACCGTTGCACAGCCCGGAAGAACTGGGCCGCAGCCCGTTTCACAAGGACCATGACCGCATCATTTTCTCGGGCGCATTCCGCCGCCTGGGCCGCAAGACCCAAGTACACCCGGTGTCCAGCAATGACCATATCCACACGCGGCTGACCCACTCCCTGGAAGTCAGTTGCGTGGGCCGCTCCCTGGGCATGCGCGTGGGCGAGACCCTGCGCAGCGCCCTGCCCGACTGGTGCGACCCGAGCGACCTGGGCATGGTGGTGCAATCGGCCTGCCTGGCCCACGACATCGGCAACCCACCGTTCGGGCATTCGGGCGAAGATGCCATCCGTCACTGGTTCCAGCAGGCGGCCGGCCGTGGCTGGCTGGATGACATGAGCAGCGCCGAGCGCAATGACTTCCTCAACTTCGAAGGCAACGCCCAGGGTTTTCGCGTGTTGACCCAGCTTGAGTATCACCAGTTCGATGGAGGCACACGGCTGACCTATGCCACCCTGGGTACTTACCTGAAGTACCCCTGGACCGCCCGCCATGCGGACTCCCTGGGCTACAAGAAACATAAGTTCGGTTGCTATCAGAGCGAGCTGCCGATCCTTGAACAGATCGCCCACAAACTCGGCCTGCCACAGCTGGAAGAACAGCGTTGGGCCCGCCACCCGCTGGTCTACCTGATGGAAGCGGCGGACGACATCTGCTACGCGTTGATCGACCTTGAAGACGGCCTGGAAATGGAGTTGCTGGAATACGCCGAGGTCGAGTCCTTGCTGCTCGATCTGGTGGGCGACGACTTGCCCCAGACCTACCGGCAATTGGGCGCGCAGGACTCGCGCCGGCGCAAGCTGGCGATCCTGCGGGGCAAGGCCATCGAACACCTGACCAATGCGGCGGCACGCGCGTTTGTCGAACAGCAGGACGCTTTGCTGGCAGGCCTGCTGCCGGGTGACCTGGTGGAGCACATGCACGGTCCCGCCAAACGCTGCGTGCTGGACGCCAAGGACATGGCCCGCAAGAAAATCTTCCAGGACAAGCGCAAGACACTGCACGAAATCGGTGCCTACACCACTCTGGAAATCCTGCTGAACGCTTTTTGCGGGGCGGCATTGGAACAACATGGCGGGCGCACGCCCTCCTTCAAGAACCGCCGCATCCTCGACTTGCTGGGCAACAGCGCGCCAAACCCGGCGTGGCCGTTGCACGCATCATTCCTGCGCATGATCGACTTCATCGCGGGTATGACCGACAGCTACGCCACCGAAATGGCGCGGGAGATGACGGGGCGTTCCAGCCCTCAATAGCACCATGGATCAAGCTTGCCTGTTCCCTGAAAGGAATATGCCTACACAGGGAACAGAGCAGCCTGATCGAATTCGCACACGTACCCGAAGAATAATCACGCACGCTTTTGGCGGACCTGACGATGATTTCCTACGTCACGCTATCAAAGCCTGACCCCTACGTATGCTCACTATGCCCAGACATCGCCTTCGTATCCTGTTAGTGGAGGATCATCCCTTTCAACTTCTGGCCACCCAATGCCTGCTCAAAAGTTTCGACTTCGACAACCTGACCCTTGCAGAAAATGCCGAACAGGCGATCCTCCTGATGACGCAGGCCGGTACGCCTTTCGATCTCATGCTGTGCGACCAGTGCCTGCCGGATCTGCCCGGGCTTGAGTTGATTGACATCGCCAATCGCCGCCACTTCATCCTTGCCGCCATCCTTCTTAGCGGGTTGCCTGTGTCGGAGTTATCCGAACTTAGCGACCAGGCTCGGCAAAGAAACCTGCCGCTGCTGGGTTATTTATCGAAGCCACTGAGTAAAGAGAAACTTATCGAGTTGGTGAGTCGATTGCCGACCGCCAACGTGTAGGAACTTAAACATAGCAACACCACAAAAAGTCGCCTCACGATCTACACCCGCGCTCCAGCGTACTCACCGCACCTTATATTTCTCAAATATTTACATTTCGCTTCACAATGCCTTACCAACAAGTAGGTCAACACCTTTTTTTGCGTAGGATTTTTCCTGTTTTATATCCCCTCCCCCTCTGGCTCATGCTCCCCCCTGAGCTTCTGAGCTAATGTGCCGTCTTTATTTGCACTTGCCTGGGATATGACCATGAACTCAGTTTTTATTATCGATGACCACCCCGTCATACGGCTTGCTATCCGAATGTTATTGGAACATGAGGGTTATAAAGTCGTAGGAGAAACGGACAACGGGTGTGATGCGATACAAATGGTCAGGGAATGCCTGCCAGACCTTATTATCTTGGATATCAGTATTCCAAAGCTTGACGGCCTCGAAGTGCTCTGCCGATTCAACGCAATGAACACGCCAATGAAAACCCTGATCCTTACAGCCCAGTGCCCCACGCTGTTTGCAACGCGCTGCATGCGCTCGGGTGCTGACGGCTATGTCTGCAAAGAAGGCGACTTGAGCGAACTGCTGAGCGCCATCCGTGCCGTATTGTCAGGTTACAACTATTTCCCAAGCCAGGCATTGAGCGGCAACGGTGCTGAGGGCGCCGACACCTATGAACTTGAACTATTCAAAACAGTCAACGATCGAGAACTGATGGTATTGCAACTTTTTGCACAGGGAAGAACCAACAAAGAAATTGCCAAAGGTATGTTTTTAAGCAACAAGACAGTCAGCACTTACAAAAAGAGACTTATGCAAAAACTGAAAGCCAAATCTTTGGTAGAACTTATCGAGATGGCAAAACGAAACGCGTTAGTGTGAGAAAACGGATGCCCAGCCGTATAAAGGACTATCTCATTATATTGAGTACCGGCTTGTGCTTCAGCACCGCCGTGCCCGCGGCCCCTCAAACCGGCCCGGAACACTTCACCCTGTTGAGCCGCGCGGGTGCCGTTCAACTCGACACTCAGTTGGACAAGGCACAGCGCCAGTGGTTGCAGAACAAACGCGAACTGGTGCTCGGCACCGCCGCACCTGATTACCCTCCTTTCGATCTGACGTCCAGCGGCCACGACTACGAAGGCCTCACCGCCGACTACGCAGGGCTGCTGTCCAAGGCCTTGGCCTTGCCCGTCAAGGTCTTGCGCTACCCTGACCGGGAGGCGTCGATCCGCGCCCTTGAGGCCGGCGAAATCGATTTGCTGGGCTCCTCGAATGGCTTTGAAGCCGCTAATCCGAACCTCACCCTGTCGCAGCCGTACGCGGTGGATCAACCGGTACTGGTGACCCGGGAGGGGGAAACTCGCAGCTTGAGCAATGGGCTGGGCGGGCTCCGCTTGAGCCTTGTCTATCACTATCTACCGATCAGCGAAGTCAAAAAGCTGTACCCGCAGGCCAACATCCGTACCTACCCGTCCTATCAAAACGCCCTGAACGCAGTGGCCTTTGACCAGGCGGATGTTTTTCTCGGCGATACCATTTCCACCCACTACATGATCAACAAGGGTTATCTGAAGAACATCCACATGGCCAATTTCGGCAAGCATGAGGCCTACGGCTTCAGCTTCGCATTGCGCCAGGACCAGCATATCCTCCTGGGCATCGTCGACTCGGTGCTGGCTGCCGTGCCTGTCAATGAACGGGACACCATCGCCAGACGCTGGAGTGCCGGCAGCGACATCCTGCTGACCGATAAGAAATTGCAGCTGACACCACGCGAAGAGCGCTGGTTGAAAGACCACCCGGTCGTCAACGTCATCGTGAACGAAACGTTTGCACCACTGACATTCTTCGACGCCGATGGCAACTTTCGTGGCATCACCGCTGACTTGCTGGAACTGATTCGCCTGCGTACCGGGTTGAGTTTCCATATCCAGCGCAGCCGTGAAATCAACACGATGATCGATGAGGTGAGCACTGGCAAAGCCGATATCATCGGCGCGATCGTCCCGAGTATTGAAAGGGAGGCTCAACTCAACTTTAGTCGCCCTTACCTGGAAAACTCCTATGTGCTGCTGACGCGCAAAGAGCCCAATGCCCCCTCGAACCTGGAGCAGATGGCAGGCAAACGCCTGGCGATCACCACGGGCAACCCGCTGGCAAAAAGCCTGCAACGCGACTTCCCGCAGATACAACTGGTAGAGGCCAGTGACACCTTCCGGGCATCGGAGCTACTCGCACAAGGGCTCGTTGACGGTGCCGTGAACTCGCTGGTGATCGCCAACTATTTCCTGTCCTCCCAAGTGTTCCAGGACAAACTGCAGATCAGCAGCAGCATCGGCACGCTTCCTGCCACATTCGCCCTGGCAACGTCACGCCATGCGGTTGAGCTGAGTTCGATCCTGAACAAGGCATTGCTGAGCATCGCCCCTGACGAACTGGGGGTGATCAACAGCCGCTGGCGTGGCTACACCGCCGCCTCCGACAGCTACTGGCGTAACTACCATCACTTGATAGCCCAGATCATCGTGGGTACCGGACTGCTGCTATTGATCTCCCTGGCCTGGAACGCCTACATGCGCCGCCAGATCAAGCATCGACAAATGGCCGAGCGAGCGCTCAACGATCAGTTCGAGTTCATGCGTGCCCTGGTCAATGAAACACCCCATCCGATCTACGTACGCGATCGCAAAGGCTTGCTGCAAACCTGCAACGACAGCTACTTGCAAGTGTTCGAGGTCAATCGCGAGGACGTGATCGGCAAAAGTGTGATCCAGATGAACATGGCCCAGGAGGCGGAAGCGGCGCAGTACCATGCCGACTACCAGCGAGTGGTGACCGAGGGTACTCCGTTGATCCTCGATCGCACCCTGCATATCCACGGTAAAAAACTGACGATCTATCACTGGATCCTGCCCTATCGCGACTCCGTCGGCGAAGTCCAGGGCATTATTGGCGGCTGGATCGACATCAGCGAGCGGCGCCAGCTGTTTGATGAGTTACGCGCTGCCAAGGAGCGGGCTGACGAGGCCAACCGTGCCAAGAGCACCTTCCTCGCCACCATGAGCCACGAAATCCGCACCCCGATGAACGCGGTGATTGGCATGCTGGAGCTGACCCTCAAGCGGGCCGACCAGGGTCATCTCGACCGCCCGGCCATCGAGGTGGCGTACAACTCGGCCAAGGACCTGTTGGAGCTGATCGGCGATATCCTAGACATCGCACGTATCGAATCCGGGCGCTTGAGCCTCGCGCCAGAACGGGTCAACTTGCGAGAGGTGATCGAGTCTGTGGTGCGGGTCTTCGACGGCCTGGCCCGACAGAAAACCCTCAGTCTTTCGTTGGAGTTCACCCCGCCGCTCGATGACACCGCCGTACTGATCGACCCATTGCGCTTCAAGCAGGTACTGTCGAACCTGATCAGCAATGCTATCAAGTTCACCGAGTGTGGCCAGGTGAAAGTCAAGGTCACGGTGCACGCAACCGAATTGCCGCAGCAGATCGAGATGAAGCTGGTGGTCGAAGACACCGGCATAGGCATCAGCCGTGAGGACCAGTTGCGACTGTTCGCCCCCTTTGCCCAAGCCGACAACTCCGGACACCTGGCAAGGAGCGGCGCTGGCCTGGGACTGGTGATCTGTCGCAGTCTGTGTTCGATGATGGGCGGTGAGTTGAGCCTGAGCAGCGTGCCGATGGTAGGCACCCAAGTTCATGTGGCCTTGAAAATGCCTCTCTTGCAGCCAGCAGTGAAAGTTGATGAACTCAAGCCCGAGCCCTGTGCCAAAGCGCCGGTGCTCAACGTGCTGGTGGTGGACGACCATCCGGCCAATCGATTGCTCATGTGCCAGCAGTTGGGTTACTTGGGTCATCAGTTCACTGATGCCCAGAACGGTGCTGCTGGCTTCCAGGCCTGGCGGCAGGACCGTTTCGACCTGATAATCGCCGACTGCAATATGCCCATCATGAATGGCTACGAACTCAGTCGCTCGATTCGTGAATACGAACAACGCGAGCACCTGACACCGTGTGTGATATTGGGTTTTACCGCCAATGCCCAGCCGGAAGAAAAACTGCGCTGCATTGAGGCCGGCATGAACGATTGCCTGTTCAAGCCCATCAGCCTCACGGCACTTGAACGGCAACTGGCACATATTGTTCTGCAACCCGACAACCAACGGCTGGACCTTGGCTGCTTGGAAGCCTTGACCGATGGTGACCCGCAATTAAGCAGGCGTTTACTCGAGGAGCTGTTGAGCAGCAGTCGCCATGATCGTCAGGAACTGGTAACCCTACGAGCTAGCGGGGCACCGCCACAGGACATCATCGAACAAGCCCACAAGATCAAGGGCGCCGCACGCATTGTCCAGGCCTACTCACTGGCCGCGCAATGCGAAGCGCTGGAGCAAGCCTGTGCCAAAGACGAAGACCGCTCACTGATCGACGCTGGGGTAAAGTCCCTGGAAAAACTCATGCAGGATCTGGAAAGAATGCTGCACCAGCAGCTTCAGGAGCTCAACCGCCAATGAAAGGCAGGGGCTGCCGCCCCTGCCTCACCGATCAGCAGTCAGTCAAACGCAGGAAAATAGCCGCCAATTGCTCGATGCCCGCCTGGTCCTGGAGGGTAAACCGCGCCAGCGACGGGCTGTCCAGGTCAAGGACACCAATCAACGTACCGTCCTTGACCAATGGCACCACCAGTTCGCTGTTCGAGGCGCTGTCGCAGGCGATGTGCCCCGGGAACGCATGCACGTCCTCCACTCGCTGGGTTTGCCGTGACGCCGCCGCCGCGCCGCATACGCCACGGCCGAACGGAATGCGCACACAGGCAATCTGGCCCTGAAACGGGCCAAGTACCAGTTCTTCATTGCGGTTGAGGTAGAAACCGGCCCAGTTCAGGTCTTCCAACTGATTGAAGAGGAACGCGGAAAACTGCGCGCTGTTGGCAATGAAATCCCGCTCATCAGCCAGCAGCGATTCCAACTGCGCGCACAGCATGGCGTAGCCATCCAGGCCCGTGCCGGCGTGTTGTAGGTCGATCATGGTTGACGCTCCAGCAATTTGAGGCCCACCCAATAACGGGCGAATTGATAGGCACAGCGGCCATTGCGGTTGCCGCGGCCGGTGGCCCAGCGCACGGCAAGGATGTCGAGCGCCTCGTCACGCTGCCATTGCAGACCGGCCTTGCGCGCCAACTCGCCGATCCAGTGCTCGACCACGTCCAGGAAGTGTTCCTGGGTGAATGGGTAGAACGACAGCCACAGGCCAAAACGGTCGGACAGGGCAATCTTGTCTTCCACCGCTTCGCTTGGGTGCAACTCACCATCCACCCGCTTCCAGTTGTCATTGTCACTCTGGTTTTCCGGCACCAGGTGACGCCGGTTGGACGTGGCGTACAGCAATACGTTTTCCGGCGCCTGTTCGAGGGAGCCGTCCAGCACACTCTTGAGTACGCGGTAGTCGCCCTCGCCTGCCTCGAACGACAGGTCGTCGCAGAACAGGATGAATCGCTGCGGCAGCTTGATCAGTTGCTCCACCACCCGTGGCAGGTCGGCCAGGTGGTCGCGCTCGATTTCGATCAGGCGCAGGCCAGCCTTGGCGTGCTGGGCCAGCAAGGCGCGCACCATCGACGATTTGCCGGTACCGCGCGAGCCCCACAGCAGCGCGTGGTTGGCGGGCAGGCCGTCGATGAATTGTTGGGTATTGCGGGCCAGTTGTTCGCGTTGTTTGTCCACGCCGATCAGGTCGGACAGGCGCATGTCCAAGCTCACGTCCAGCGGCAGCAGGAAGCCGGTGCGGCCTTCGCGCTGCCAACGGGCGGCGAGGCACTGGTTCCAGTCAACGGCTTGGCGTGGCGCAGGCAACAAGGGTTCCAGGCGAGCAAGTACCGCATCGGCCCGCTCAAGAAAGGCATTCAATCGAGAATCCACGATTATTCCTCTGGCAAGTTCTTGCAAAAGATGGCGTATTGGCAACCCTGCGGCAGACCGCACGAGGCTGCGTAAAAAAACGATTCATGCCGGCCAAGCCAGAGCCTGTGGATGTTCAGCTATGCTTGCCGGGCGAAGGGAAACGTGAAGTGGTTCAACACTCGATGGATATCAAGTTCGCCCACCGCTTGTCTTATAAACAAGCCAGATTGACTGTGCTGGTCGGTTTCGTCTTGGGAACCTTGCTCAGCCTGATCCAAATCGGTATTGATTATGCCAGCGAAGACGCATCCATCAACCGTGAAATTCGTTCGCTGATCGAAATCAGCCACAACCCCGCCTCACGCATTGCCTACAACATCGATGCCGAGCTGGCCCAGGAACTGACCCTGGGTCTGCTGCACTCGCCTGCGATCACCCACGCGCAATTGATCGACAACAATGGCGTGGTCCTGGCGGACGTTGATCGCCCACGCAAGGAGAGCTCCTACCGTCCCATCAGCGATTTCCTGTTTGGCGCCAGCCGCCAGTTTGAAGACCGCCTGTTCCTCAGCCACATGCCCAACGACTCCCTCGGTGTGCTGCGCCTGGATGTGGACACCTACGCCTTCGGTAGCCGTTTCCTGCGGCGCGCGGAAATCACCCTGCTCAATGGCTTCGCCCGCAGCCTACTGCTGACGGGCATTTTGCTGGGCCTGTTTTACGTGATGCTGACCCAACCCTTGGTCCGCATCATTCGCGCCTTGAGCACCAGCAAACAGGCCCACCTGGATTGCCCGCCCGGGCATGAGAACGATGAAATCGGCGTGCTGGTCAATGTCGCCAACCAACAATTCGAAAACATGGAGACTGAAATCCAGCAACGCCGTCATGCCGAGGACCGTCTCACCGAGTACCTGGGGCAACTGGAAGACATCGTCTCGGCGCGCACCCTGGAACTCAAGGCCAGCAACCAACGCTTGAGCCAGTCCAACGACGAGCTGGAGGCGGCCAAGATGACCGCCCTAGGCATGGCCCAGGCGCGGGCGGCGTTCCTGGCCAACATGAGCCATGAGATCCGCACGCCCCTCAACGGCTTGCTGGGCATGATCGCGCTGTCCCTGGACAGCCCGTTGAATGCCGAGCAACGCCAGCAACTGTCGATTGCCCACGACTCCGGCAAGGTGTTGGTGGAACTGCTCAACGATATTCTCGACCTGTCCAAGTTCGACGCCGGGCAGCTGGAGCTTGAGCGTATCCCGTTCGATCTCGGCGCCCTGGTGGAAGACACCGCCAACCTGCTTTCGCAGAATGCGGCGCCGAGCGTCGAGCTGACGTGCCTGATCGACCCGCAATTCCCCGCCCAAGTGATCGGTGACCCGACACGTGTGCGGCAGATCGTCAGCAACCTGCTTTCGAACGCCTTGAAGTTCACGCGCTTCGGCCGCGTTGACGTGCGTCTGAGCGCCCATGAAGGCCAGGTCAAGATTGAAGTGTGCGATACCGGCATCGGCATTGCCCAGGAAGCGCAGGTCAAAATCTTCCAACCCTTCACCCAGGCCGGCGCGGGCATCACTCGCCAGTTCGGTGGCACGGGCCTGGGCCTGGCGCTGACCCACAACCTGTGCGAAGCCATGAAGGGACGCTTGAGTATCAGCTCGGAAGTGGGCTTTGGCAGCCAGTTCTGTGCCGACCTGCCATTGCCCACCCACCTGCCTGCGGTTGGCTATGCCCCCCTGGCGGGTGAGGTAATTGCCATCACCAGTGCCGACAGTGGCCTCACGGAGCTGCTCACCACCCTGCTGCCCCATTGGGGGCTGACACCTCGCTGCTATTCCCGCGATGAGGACCTGAGTGGGCAAACCCCCGATCTGCTGATCACGGACTGCCCCGAATGCCTGTTCCGCCTGCGCCCGACCAGCAACGCACCGATCCTGCTGGTCACCGCCTACGGCAACTTCATGCCCAGCGAAGAAGTAGCGGCCCTGGCGCCGTTGCAACAGCAGGCCCGCCCGCTGAGCCGCAACGCGCTGTACCAGATACTGCAACGCAACCTGCGCAGCGACACACAGCTGATCCTCGACCCCATCCAGATGGAGTCCCCGCCGCTCGCGCACCGGGCGCGCATCCTGTTGGTGGAGGACAACGCGGTCAATCAACTAGTGGCCAAGGGCATGCTCGGCAAGCTTGGGTGCGAAGTGGTCGTGGCCGCCCACGGCGGCGAGGCGCTCAAACGTCTTGAGGAGCAGCGCTTCGACATGGTGTTGATGGATTGCAACATGCCCGTGATGGATGGCTACGAGGCCAGCCGGCAAATCCGCCGCAGCGGGCGCTGGCCGGACCTGCCCATCGTCGCCCTGACCGCCAACGCCCTGTCGGAAGAGCGCGAACGTTGCCGGGCCGCCGGAATGGATGACTACCTGGCCAAGCCGTTCCGGCGCGAAGAACTCAACGCCCTGCTGGACCTGTGGGTGCCTAAGACGACAAGCCTCTGATCTGTGCCAGCAACTGATCCAGGCCCTGGCGCAAGGCATCGGCCTGGTTCAGGTCGACGCCGCTGTCACAGAGCAAGCGGGTTTTGAGGCGGTGGGCTTGGTCGTACAACCCGATGCCCGCCTCGCTCAACCCCAAGTGCACTTCGCGCTCGTCCATGGCACTGCGCTGACGCTTGACCAGCCCCAACTGCTCAAGGCGCTTGAGCAGTGGCGTCAGGGTGCCGGAGTCGAGCATCAGCCGCTCCCCCAGGGCCTTGACTGTGGGCTGCGCGGGCTTTTTTGAATGCCATTCCCACAACACCAGCATCGCCACGTATTGCGGGTAGGTCAGGCCCAGCTCATCCAGCATCGGCTTGTAGGCGCGGGTCACCGCCCGTGAGGCGACATAGAGCTTGAAGCACAGCTGGTCATCCAGGGCGAGGGACACGGTCGGGGCGGCAGTCATTTGAGCAGGGCTTCGATCTCTTGGGTCAGGTCCTGGGGCTTGGTGGTCGGGGCAAAGCGCTTGACCACCTGGCCGTCGCGACCGATGAGGAACTTGGTGAAGTTCCACTTGATGCCCTTGGAACCCAGCAGCCCCGGTGCCTGCTTCTTGAGCTGTACGAACAGTGGGTGGGCCTCGCTGCCATTCACGTCGATCTTCTTGAACAGCGGGAAGCTGACGCCGAAGTTCAGCTCGCAAAATTCGGAAATGGCCCCTTCGTTACCTGGCTCCTGCTTGCCGAACTGGTTGCAGGGGAAGCCCAGCACCACCAGGCCCTGATCCTTGTATTGCTGCCACAGTTGCTCAAGGCCTTTGTATTGCGGGGTGAAGCCACACTTGCTGGCGGTGTTGACCACCAGGATGGCCTTGCCGGCAAAGTCGGCCAAGGTCTTTTGTTCACCCTTGATGGTAGTGCACGGGATGCTCAGCAGGTTGTTGCTCATGGCAATGCCTCGATAAAGGAGAAGTGGGACAAACATAGTAGGCAATTGAATTGCGTGCAATTTAATTGACCAAACTGATACCCCACCATCACCACCAATCCCCGTAGGAGCCCGGCTTGCCGGCGATGGCGTCCGTGAGATCGCCATCGCCGGCAAGCCGGTCTCTTACGGGTACGGTGTTGAATCAGCGCGGAACGAGGTCCAGGCACACCGAGTTGATGCAGTAGCGCAGGCCAGTCGGCGGCGGGCCATCCGGGAATACATGGCCCAAGTGGGCATCGCATTTGGCGCAGGTGACTTCGGTGCGGATCATGCCGTGGCTGACGTCACGGATCTCGATCATCGCGCTGTCGGCAATCGGCGCGTAGAAGCTCGGCCAGCCGCAGCCGGAATCGAACTTGGTGGAGGAATCGAACAGCGGCTCATTGCAGCAAATGCAGTGGTACACACCATCGGTCGTGGTGGCGTTGTACTTGCCGGAAAACGGCCGCTCGGTGCCTTTGAGCCGGCAGACCTGATATTGAGCGGGGTCGAGCATTTCCCGCCATTCCTCCAGCGTTTTATCCAACTTTTCCATCGGTACACCTCGGCAACTGAAAAACCCTGATCTGTGTCTTTTCCATGGATCAGGCGGCACGTATGATTGCGCCTCTTCAAAACGCCAGTCTGGCACCCGCGCTACCGGCATTCAAACGTATTTATGGGTGCAGGCCTCGCAGGATTCGCAGTACGGTCGTGCCCACACCGTCTGGATCGTTCATTTTCAGGATCACATCGCCATGCAGGTCAGCAAATCGAACAAGCTCGCCAACGTCTGCTACGACATTCGCGGCCCAGTGCTCAAGCACGCCAAACGCCTGGAAGAGGAAGGCCATCGCATCCTCAAGCTGAACATTGGCAACCCGGCGCCTTTTGGTTTCGAAGCGCCGGACGAAATCCTCCAGGACGTAATCCGCAACCTGCCGACCGCCCAGGGCTACAGTGACTCCAAGGGCCTGTTCAGCGCGCGCAAGGCGGTGATGCAGTACTACCAGCAAAAGCAGGTGGAAGGCGTCGGCATCGAAGACATCTACCTGGGCAACGGCGTGTCCGAGCTGATCGTGATGTCCATGCAGGCCCTGCTCAACAATGGCGACGAAGTGCTGGTGCCGGCCCCCGACTACCCGCTGTGGACCGCTGCCGTGACCCTGGCCGGCGGCCACCCGGTGCACTATCTGTGTGACGAAGGCGCCGACTGGTTCCCGGACCTGGCCGACATCAAAGCCAAGATCACCCCGAACACCAAGGCCCTGGTAATCATCAACCCGAACAACCCCACCGGCGCGGTGTACTCCAAGGAAGTGCTGCTGGGCATGCTCGAACTGGCGCGCCAGCACAACCTGGTGGTGTTCTCCGACGAGATCTACGACAAGATCCTCTACGATGACGCCGTGCACGTGTGCACCGCCTCCCTGGCGCCGGACCTGCTGTGCCTGACCTTCAACGGCCTGTCCAAGTCCTACCGCGTGGCGGGTTTCCGCTCCGGCTGGATCGCCATCTCCGGCCCCAAGCACAACGCCCAGAGCTACATCGAAGGCATCGACATGCTGGCCAACATGCGCCTGTGCGCCAACGTGCCGAGCCAGCACGCGATCCAGACCGCCCTCGGCGGCTACCAGAGCATCAATGACCTGGTCCTGCCCCAGGGCCGTCTGCTGGAACAGCGCAACCGTACCTGGGAACTGCTCAATGCCATCCCGGGCGTAAGCTGCGTAAAGCCCATGGGCGCGCTGTATGCCTTCCCACGCATAGACCCGAAGGTCTGCCCGATCCTCAATGACGAGAAGTTCGTACTCGACCTGCTGCTGTCGGAAAAGCTGCTGGTGGTGCAAGGCACCGCGTTCAACTGGCCGTGGCCGGATCACTTCCGCGTGGTGACCTTGCCGCGTGTGGATGACTTGGACATGGCCATTGGTCGCATCGGCAACTTCCTCAAGTCCTATCGCCAATAACGAAGTGGCGCTGTGCGATCGTCATACGGTCGCACAGCGATTATCTGGCAACACTTCTCTGCCCTGCCTGACCGCCCCCCCCATCGCGGCACGCCACGGATCGGCCAGCCCCCTATAATTACGGGACGGCAAGGCATGAATGTGGTGATCAAAAGCGACTTTCCAGATCGGAAAAACCTCTCAAGGCTCTACATTCAGGCTGTAGGACACAGTTTGAAATAGTCGCTCGGTTGAATAGCCCCAGGCCGCACCTTATATACCCCGCAGTACGCGACATATTAAGCATGAGGAGAACTCTACAACCATGATGCGCATCCTGCTGTTCTTGGCCACTAACCTGGCGGTCGTGCTGATTGCCAGCATCACCCTGAGCCTTTTCGGCTTCAACGGGTTCATGGCGGCCAACGGGGTTGATCTGAACCTCAATCAGCTGCTGGTCTTCTGTGCGGTCTTTGGTTTTGCCGGTTCGCTGTTCTCGCTGTTCATCTCCAAGTGGATGGCGAAGATGAGCACCAGCACCCAGGTGATCACCCAACCCCGTACCCGGCATGAGCAATGGTTGCTGCAGACCGTCGAGCAACTGTCCCGCGAAGCCGGGATCAAGATGCCCGAAGTCGGGATCTTCCCGGCCTACGAGGCCAACGCCTTTGCCACCGGCTGGAACAAGAACGACGCACTCGTTGCCGTCAGCCAGGGCATGCTGGAACGCTTCTCGTACGATGAAGTGAAGGCGGTACTGGCCCACGAGATCGGCCACGTGGCCAACGGTGACATGGTCACCCTGGCACTGGTGCAGGGCGTGGTGAACACCTTCGTGATGTTCTTCGCGCGGATCATCGGCAACTTTGTCGACAAGGTGATCTTCAAGAACGAAGAAGGCCGCGGTATCGCCTACTTCGTGGCGACCATCTTCGCCGAAGTGGTGCTGGGCTTCCTGGCCAGCGCCATCACCATGTGGTTCTCGCGCAGACGGGAATTCCGTGCAGACGAAGCCGGCGCACGCCTGGCCGGCACCGGGGCAATGATCGCAGCCCTGCAGCACCTGCGCTCCGAGCAGGGCCTGCCGGTGCATATGCCGGACAGCCTGACGGCATTTGGTATCAACGGCGGCATCAAGCAGGGCATGGCTCGCCTGTTCATGAGCCACCCGCCGCTGGAAGAGCGAATCGACGCGTTGCGTCGTCGCGGCTGACGGTCAGTAGATCACACACAAAAAAGGGGCGATTTGATCGCCCCTTTTTTATTGCCTGTGATTTCTGTGCCAAGGCTTCTGTCGTCATCGCTGGCAAGCCAGCTCCTACAGGGGTATGCATTCCAAATGTAGGAGCTGGCTTGCCTGCGATAGCGGCTGCACGGTCAACGCTTCGCCAACTGGTAGACACGCTCCTCAAGGCGATCAACACCGTCCTGCACGAACTTCCAGCTCTCAGCCAAAATGTCCTGCTCTTCCAGCTCTGCCAACGCCCAGTACTCCCCCAGCAACACCTTCACCTCTTCATCGGTGACCGCAAAAGGTGGGCCGGCTTTCTGGGTCTGGTCATAATCGAGCGTGATCAAAACGCCCTGGCAACCAGGCACCAGCACGTTGCTGAGGTGCTCGCAGTAACGCGCCCGCATCAGGGGCGGCAAGGCAATCAGTGCAGCGCGGTCGTAAAGCGCAGTGCAATCGGCCACGTCCCCCGGGCCTAGCGCGAAAAAATCACCGCACCACAGCTCCACCTGATCAGCCTGGTACACCGTGAAGGCCCCCTGCTGGCTGATCCGAGGCGTGAGCCCTTGCTCTGTGAAGAAGGCCTCCACCGCCTGCTCCGACAGCTCCACGCCCATCACTCGGTGCCCGTGACTGGCCAGCCACATCAAATCCAGGCTCTTGCCACACAGTGGCACCAGTACCTTGGTGCCTTCAGCCAGTGCAAGCCGCGGCCAGTGTCGCTGCAAGTACGGATTGACCTCAGGCAAGTGAAAGCCGATCTGATTGCGCGCCCAGCGCTCCTGCCAAAACTTAGGCTCCATAAATCACCCTGAAAATTCGATCAAAAGGCGCTAAAACTTATATTAGATTTAGATCAATGATCTGATTGAAGATGGTCCCATGTTAACGCTCAGGACCCAACTTATGTTCCCCAGCCTGTTTATCTCCCACGGCTCGCCCATGCTGGCCCTGCAACCCGGCGCCAGTGGCCCGGCCCTGCAGCGTCTGGCCGCCGAATTGCCCCGTCCCAAAGCGATCGTGGTGGTGTCGGCACATTGGGAAAGTCACGAATTACTCGTCAGCGGCAGCCCGACCCCGGAAACCTGGCACGACTTCGGGGGCTTCCCCCGCGAATTGTTTGCCGTGCAGTACCCCGCACCCGGCGATCAGCAGTTGGCCGCTGAAATTGTGGCGTTGCTGCACGCCGACGGTTTGAATGCCCACATCGATGAACGGCGCCCCTTCGACCACGGCACCTGGGTACCGCTGTCGCTGATGTACCCGGCTGCCGATATTCCGGTGGTCCAGGTGTCACTGCCGAGTCGTATGGGCCCAGCGCTGCAGACGCGCGTGGGGCATGCCCTCGCCAGCCTGCGCGAGCAAGGCGTATTGCTGATTGGCTCCGGCAGCATCACCCACAACCTGGGCGAGCTGAACTGGCGTGCCGGGCCAGAAACCATTGAACCCTGGGCGCGGGATTTCCGTGACTGGGTGGTGGACAAGCTGGCCGCCAACGATGAAACCGCGCTGCATGACTACCGCCGCCAGGCGCCCCATGCCGTGCGCAGCCATCCCAGCGATGAACACCTGTTGCCGCTGTACTTTGCGCGGGGTGCGGGGGGTGACTTCAGTGTCGCTCACCAAGGCTTCACCCTGGGCGCGCTGGGCATGGACATCTACCGCTTCGGCTGACGCCAATCCAATCATGGAAACGGGCGTGTGTAGGAGCTGGCTTGCCTGCGATGCAGGCACCTCGTTGTGCCAGGCAGACCAGGGTGATCCTATCGCAGGCAAGCCAACTCCCACAGTTGGCGAGTGTTGATCCGAAAATACCAGGCAAAAAAAATCCCCGAACCAGTCGGGGATTTTTTATGTGCGATCAATCAGCCCAAGGGCGGATCAATCTTCGCGGTAGCGACGCAGTTTGAGCTGCTTACCGGCAACGCGAGTGTCTTTCAGCTTGGTCAGCAGTTTTTCCAGACCGTCTTCCGGCAACTCCACCAGGGAGAAGCTGTCACGGACCTGGATACGACCGATGGCTTCACGTGCCAGGCCACCCTCGTTGAGGATAGCGCCCAGCAGGTTCTTGGCAGCGATACCATCACGCGCGCCCAGCGCGGTACGGCAACGAGCACGGCCTTCAGCCAATGGAACCGGAGCACGACGCTCACGATCACCACGGTCTGGACGGTCGCCGGAACGCTCTGGACGATCACCGCGTGGCGCGCTGTTCGGAACCAGTGGGCGTTCTTTTTCGATGGCAGCCAGGGTCAGGGCTTGACCGTTGGTTGCTTTGCGCAGCAGGGCTGCAGCCAGGGCACGCGGGGTGCAACCGATATCGGCAGTCAGGCGGTCCAGCAGGTCGCCGTGGGTCGATTCAGCATCAGCCACCAGCGGCGACAGGCTGTTGGTCAGTTTCTTGATGCGCGCGTCCAGGACAGCCTGGGCGTCCGGCAGGCGGACTTCGGCAACTTTCTGGCCAGTCACACGCTCGATCACTTGCAGCATGCGGCGCTCACGTGGAGTCACCAGCAACAGTGCACGACCTTCGCGACCTGCACGGCCAGTACGGCCGATACGGTGAACGTAGGACTCTGGATCGTACGGCATGTCAACGTTGAACACGTGGGTGATACGTGGAACGTCAAGACCACGAGCAGCAACGTCGGTCGCTACAACGATGTCCAGGCGGCCATCCTTGAGGGAGTCGATCACGCGCTCACGCTGGTTCTGGGCGATGTCACCGTTCAGCGCAGCGGCTTTGTAGCCTTTGGCTTCCAGGGCACTGGCCAGGTCCAGGGTCGCTTGCTTGGTGCGCACGAACATGATCAGGGCGTCGAAGTCTTCGACTTCCAGCAGGCTCAAGACAGCCGAGGTCTTCTGGTCAGCGTGAACCAACAGGTGAGCCTGTTCGATCGCGGTAACGGTCTGGGTCTTGGTCTGGATCTTGACGTGCTCCGGGTCACGCAGGTGACGCTCGGCAATGGCACGGATCGACTGTGGCAGGGTGGCCGAGAACAGCACGGTCTGACGGGTCGGAGGCAGTGCCTTGAAGATGACTTCCAGGTCATCCATGAAGCCCAGCTTCAACATTTCGTCAGCTTCGTCCAGAACCAGGTGGTTCACGGTCGACAGCACTTTCTCATCACGACGCAGGTGGTCGCACAGACGGCCCGGGGTGGCGACAACGATCTGTGCGCCATTACGGATTGCCTTGAGTTGTGGGCCCATCGGCGCGCCGCCGTAAACGGCCACAACGGTGACGCCTGGCATTTGCTTGGCGTAGGTTTCAAAAGCGGTTGCTACTTGCAGCGCCAACTCACGGGTTGGCGCCAGGATCAGGGCTTGCGGTTCGCGCTTGGCAGGGTCGATGCACTGCAGGATAGGCAAAGCGAACGCGGCGGTTTTGCCGGTACCGGTTTGCGCCTGGCCAATCATGTCCTTGCCGGCCATGATGATCGGGATCGATTGCTGCTGAATCGCCGAAGGCTCTTCGTAGCCGGTCGCTGCGACGGCTGCAAGAATATTCGGGTTCAGATTAAAAGCGGCGAAGCCGCCGGTTTCCTGGGTCATGGGTCTGCCTCTAAGTGCATCCGCAAAGACCCATGCTCCAAAGCTGCGCATGCCGTGTTGAGACTCAAGAGTCGCCCTGGCTGCTTTGTCGGCGGGGATTTGCGAAAACGAATGAATGAAAAAGATTCGTCAAGGAAGAGTCCGCTGTGCGGACGTGCAGCCGAAGCTGACTTCGGGGAATTGCGCTACCTAAACGCGGCCCGGTTAAAGGCCGGCGCGCACTATACCGGAAATACCTGAAAAAGGGAGCTTTTTTTATCGCAAAGCACCGATAAACCGCGCTGTGTCACAGTCTTTGCAGATAAGCGCGCCAGGGTCTATTTTTCAAAGGCCCGGCCCTGTTGGTCACAACGCTTAAACGGTTCACCTAACCCTTTGGACCCTTTGGTCTGAAACCTTCCCTGCGCCCGAGGGCACACCCGATGAATCAAGCCAGCAGCAGTCGCGTCAGCCGTGAATTACAGGGCCATGTCCTGCTGTTGGGCCTGGACCGAGTCGCCAAGCGCAATGCCTTTGACCTGGACCTGCTCAATGAATTGAGTCTGGCCTATGGCGAATTTGATCGAAACGAGGAGGCCCGGGTGGCCGTGGTGTTTGCCCACGGCGATCACTTCACCGCCGGGCTGGACCTGGCCAATGTCAGCGGCGTGATGGCCGGAGGCTGGCAGCCCCCGTTGGGCGGCTGCGATCCCTGGGGCGTATTCGCCGGTCCACGGGTGAGTAAACCGGTGATCGTCGCCGCCCAGGGTTACTGCCTGACCATTGGCATTGAGCTGATGCTGGCCGCCGATATCAACCTGTGCGCCAGCAATACGCGCTTTGCGCAAATGGAAGTGCAGCGTGGGATCTTTCCGTTTGGCGGCGCGACCTTGCGCTTTCATCAGATCGCCGGCTGGGGCAACGCGATGCGCTGGCTGCTCACCGGCGACGAGTTTGACGCCCACGAGGCCCTGCGCCTGGGGTTGGTACAGGAAGTGATGGCCAGCGAAGACCTGCTGCCGCGCGCCCTTGAGCTGGCCAACCGCATTGCACGCCAGGCGCCGCTGGGTGTGCAGGCCACTTTGATGTCGGCGCGACTGGCGCGCATGGAAGGTGAAACGGTGGCGGCCGCGGCGTTGCCGCCGATGGTGGATAAGTTGCTGAACAGTGAAGATGCCAAGGAGGGTGTGCGGGCGATGGTCGAGAAGCGGCCGGGGGTGTTCAAGGGGATTTAGTCGCCGGCAGTGATGGCCTCTTCGCGGGCAAGCCCGCTCCCACCTTTGTACATGTACATCCTTTGGAATGCGGCCGAATGTGGGAGCGGGCTTGCTCGCGAAGGCGTCGGTACAGACAACTAGGTCGCAGGCCGGATCGCCTTGATCAGCGACTGCAACGAATACCCCAACCGCGGCGCCAAGGCTTCGGCGCGGGCCGACAGCGCCTGCATATCCAGCGGCTGGTCCAGGTCTGACGGCACCAGCAGGATCACATTGCCCTCCTTCACCGGCAGTTCCCAATAATGCCGGTGGTACAACCCACGCAGCAACGCGGCGCCCAACGGCTTGCCATCATCCGTGGCCCATTGGTTGATCACCAACCAACCACCCGGGTTGAGTTTCTTCTGGCAGTTTTCCAGGAAGGTCCAGGCCAGGTGCCCGACGCCGGGGCCGACATCGGTGTACAGGTCGACGAAAATCAGGTCGGCCGACTCGGCCGTCTCCAGCAGTTGCAGGGCGTCGCCGATGCGAATGTACAACCGCGGATCATCATCCAGCCCCAGGTACTCGATGGCCAGGCGCGGTACGTCAGGGCGCAGCTCAATGGCCTCGACATCCTCCAGCGGCAGGAACTTGAGGCACGCCTGGGTCAGCGTACCGGCACCGAGCCCCAGGAACAGCGCACTCTCCGGCAATTCATGGCACAGCGCACCAATCAGCATCGCGCGGGTGTAGTCGTATTCCAGCCAGCTCGGATCGGCGGTAAACACGCAGCTTTGCTCGATGGCATCGCCAAACTCGAGAAAACGGTAATCGGCCACTTCGAGCACACGGATCATGCCGAAATCATCATGGACTTCGGCCAGCAGGCGCTCGACACGCTCCTCGGTCATCACTACTCCTAACGGGTTGGGCACTGCAAAGGCGCGATTGTCGGCCAACCGGCGGCAACAGGTCACGCACTAATTGCTGATAACATTGGCGCCCGACCGTCAACCACCCAATCGAGTTCATGATGAGCCAACCCTGGAGCCCCGACAGCTGGCGCGCCCTGCCGATCCAGCAACAACCCCAGTACCCGGACGCTGCACACTTGCTGCAGGTGGAGCAGAGCCTGGCCAGCTACCCGCCGCTGGTGTTTGCCGGGGAAGCCCGCGAGTTGCGCCGTCAGTTTGCCGAAGTGACCCAGGGTCGCGCGTTCCTGTTGCAGGGCGGTGACTGCGCCGAGAGTTTTGCCGAGTTCTCAGCGGCCAAGATCCGCGACACCTTCAAGGTGCTGCTGCAGATGGCCATCGTGATGACCTTCGCCGCCGGTTGCCCGGTGGTGAAAGTCGGGCGCATGGCCGGCCAGTTCGCCAAGCCGCGTTCGGCCAACGATGAGACCATCGACGGCATCACTCTGCCGGCCTACCGTGGCGACATCGTCAACGGCATCGGTTTCGACGAAAAAAGCCGCGTGCCAGACCCGGACCGCCTGCTGCAGTCGTACCATCAGTCCACCGCCACCCTGAACCTGTTGCGCGCCTTTGCCCAGGGCGGCTTTGCCGACCTGCACCAGGTGCACAAGTGGAACCTGGACTTCATCGCCAACTCCGCCCTGGCCGAAAAGTACAGCCAGTTGGCCGACCGCATCGACGAAACCCTGGCCTTCATGCGCGCCTGCGGCATGGACGATTCGCCGCAACTGCGCGAAACCAGCTTTTTCACCGCCCACGAAGCCTTGCTGCTCAACTACGAACAAGCGTTCGTGCGCCGCGACAGCCTGACCAACGACTACTACGACTGCTCGGCCCACATGCTCTGGATCGGTGATCGCACTCGCCAGTTGGACGGCGCCCACGTCGAGTTCCTGCGTGGCGTGAACAACCCGATCGGGGTCAAGGTCGGCCCGAGCATGAACCCCGACGACCTGATCCGCCTGATCGACATCCTCAACCCGGACAACGACCCAGGCCGCCTCAACCTGATCGCGCGCATGGGTGCCGGCAAGGTCGGCGACCACCTGCCAAACCTGATTCGCGCCGTCCAGCGCGAAGGCAAGCAGGTGCTGTGGAGCTCCGACCCGATGCACGGCAACACCATCAAGGCCAGCAGTGGCTACAAGACCCGTGACTTTGCGCAGATCCTCAGCGAAGTGAAGGCGTTCTTCCAGGTGCACCAGGCCGAAGGCACGTATGCAGGCGGCATCCACATCGAAATGACCGGGCAGAACGTCACCGAATGCATCGGGGGCGCGCGGCCGATCACTGAGGACGGTTTATCGGACCGCTACCACACTCATTGCGACCCACGGATGAATGCCGATCAGTCGTTGGAGTTGGCGTTTTTGATTGCGGAGACGTTAAAGCAAGTTAAGCGCTGAGATTTTAGTTGTCTGGGCTGTCGCCTTCGCGAGCAAGCCCGCTCCCACATTTGTACGCGTACCTCCTCTGGAATACGGTCAAGTGTGGGAGCGGGCTTGCTCGCGAAGAGGCCCTAAAAACCACTATCCATTTTAGCCATTGCCACCCGCAACCTATCAGCACTCGGTCGCTGGCAATTGAGCTGCACCTGCTCCAGCCCCAACCAGCTGGCCATTTGCAGCAGGTTCGCAGCCAGCGCCTGCATGCCCTCTTCGTCCAAAGCCGGTTCTTCTTCATGCACCGCATGCACGGCCAGGCGCCCATTGGCGCGTTCGGCGCGCAGGTCGACGCGTGCGGCAATCCGTTCGTTGTGCAAAAACGGCAGCACGTAATAGCCGAACACCCGCTTGTCCTGTGGTGTGTAGATCTCCAGCCGGTACCGGAAATCAAACAGACGCTCGGTGCGGCTGCGCTCCCAGATCAGTGAATCAAAGGGTGACAACAGGGCGCTGGCCGGAACCTTGCGCGGCACTCGGGGTTCGGGAAGACAATAGGCAAGCGACTTCCAACCCTGGACCTGGCACGTCACCAACTGGCCATCCTCGACCAGTTCCGCCAAAGCGCTGCGACTGTCGGCCGGATCCAGGCGGAAATAATCACGCAGGTCTTTCTCGGTGCCCACGCCCAGCGCAGTGGCGCTGTGCAGCAGCAAGCCGTGGTGGGCCTCGGCTTCGCTCAAGGCGGGGTGTTGAAGGATGTCGTCCGGGATGACACGCTCCGGCAAATCATAGAGCCGTTCAAAACCGCGCCGTCCTGCAACCGTGACCAAGCCGGCCGCGAACAGCCATTCCAACGCATGTTTCTCATCACTCCAGTCCCACCACGGACCGGCCCGCTCCTCACGGGTCGACAGGCTGCCCGCACCCAATGCGCCTTGCTGCTCAACGCTGCGCAGCACGCGCTGGATAGTGGCCTGTTGTTCACGACCAAAACGCGCCATCTGCGAATAGATGCCCTGCCCTTGCTTGGCTCGCTCCATGCGCCAGCGCATCAGCGGGTACAGCGCCATGGGCAGCAATGAGGCTTCATGCCCCCAATATTCGAACAGCGAACGTCGCCGGCCCTGGCTCCAGGCCGCCTGTTCAAGCATCAAGGGGGCGTAGTTGCCCAAACGGGAAAACAGCGGCAGGTAATGGGAACGCACGACGGCATTCACCGAATCGATCTGCAACACCCCCAACCGATCGATCATCCGGTTCAGGTGCGCGGCCTTGATCAGCGCAGGCGCCTGGCGCCCGGAAAATCCCTGGGCCGCCAGCGCCATGCGTCGAGCTTGCTTGAGTGAAAATGACAGGTCGGCAGGCATGGGGGTCTCCGTGTGGGCTCGCCGACTACCCTACTGCATCCGCGATCATTTTCGCAGCGGGTCTTCCCAGAAATGCAGGTGACGCTCTTGCTCTACATCGGCACGGTTGAGGCCGATGTCCTTGAGCGCTTCGTCGCTCAGGCTCGCCAGCATCTGGCGCTCATGGTGCAGCGCCTGCCAGCGCGCCACGGTGTGAAACAGCCCGGAAAACGGACGTTTCGCCATCAACACAAACCCGGTTTGACCTTTCATCTTTTCGCCCTCCAGTGGGGATGACGCCAGTGTGTGCTTGGCACTATGATCAATCCAACGAATGTTTTTTATGCAATACATCTCGGAGATTGATCAATTGTCAGGCTACCCGAGCATCGACACTGACGTGCTGCGCACCTTCGTCGCCATCGCCGATCAGGGCGGGTTCACCCGCGCGGGAGAACTGGTCAACCGCACGCAATCGGCGGTGAGCATGCAGATGAAACGCCTGGAAGAGGACGTGCTGCAGCGCAAGCTGTTTGAGCGCGACGGCCGCCAGGTGCGGCTCACGCCCGAAGGCCAGGTGCTGCTGGGCTATGCGCGGCGCATCCTGAAATTGCACAGCGAGGTGTTCAACACGCTGCGCGAGCCGCATATGGTGGGGCTGGTGCGCATCGGCACGCCGGACGACTACGTGATGCGCTACCTGCCGGGCATCCTCAAGCGGTTCTCCAAGGCGTACCCGTTGATCCAGATCGAGATGCACTGTGAGTCGTCATTGGTGTTGATGCAGCGGCGGGACCTGGCACTGACCGTCATCAGCCGCGAGCCCGGCAGTGAAATCGGCGAACTGCTGCGCAATGAGCGCATGGTCTGGGTGGCGGCGCCGTGCTTTTGCGTGGAAGAACATGAGTCTCTGCCGCTGGCCATTTCCGGCCTGGACAGTTTTTGCACCCAGTGGACCCGCGCCGCGCTCGATGCGGTGGGGCGTGATTACCGCCTGGCCTACCACAGCTCCAATGGCGCGGCGATCCAGGCGGTGGTCGGCGCAGGCCTGGCTGTCACGGTCAGCATGGAAAGCCTGGTGACCGAAGACCTGCGCATTCTGGGCAGCGAAGAAGGATTCCCGCCATTGCCGTCGGTGAACCTGCGTTTGTTGCGCAACCCGGCAATGACTTCGCCGATCACCGAATGCCTGGCCGAATACATCCTCGAAGGCTTCAAACTTTGAAGGTGAGCATCACCGCACAAACCGCCAGGAAGCCGCTGAACAAACCGCGCAGCACGCGTTCCGGCAATGCGTGGGCCACTTTCACGCCCCAACTGATACTCAACAGGCCGCCGACGGCCAGCGGTACACCGATCATCCAGTCCACTTCGTGGTGCCAGGCGTAAGTCACCAGAGTCACGCCGGTACTGGGCAACGCCAGCGCCAGGGACAGGCCTTGGGCTACCACTTGGGTGGTGCCAAACACGCTGGTCAGCACCGGCGTGGCAACCACCGCACCGCCCACGCCGAACAGGCCGCCCATGGAGCCCGAGGCCGCGCCCAACACACCCAGCCAAGGCCAGGAATAGCGCATCTGCGCGGTGGGCGGCGCATTGCGCGTGAACATGCGCAGCAGATTGTAGGCCGCCAGCGTCAGCAGAAACGCAATAAAGCCGACGCGCATGGCCCCCGCGTCCAGGCCCACGGCCCAGATAGAACCGAGCCAGGCAAAGCTGAAACCCATCACGCCCAATGGCAGTGCGTGGCGCAGTTCGATGCGGTTGCGCTGGTGATAACGCCACAGGGCCAGCATCACGTTAGGCACCACCATGACCAGTGCCGTGCCTTGGGCAAGCTGCTGATCCAGGCCAAACAACACGCCCAGCACCGGGATTGCAATCAACCCGCCACCAATGCCAAACAGCCCGCCGACCGTGCCCAGAGCCGCGCCCAATAAGAGGTACATCGCCAAATCCAACACCGCTCATTACTCCAGAAGCCCAGGCCTTGCATGCTACGCAGTCGGCTCTGGCGCGGAAACGCACAGCAACGCACAATGGCTGTGCCAATCTCGCATAAGCGTATATTCCATGAATCCTAATGCCCTGACCGATCAACTGGGTCTGTTCCTCGATGTGCTGGAAACCGGCAGTTTTTCTGCGGCTGCGCGCCGCCATCCGCTGACACCTTCAGCGGTGGCGCGACGTATCGACAGCCTGGAAAACTCGGTGGGCAGCCAGTTGTTCCAGCGCAGCACCCATGCGGTGGTGCCCACACCGGCAGGCCTGGCCTTTGCCGAGCGTGCGCGGCGGATCGTCAGCGAACTGCAATTGGCACGGGCCGAGACGGTGTCCTTGAGCCATGCGCCGGAAGGTTTGATTCGTGTGGATGCACCGGCGGCGTTTGGTCGGCGGCACCTCGCCCCGGTGATTGCCGACTTCCTGAATGTGTACCCAGGCCTGGATGTGCACCTGCACCTGATCGACAGCTTTGTGGACATGCAGGGCGCGCACCTGGGCAAGGTTGACCTGGTGCTGCGCGCCGGGCATATCGTCGACACCCGACTGATTGCCACGCCCCTGGCCAGTATCGTGCGCATCGCCTGCGCCAGCCCGGCTTACCTGAAAAACCGCGGTACACCCACTCATCCGCACGAACTCAGCGACCACGACGGCCTGGACTGGGATGGGCTGGCGCCAATGTTCGCCTGGCGCTTCGAACTGGATGGGCGCCGCGCCACCTATCGCCCAAAACGTATCCGCATGAGCGCCAACAATGCCGAGGCGCTGCTGTCGGGCGCTTTGGCAGGGTTGGGCATCGCTCACCTTCCCACCTGGCTGGCGAGTGAATACCTGGTACGCGGCGAATTGCTACCGCTGTTCTGCGAAAACGGCCTGCCCAGCCCGGAAACCACAGGAATCTACGCACTGCGCCTGGAACAACAGGCCAACGCCCGCAGTCGCTTGCTGCTGGAATACCTCAAGTCACGTTTCAGCCCTGTGCCGCCTTGGGATCTGGCGCTGCAAAGCGGCTTGGTCTGACCGGGCAGACAGAATTATCTGGCGCATTAAAGATTTGGCCGCTAGATTCCAGCCCAGACACGCTTTTTCGAGGCACCGCCATGAGCAAGAACCCTGCCCCATGCGAATCACTGATGCTGGACAACCAGCTGTGCTTTGCCCTGCACTCCACATCGCTGTTGATGACCAAGGTCTACAAACCGCTGCTGCAAGCCCTTGGCCTGACCTACCCGCAATACCTGGCCATGATGGTCTTGTGGGAAGAAGACGGTTTGACCGTCGGCGAAATCAGCAGCCGACTGCTGACCGACCCGGGCTCACTGACCCCACTGCTCAAGCGGCTGGAGGCCGAAGGTCTGCTCAGCCGCACCCGCAGCCGTGAAGATGAACGGGTTGTCGTGGTGGAGTTGACCGACGCCGGCCGCGCCTTGCAGGACAAGGCTATGGGCATTCCACAGTGCATTCTCGGCGCCAGCGGTTTGGAGTTGGAACAATTACTTAAGCTGCAGGCAGATCTCGTTGCATTGCGGAGCAATCTGCAGAACGCCATCTAGACCTATTGCCACTCCCCCTGTAGTGAGCGGGCTTGCCCCGCGCTGGTGGCGAAGCCGCCTCAACCCGGCCTCCGCATTCTTCCAGGTAGAGCTGGATGACTGGTTTTGGGGCGGCTCCGCCACCCAGCGCGGGCAAGCCCGCTCACTACAAGAATCGGTTGCAGCAAATTTCATTAGCGCCCTCCCACATTGACTGACAGTCGCTCACAAAAATAATTTGTAAATTTATCTTGCGCGCAAAACATTAGCGCTATACATTCGCCTCACCAACTACTTAGCGCGCAAACATTTAGCGCTAAAAACCAAGAGGACGACACCATGCAAACTCTCTATACCGCAGTAGCCACCGCCACCGGCGGCCGTGATGGCCGTGCTGTTTCCAGCGACAACATCCTCGACGTAAAACTCACCACCCCCAAAGAACTGGGCGGTGCTGGCGGCCAGGCGACCAACCCTGAGCAACTGTTCGCCGCCGGCTACTCAGCCTGCTTTATTGGCGCACTGAAGTTCGTCGCCAGCCAGACCAAACGCAAAATCCCCGATGACGCGTCGATCACTGCCCACGTCGGCATCGGCCAGATCCCTGGTGGTTTCGGTCTTGACATCGACCTGAACATCAATCTGCCGGGCCTGGCCCAGGACGACGCGCAAAGCCTGGTCGATGCTGCCCACCAGGTGTGCCCGTATTCCAACGCCACCCGTGGCAACGTCGATGTACGCCTGCACGTGACCGTCTAAATGAACTCGGCCGCCCTTGGAGAGAACAATGAACACAATTGGTAAAGCGCTCACCGGCACCCTGCTCGCCCTGTCCATCACCAGCGCGTTTGCTGCAACCGGTGATGTCGAGCACAACACTCAGGCCTTCCTGGATGTGTTGAACGCAGGTACCGGTAAACCGATGGAGCAACTGACGCCACAGGACGCCCGTGCCGTACTGGCCGGCGCCCAGGCCGGTGTGAGGCTGACGCTGCCACAGGCGGATGTGAGCCAGAAGACCATCCAGGTCGATGGCAAGCCCCTGGGCCTGACCATCGTGCGTCCAGCCGGGGTCAAGGGCACATTGCCCGTGTTCATGTTCTTCCATGGCGGCGGCTGGGTGCTGGGGGATTACCCGACCCATGAACGCCTCGTGCGGGACCTGGTCGTGGGTTCGGGGGCGGCGGCGGTATTCGTCAACTACACGCCTTCGCCAGAAGCGCATTACCCGGTGGCGATCAACCAGGCCTACGGCGCCACGAAATGGGTGGCCGAGCACGGTAAAGAGATCAACGTCGATGGCAAGCGCTTGGCGGTCGCGGGCAATAGTGTCGGCGGCAACATGGCGGCGGTGGTCAGCCTGATGGCCAAGGACAAGGGCACGCCAGCGATCAAGTTCCAGTTGCTGCTGTGGCCGGTGACCGACGCCAACTTCGACACCGGGTCCTATAACCAATATGCCGAAGGGCACTTCCTCACCCGGAACATGATGAAGTGGTTCTGGGACAACTACACCACCGATGCCAAGCAACGCGCCGAGATCTACGCCTCGCCATTGCGGGCCACCACGGACCAGCTAAAGGGCCTGCCGCCCGCGCTGATCCAGACCGCCGGCGCCGACGTGCTGCGTGACGAAGGTGAAGCCTATGCCCGCAAGCTGGACGCAGCCGGTGTGCCGGTGACCGCCGTACGCTACAACGGCATGATCCACGACTACGGTTTGCTCAACGTGGTCAGCCAGGTACCGGCAGTCCGTTCAGCCCTGCTCCAAGCCGCGGATGAGCTCAAGCAGCACCTGAAGTAAAAGTGACGTCCACAAAAAAGCCCGACTCTAGGTCGGGCTTTTTTTCGTATCGGCAGGGCCAGAATTACTTCTTGGCGCGACCTTTGTACGAACCACCTTCACGGGTGTCGATTTCGATCAGGTCGTCGATTTCGATGAAGTCGGCAACTTGCAGCTCGGTACCGTTGCTCAGCTTGGCTGGCTTCATGACCTTGCCCGAAGTGTCGCCACGAGCGGAACCTTCGGTGTAGGCCACTTTACGCACGATGGTGGTCGGCAGTTCTACGGAAACCAGGCGCTCTTCGAAGAAAATAGCTTCGCAAACGTCTTCCATGCCTTCTTCGATGAACGGCAGAACGGCTTCGATATCTTCAGCGTTCAGCTCGTACATGGTGTAGTCGGTGGTGTCCATGAACGTGTAGGTGTCGCCGCTGATGAAGGACAGGGTCGCTTCTTTGCGGTCGAGGATCACGTCGTCCAGTTTGTCGTCGGCGCTGTAAACGATCTCGGTCTTGTAACCGGTCAGCAGGTTCTTCAGCTTGGTCTTCATGATTGCGCTGTTACGACCAGACTTGGTGAACTCAGCTTTCTGAACCAGCCAAGGGTCGTTTTCGAGACGGATCACTGTACCGGGTTTCAGTTCTTTACCAGTTTTCATTGCATATATCCGAAATTTGGATGGGATTTACAAAATTCAAGGTGGCGTATCATATCCAACTTTCATAAAACTGTACCAGCGCCGTCGCAAGATCGGCCTGCAAGCCTTGTTCCAGACACCACGATTGCGCGTGCAGGCTCACCTCCGGCCAGTGTTCCAGCAACATTTTCCACGGCTGTGCCATATCGCCCTCCGTGTTCCAGGCTTGCCAGAGCTCGATCAGTGCAGCCTTCGCGGCCGGGGATAACGCAGCGGTATAGAGCGCCAGGAACGCATCGAGCTTGTCCAAGTGGATGTCTTCGTCCTGCCGATAGATGTGCCACAACAGCGGGCGCCCGGCCCACTGGGCGCGCACGAACGAGTCTTCACCGCGCACCGCGTTGAACTCGCAACTCCACAGCAGACGGTCGTATTGTTCCTGGCGCACGAACGGCAGCACCTGCACGGTCAGGGCCTCGCGCACGTGGATATCGCCCGCTACCAGCCCCTCAACGCCCAGCCAGCGCTGCACATCACCCAGGATGCGCCCTTCCGGAACCAGCAGATGAGTGGCGCGCCCGTCCGTCGCCAACACGTCCAGCCAACTGGCGAGCCCTGCATTTTCATAGGCAAACAGTGACATCAAACGCGCATCCGGCGCAGGAAACACGCCCAAGGATTGCAGGAATTGCTGACGCGCGGCGCCATCTTGCTGAAACGCCTGACGCTGCTCCAACAGGCCCGTCTCACGTAACAAACCGCCCGTTCCCACACGAAAACCGGGAAAGAAGAAGTACTTCTGCACGCCCTTGAACTTCACCGATGGCAGGCGATGACACCCCACCACCCAGTCTTCGGCGCTGAGGTAATCCAGGTTCATCCACAACGGCGCACGTTCGCGCGCGGCCATGGCTTCCATATAGTCGGGAGGCAGTTGGCAGGCGAATGCGGCAATGACCACATCGGCGGACGCGGTCCCGGGCCATTCAGCCGGCCAGTGGCGCACTTCAACGCCCTCCTGCCATTGCGTATCCCGCTGCACATCGATTTCCGGGCACATGCGCTCGAAGGCCCGCAGGTCATCAACCCACAAGCGCACGTCACAACCATGCTCCACCACCAGTTGCCGGGCCAGGCGCCAGGTCACGCCGATGTCGCCGTAGTTGTCGACGACGCTGCAAAAAATATCCCAGCGGGCTTTCATTCCGGGCTCCAACGATCAAAGGCTCGATTGTCCGCATAAATGCCCCGATGCAGAAGGCTTGATCGCGATTATTCTGCACGGTGGCTGTGCGACAATCGCCGCCACGCCGCAAATGCCTGCCAGGAGGCCGTCATGTCTGATCGTCCGTTGTCGCTGTTCAAGCTCAGTGTCGCTATCGCGTTTGGCGTCTGGTTGGGGTTTGTCGCCATCGTGCTCAGCACCTGGCTGGCGTCTCGCTACCTGTTCCCGCAAAGCCTGGCACCGGTGGCCCAGGCAGTGCAGCAATTGGGCAAGCCGGCGGTTGCGCCAGCCGAGCCGCCGAACCGCATGTTCGAGCAGTATCAACAGAACCTGCAGAAGCAGGAACAACAGCAAGCCCTGGACCAGGCCCGTAGCAATGCGCGCAACCTGTCCAACCCCAAATGCCAGTTCTGGCTGCAACAGGACCAGAACGCCCCCAACGAAAAGACCCGAGCCAATGTCCTGCAATTCTGCGATTGATGACCATGAATAAACACGCCGTCCTCCAGTTGATCCTGGAAAAGCTCAGCATCGATCTCGATATCGCCCAACGCGCCGCGCAGACCGCCTACGAAACCGCGACCCACGAAGAAAACATCGCGGAAAACAAGTACGACACGCTGGGATTGGAAGCCTCCTATCTCGCAGCCGGACAGGCCAGGCGCGTCGAAGAGATCAAGCAGGCACTGACGCTGTGCCAGAACCTGCAACTGCGCGCGTACGATGATCAGCGGGGAATCGAAATCGGCGCACTGCTGGGCCTCGAGGACGAGAACGGTCGCCAGCAGTGGCTGTTCCTGGCCCCCGATGCTGCGGGTTTGAAAGTGGACGTAGTGGGGCAACCGGTGACCGTCATCACCCCGCGCTCGCCCCTGGGCAAAGGCCTGCTGGGCAAGTTCGAAGGGGATGAGGTCGAGATTCTGGTGGCGGGCGCCCGGCAGTTCTTTGCGATTACCGAGGCCAAATAATGATCCCCCTGTAGGAGCCGGCTTGCCGGCGATGGCGGTGTGACCGGCGATTTATTTGCCCGCCATGCCATCGTCATCGCCGGCAAGCCGGCTCCTACAAGGTGTTATCAGTGGACGGGCAGTTCCACGCCATCGAACAGTTCTTCCAGTTCCTGCTTGTTGTGGCACTGGATCGCCTTGGCCATGACTTCACGGGTCAGGTGCGGCGCGAATTTCTCGATGAAATCGCACATGAAGCCACGCAAGAAAGTGCCACGGCGGAAACCGATCTTGGTCACGCTGGATTCGAACAGTTCACTGGCATCGAGCACCACCAGGTCTTTGTCGAGGTTGGTGTCGACCGCCATCTTGGCGACGATGCCCACGCCCAGGCCCAGGCGCACATAGGTCTTGATCACGTCGGCGTCGGCAGCCGTGAACACCACCTTGGGCGTCAGGCCGCGATGGCTGAAGGCTTCGTCGAGCTTGGAGCGGCCGGTGAAACCGAACACGTAGGTCACGATCGGGTATTCAGCCAAGGCTTCCAGGGTCAGCTTCGGCAGCTTGGCCAATGGGTGACCTTGCGGCACGACAACACAACGGTTCCAGCGGTAGCACGGCATCATCACCAGGTCGCCAAACAGCTCCAGGGCTTCAGTGGCGATGGCGAAATCCACGGTGCCGTCGGCGGCCATCTCGGCGATCTGCATCGGCGAACCCTGGTGCATGTGCAGCGCCACATCCGGGTACTGCTTGATGAAATCACGGATCACCGGCGGCAACGCATAACGTGCCTGGGTGTGGGTGGTGGCGATAGACAGGGTGCCTTTCTTCTCGTTGGAGAATTCCTGGGCGATCTGCTTGATGCTTTCGACTTTGCGCAGGATCTCGCCAGCGGTGGTGATGATGCGTTCACCGGCCGGGGTGACACGGGTCAGGTGCTTGCCGCTGCGCGCGAACACTTCGACACCCAGCTCGTCTTCGAGCAGGCGGATCTGCTTGCTGATACCGGGTTGCGAGGTGTAGAGGCTTTGAGCGGTAGCGGAAACGTTGAGGTCGTGGTGCGCCACTTCCCAGATGTAGCGCAGTTGTTGAAGCTTCATATGTATCCCTCAAAGCAGATAGACGCCACGGGTATCAGCGACGGTATATAACTATATTAAAGGTTAGATGGATAAATCTAGAACTTTTTATCGTTTATTACCATTCATGTATCGTCGCTGCGCCGGCGCTGCAACGAAGGCACCAGGTACACCGGCACCGTAGACAACTGCAACACCCGGGCGGCGGTGCGCCCCAACGGTGTAGCGGCAGCGGTCGCATGGCTATGACTACCTACGATCAGCAAGTCGACCGAAAGTTTGCGCAGTTGGTCGAGAATCACCTCGCACGGATCCCCCTGGATCACCCGTACCGAACGGATCAGCTTCAAGTCTTGCTCCCCCTCCCCCAACTCCTCGCGAAAACTGTCCAGCACCCGCTGTTCGATTGTCGCCATGACCGTGGTCAGCCCCTGGGTCTGCCATTCACTCAAGGCCTTCTCATCAAGGTAGCTCTGCAACACCGATTCGGCGAACAGTCCGATCGGCTCCACCACATGAATCACGTACAAATCCGCCTTGAACGTTCGCGCCAGCGCCAGGGCATGTTGCATGACATAAGGCGCATACAGACCCAGGTCTGTGGCGTACAGCATCGAACGGATCATAGAACCCCCTGGAAGGCCAGGATGGCGGAGATGAAATGAGCTTAGCAGCGCCTCGCCGAGTTCGACTGACTTAGCTTGGCGACTGGAGCTTGAGCTCGTTGCTGATGCCGTGGGGCACATGCCCGGTGGCAACCACCTCCCTGGCTTTCTCACAATGACCGGCCTGGTCATCGAAAAACACATCGGCGGCAAACGCCTCCAGAAATGCAGATTTTTCCAGCCCGCCCAGGAACAAGGATTCGTCCAGGCGAATATCCCATTCGCGCAAGGTGCGAATCACCCGCTCATGGGACGGCGCCGAGCGCGCCGTCACCAGCGCAGTACGGATCGGGCAGGCCTCGTCGGGGAACTCACGCTGCAACAGGTTGAGCGCTGCCAGGAACCCTTTGAACGGACCGCCGTGCAAAGGCTGGCGCGCCGACTCCCGCTCGCTGGCCTGGAATGCGGCCAACCCACCCTCTTGGTAGACACGCTCGGACTCATCGGAAAACAACACCGCATCGCCATCGAACGCAATGCGCAGTTCCTCGCTCGAGGCCCGGCGTGCGCCGCCCGAGAGAATCGTCGCCGCGGCAAAACCGGCATCCAGTGCACTGCGCACGTCTTCAGCGTGGGTGGAAAGAAACAGGTGGCAACCAAAGGCGGCGAGATAAGGATAGGGGCTGCGGCCGCCGACGAACGCCGCCCGGGAAATATCCAGGCCGTAATGCTGGATCGAATTGAACACGCGCAGGCCGGTGTCGGCGCTGTTGCGCGACACCAGTACCACCTCGACTCGGGCACGGCCGAGGCTGGCATTGAGGCTGAGCAGTTTCTTGACCAGCGGGAAGGCGTCACCGGGTTCGAGGGTTTCCTCCTCGTGATCGATCTGGTACTTGCGGTAAGCCTCGACGCCTTGCGCGAGGTAGACCTTGTGGCTGTCACTGAGGTCGAACAACGCCCGTGACGAAATCGCCAGCACCAACTTGTCGCCCAATCCTTTCGCCATGGCGCCCCCCTCCGACTCAGCGGTTATGCCGATCAATAAAACTCAAGGCCTGGTAAAGCGCCTGCATGCGCGGTAATTCGCAACCGGCGGCCTTGGCGGCGGCCAGCGGTCGCGCGTAAATGGCGGCCAATTCCAGCGGGCGCTTGTGCACGTGGTCGTGGTACATGCTCGGCAGGTAGTCATCCATGGTCTCGGTCATGGCGAACATCTGCTCAGCGTAGCTCGCAGGTATTTCATGGCCACAGGCGTGGGCACCTTGTACCACTTCAGCCATCAGCGCCTGGATCAGTTCGCGGCTGGACTCATCCGCCATCATCGCGGTCGTGCCCGTGCCCAGTAACACAGAGAGACCGTTATAAGGCACGTTCCACACCAGCTTGTGCCAGCGTGCCTGATGCACGTTGGCCATGGCCTGGGACTCGATGCCTGCCGTGTGAAACAGCGCAGCGCCCTCTTCGACAATGGCTTTCTGCCGGAGCTCATCATTGGCTGCCGTGCCGCTGTGATAGCCGAGATTGACCCGGCCCGACGCTTGATGCTCGACGACGCCAGGGCCGGAGCGGTGCACGCCGATGTAGCACAGACCGCCCAGTAGATGCAGCGAGGCCGGCAGGTGCTCACGCAGGCTGTCTTCTACATCCAGGCCATTTTGCAACAGCACCACCTTGGCATCCGGTGCCGCGACCTGGGCGATGGTCGGCGCCAGGTCCACATTGCCGGTGGACTTGGTGCCTACCAGCAGCCAGTCGCATGGCGGCATGTCGGCGGCGTGGGCATAGGCTTGCACCGGGTGCAAATGCAGAGCCCCGTGCACGGTGCTGTTGAGATGCAAACCGTGTTCGCTGACCGCCGCATATTCGCTGCGCAACAGAAAATGCACGTCGAACCCGGCACGCGCCAGCATCAAGCCATAGAACCCACCGATGGCGCCGGTGCCGATGATGCCAATGCGGGGTGACTTGGGTGCAACTGCAGTCATGGCAAATCCTCTGGTGTACGGGTGAGTGCCTGGTTCAGGGCGGCGGTAAGGTCGGACGGCGTAAGGCATGTCTGTAATTGCCCCAGGAACTGACCCTCGCACACGAGGAACAACGCGGGCAAATGAAAGATCTGGTAGCGTTCGACTGCACCGCCGTTGTGCCCGGCATCCACCCAGCACACGCGATCCACCGGCAAATGCCAGCCTGGCAATTGCCGGCGCGCCCAACGGCAACTGGAACACCCCGCACTGGTGAACACCACGAGCGAAATACCTGGTAATCCCAGCAATTGCTGGTCAATATCCAGGTCGGTCAATTCCAGTTCCTTCACTATACTGCTGCCACCGCCGTCAATTGGACGGTGCTCGGAGTCCGTGTACATGGGTCGTTTTTTACCTCACCCTGATGATGTCGCTGTCGAGTTAATCCAACGTCCCTCACCTGCCCTCCCCCGCCAACGCCTGCACACTATCGGCCTGGGCGGTATCGCCTGTCACTGGCCACGTGCTTGGCGCGAAGGCACGGCGGTTGATCTGCACATCCCCTCATTGGGCGCCAGCGCGCGCTACCCAGGCTATGTGGCGTGGTGCCGCAAGGTGGAAAACGGCTACCGCGTCGGCGTGTCGTTTACCGATGAGCATGCGCTGTTCGGCGCGCGGATGGGTGAGCAAGCATGCCGGATGGAGCGCTATTGCCGCCAGCATGAAGACGCCGATCCCACCCCCGAGCAACTCGAAGCCCTGGCTCGGGAGTGGGTCTCGCGCCATGCCGGCGAGTTCTCCCACGAAGCCTTTGTGGCGCCAGCGCTGGATTAAAGCGGGCTTTGCCCATTGTCGCGGGCCCGTGTTACGCGCTAAGGTTCCTTCCCCCTGCATTCAAATCATGCTGTGCTCCGCCGCACGGGGATGGCTGGCGGCCGGCACCCGTGACCCTGACGAGTAACACGATGGCTGATTTACCGATCAATGACCTAAACGTCGAATCCAACGAGACCCTGATCACGCCCGATCAGCTCAAGCGCGAAATCCCCCTGAGCGACGCTGCCCTGCAGACCGTCACCAAGGGCCGCGAAGTCATCCGTGACATTCTCGACGGCACCGACCACCGCCTGTTCGTCGTCATCGGGCCTTGCTCGATCCACGACCTCAAGGCCGCCCACGAATACGCCGAGCGCCTCAAGGTGCTGGCGGCAGAAGTGTCCGACACCTTGTACCTGGTGATGCGCGTCTATTTCGAAAAGCCGCGCACCACCGTCGGCTGGAAAGGCTTGATCAACGACCCGTACCTGGACGACTCGTTCAAGATCCAGGATGGCTTGCACATCGGTCGCCAACTGTTGCTGGACCTGGCTGAGATGGGCCTGCCCACCGCCACCGAAGCCCTCGACCCGATCTCCCCGCAGTACCTGCAGGACCTGATCAGTTGGTCGGCCATTGGCGCCCGTACCACCGAATCCCAGACCCACCGTGAAATGGCGTCCGGCCTGTCCTCGGCCGTGGGCTTCAAGAACGGCACCGACGGCGGCCTGACCGTGGCGATCAACGCCCTGCAGTCGGTCTCCAGCCCGCACCGTTTCCTGGGGATCAACCAGGAAGGTGGCGTGTCCATCGTCACGACCAAAGGTAACGCCTACGGCCACGTAGTACTGCGCGGCGGCAACGGCAAGCCCAACTATGACTCGGTCAGCGTTGCGCTGTGCGAGCAGGCGTTGAACAAGGCCAAGATCAAGCCGAACATCATGGTCGACTGCAGCCATGCCAACTCCAACAAGGACCCGGCCCTGCAACCGCTGGTGATGGAAAACGTCGCCAACCAGATCCTGGAAGGCAACCAGTCGATTATCGGCCTGATGGTCGAGAGTCACCTGAACTGGGGTTGCCAGGCGATTCCAAAAGACCTGGCCGACTTGCAGTACGGTGTCTCGATCACCGACGCCTGCATCGACTGGTCTGCCACCGAAAACACCCTGCGCAGCATGCACGCCAAGCTCAAGGACGTTCTGCCCAAGCGCAAACGCACCTGAGTACACGCTGCGCACACAAAAACGCCGGGCAATGCCCGGCGTTTTTCAGGGTGCTGTCTCAAGCCTTACAGCTTGGCAGCATGGCGCTGATGGCGCTCCATGTAGCGTTCGACATAAGAGCACGAAGGGATCACCGTGTAGCCGGCCTCTTCGGCGAACTTCAGGGCTTCCTCGGTCAATGCCGCTGCAATGCCACGGCCTCGCAGTGCGTTGGGCACGAAGGTCCGATAGATATCCAGGGTCTGTTTACCGAGGTCCATATAGGTCAGATAGGCACGATGACCGTCCACATTGGTCTCGAACTGATGACCAGCCTGGTCATGGTGGATGGACAACGCCTCGCTCATCACTACTCCTCGCGGGTCTTGTATTTCGACCCCTACCTTACCGATGTTTTTCCGGCGAAGGAACATCTACGCCACCCCGTGCCGGTTTCGACAACGAGAAAACCTATAGCGCTCACAACCAGCACGTAGGGAATAGTAGGCACCATTACAGCAATAGCTCAAGGCGCGCTTGTCATCCCCTGCCGCTGGAGGTTACACAAAGGGCTCCGATCAATCGATGACCGATAGCCTGAACATTGCCGGCAGTTGAAGCTTGAGACGAACTGCCGCTCTTAAAGTCACCTCTACATGCGCAAAAGATGCCAGGCAAGGTAAAGCCAAGCCAACCCTAAGTGTCAGCGTCGATATATAAATCTTCACCTACCTACCGGGCTTAACACATGCCGGCCGGACCTCTCAGGCTGGATCCAGTTCCCGGCAAGATGAAAAAAATTGGACGGTTTTTATACAAACCTCCAAAAGATTAGCCAAAATAGATTCGGCGCAAGAATTTTTTTTGCTTCTTGCGCTACGTCAGTTTACTTACTACAAGTAATGAGTAGTATGTACGCCGGCTATCAGCTCACTCTGAGAAAGTAGCCACTTAATAGAAAGTCCTTGAAGGGGAACACGATGAACAACGTTCTGAAATTCTCTGCTCTGGCTCTGGCCGCAGTTCTGGCTACCGGTTGCAGCAGCGTCTCCAAAGAAACCGAAGCTCGTCTGACTGCAACTGAAGACGCAGCAGCTCGCTCCCAGGCTCGTGCAGACGAAGCCTACCGTAAAGCTGATGAAGCTCTGGCTGCTGCTCAAAAAGCACAACAGACTGCTGACGAAGCTAACGAGCGCGCTCTGCGCATGCTTGAAAAAGCTAGCCGCAAGTAATAATCCCTCGGGGTTGTTATCAAGCCGATCCATTTATGGGTCGGCTTTTTTATTGCCTCGCGTTTGTACCTGGATCGCGGGTAATAAAAAGCCCGCCGTAGCGGGCTGTTGATCGAACAGCGTTACTGCTGCAGGTCGATCGGTGCGCTGGCGGCGACCGAAGCTGCGCCCGGCACACCGATTTCCGTGGGCAACCCTTCTTCCGCCGCGACCACATCACGCACCTGGTCCCAGTTGACCCGCAGGTTATTGGCCAGGTCTTCACGCTTGAGCAGTGCGTTGATGACGGCCGTGTGCTTGTCGACCACCGACGGCGTGCCATCATCATTCAGCGGCGTATGCGCTTCCAGATACACCTTGCCACCACTGCTGCCGAACTTGTACGCATCGTTGATGATGCGCACCGATGTACCGACCGGCACCATGCCTGCCATTTCCAGCACATTGTTGTTGAACATGCGGAAGCAGCCGTGGCTTGTACGCGTGCCGATACCAAATTTCATGTTGGAGCCGTGGATCAGGTAGCCCGGCGTGCCCAGGGTGAACTTGAACGGGCCCAGCGGGTTGTCCGGACCGGCAGGCACCACGTTGGGCAGCGGATCGCCATTGGCGGCGTGCTCGGCCTTGATCGAAGCCGGTGGCGTCCAGGTCGGGTTGGGGGTCTTCGCGATGATGCTGGTGTGGGCGATCGGCGAACCCCAACCCTCACGGCCAATGCCCAACGGGAAGGTGTAGACCACGTTCTGCCCTTTGGGGAAGTAGTAGAGCCGGTACTCCGCCAGGTTGATCACGATGCCCTCGCGCGGGCCGGGCGGCAGGATGAAGCGGGTCGGCAGCACGATCTCGGTGCCCGCGCCGGGCAACCAGGCATCCACGCCTGGGTTGGCCGCGACCATCTCCGAATAACCCAGGTCATAGGTGGTGCCAAGGTCGGCAAAGGTATCTTCGTACTTGGCCTTGATCACCTGGACCTGACCGACGATATCTTCACCTGGCGGCGGCAAAGGCAACTGCAAGGCTGCTGCCGAACCTGCGGCGCAAAGGGCAGCAAGAGACAGGCAGCAGGTAACGACGGAAAGGCGCGACAACATCCGGAAAATCCTTCGCAGAACGACGGGTAGGGAAAAGTTGATTGTATACGCGAAGCGAGCTTCAAGCACCCCGCAGGCGGCGTTACAGCTCGAAGCGCAGCTCCGGCCAGATCGGCGGCGTGCCGCGCTTCTGGGACTCGAGAATCGCCCGGCACAGGGGGCACAGGCGCTGGTCCTGGAAGATCGAGCGATCCACCGATGACCAGCGCGGCTGGGCCGGCAGCAACGTCCCGCAGAGCGTGCGGTCAATCGAGCCACCCAGCTCCAGTTGACGCGCGACCAGATGCACCCGGACTTCCTGGCAGGCGAACAGATCCAACTGCTCGTCAGGCTCGATCAGTTGGTAGTTGAACAGGGACCAGGCAGGACGCGACATCGGGGGCTCCAGATCGGGGGGGCGCCACCTTAGCCGAAAGCCTGCCGGTAGAAAAGCGTCATAGCAGCGGTTTTAGCGACGGCCATACATTTTCCAGCAACTTGCCCTGAGCACCGACGGCGGGGTGCAGCCCATCGGCCTGCATCAACTCCGGATGGCCACCGATGCCGTCCAGGAAAAACGGCACCAGCGGCACGTCTTTCTCCGTTGCCAGGGTGCCATAGACTTCGGCAAACGCGTGGGTGTAGCGCGGGCCGTAATTGGGTGGCAACTGCATCCCCAGCAACAACACCTTGGCGCCGATGGCTTTGGAGCGATCAATCATCGAAGCAAGATTTTGTTGCAATTGCGCCGGTGGCTGACCACGCAGGCCATCGTTGCCGCCCAGCTCGATGATCACGACTTCGGGTTTATGCTCTGCAAGTGCCGCCGGCAGCCGCGCCAGGCCTCCGGCACTGGTGTCACCGCTGATGGAAGCATTGACCACTTTATCGTCGAAACCTTCCTGTTTGAGCCGTTGCTCCAGCAGTGCAACCCACCCTTTGCTGGTATCCAGGCCGAAACCGGCACTGATACTATCGCCAACGATCAGGACTGTACCCGCCGCTGCGTTCTGGGCCATGCACATCAAGGCCAGGCCAGCACTCAAAAACCACATTCGCATCGGATTCTCCATGGGCGCAAGCATTCTCACCGCGCGGAACCTTAGCAAAGTGGTTCCCAGCGCGGAAGGTGAACTGACTATCCTGCACGAACTGAGCCTGGAACTGAACAAGGGCGACAGCCTGGCCATCGTCGGCAGTTCCGGTTCCGGCAAATCCACCCTCCTCGGCCTGCTGGCCGGCCTCGACCTGCCCAGCAGCGGCGAAGTCACCCTCGCCGGCCAGGCCTTGAGTACCCTCGATGAGGACCAGCGCGCGCGCATCCGTGCCGAGCACGTCGGCTTCGTCTTTCAATCCTTCCAGTTACTCGACAGCCTCAACGCCCTGGAAAACGTCATGCTGCCGCTGGAGCTGGACGGCCGCCCGGACGCCCGCGAGCGCGCCCGGCACCTGCTTGAGCGCGTGGGCCTGGGGCAACGCCTGACCCACTCGCCGCGCCAGCTTTCCGGTGGAGAGCAACAACGGGTGGCGATTGCGCGGGCGTTTGCTGCCGAACCGGACGTGCTGTTTGCCGATGAACCCACCGGCAACCTCGACAGCCACACCGGCGAGCGCATCAGCGACCTGCTGTTCGAACTCAATAAAGAGAGCGGCACGACCCTGGTGCTGGTCACCCACGACGAGCGCCTGGCCCACCGTTGCCGACGCCTGATCCGCCTTGAAGCCGGCCTGATGGTCGCGCCCCTGGAGCCTTGATGGCACGTTTGCCGCTGTTGCGCCTGTTCAGCCTTGCCATGCGCCAATTGCTGCGCGACGCCCGCGCCGGTGAATTGCGCGTGCTGTTTTTCGCCTTGCTGGTGGCTGTGGCCGCCAGCACTGCCATCGGTTACTTCGGGGCTCGCCTCAACGGCGCCATGCTGTTGCGCGCCACCGAGTTCCTGGGGGCCGACCTGGTGCTGGAAGGCAGCTCGCCCGCTCGCCCCGAGCAAATCAAATCCGGGACCGAGCTGGGCCTGGATCACGCACGCATCGTCGAGTTCTCCAGTGTGATCGCTGCCGACAGCGGCATTCAGCTGTCGAGCATCAAGGCCGTCAACGAGCAGTACCCGCTGCGTGGAGAACTGAAAAGCGCCGCCGAACCCTATGGGGCCGAAACGCCTGGCGGCGGCCCAAAGCCCGGCGAAGCCTGGGTGGAAGCACGACTGCTGACGGCGCTGAACCTGAAGGTCGGCGACAGCATTGATGTCGGCATGAAGACCCTGCGCCTGGCCCGTATCCTCACCTACGAACCCGACCGAGCCGGCAACTTCTACAGTCTCACGCCACGGGTGATGATCAACCTGTCGGACCTGGACGCCACCGGCGTGGTCCAGCCGGGTAGCCGCGTGAGCTACCGCGAACTGTGGCGCGCACCTCAGGGCAGTACAGCACTGCAAACTTACCGCGACCTGGTCAAGCCAGGGCTTGCCGCCAACCAGCGCCTGCAGGATTCACGCGACGGCAACCAACAGATCGGCGGCGCCCTGGGCAAGGCCGAACGCTACCTGAACATGGCCAGCCTGGTCGCAGTGCTGCTGGCTGGGGTGGCCGTGGCATTGTCCGCCAACCGCTTCGCCAGCCGACGCTTCGATGCCAGTGCCTTGCTACGCTGCCTCGGGCTGTCACGGCGCGAAGCCATGCTGTTGTTCAGCGTGCAACTGGCCGTGCTGGGCCTGCTGGCAAGCCTCGCCGGCGCACTGCTGGGCTGGCTGGCACAATTTGGCCTGTTCTATTTCCTGCACGATCTGCTGCCAGCCGATGTGCCACCGGGTGGGCTGCTGCCCGCCGTCGCGGGCATCGGCACCGGGCTGGTCGCCCTCGCCGGCTTCGCGCTGCCGCCACTGGCCGCGCTGGGCCGCGTGCCACCGTTGCGGGTGTTGCGCCGCGACCTGCTGCCAATCCCGTCCAGCACCTGGATGGTCTACGGTGCGGCATTGTTCGCCCTGGGCCTGATCATGTGGCGCCTGAGCCTCGACTTGGTGTTGACCTTCGCCCTACTGGGCGGTGGTGTCATCGCCGCGCTGATTCTCGGCGGCTTGCTCCTGCTGCTGTTGCAAAGCCTGCGACGGCTGCTGGCGCGCGCCTCCTTGCCGTGGCGCCTGGGGCTTGGCCAATTGCTGCGCCACCCACTGGCAGCGGCAGGCCAATCCCTGGCGTTTGGCCTGATCCTGCTGTCCATGGGGTTGATTGCCTTATTGCGCGACGAACTGCTCGACACTTGGCAGAACCAGTTGCCCAAGGACGCGCCCAACTATTTCGCCCTGAACATCCTGCCGGCCGACAAGGACGCCTTTGGCGCCCGCCTGCTGGAGGTGCAAGCGCAATCGGCGCCACTGTATCCAGTGGTGCCGGGCCGGCTGATCAGCATCAATGGCGAGCCGGTACAGCAGATCGTCAGCAAGGACTCCAGCGGCGATCGTGCGGTGCAACGCGATTTGAGCCTGACCTGGGCCGCCGACCTGCCACCGGGCAACGTCGTGACAGCCGGTTCCTGGTGGTCGCAGCAGCCGGGCGATGAAATACCTGGTGTGTCGGTGGAGGCCAAGGTCGCCGAGAGCCTCAAGCTCAAGCTCGACGACCACCTGGTCTTCACCGTGGGCGGGGAAAACCGCGAAGCGCGGGTGACCAGCCTGCGTACCATCAACTGGGACAACTTCCAGCCCAACTTCTTCATGATTTTCCAGCCGGGCACCTTGAAGGACCTGCCGGCCACTTACCTCACCAGCTTCTACCTGGCGCCAGGCCACGACCAACAGATCGTCGACCTCTCCAGGGCCTTCCCGGCGGTAACCATCCTGCAGGTCGAGGCACTGCTGGAACAACTGCGCAGCATCCTCGCCCAGGTGACCCTGGCGGTGGAGTATGTGCTGCTGTTTGTGTTGGCCGCCGGGATGGCCGTGCTGTTCTCCGGCTTGCAGGCCACCCTGGACGAACGGATCCGCCAGGGTGCGCTGCTACGGGCACTGGGCGCCGAACGCAAGCTGCTGGTCAAGGCGCGGCGCATCGAGTTCGGTTTGCTGGGTGCGGTCAGCGGCCTGCTGGCCGCACTGGGCACTGAACTGGTGACGCTGGTGTTGTACCGCTACGCCTTTGACCTGGCCTGGCACCCTCACCCGTGGCTATTGCTGTTGCCGGTCATCGGAGCGGTGCTGATCGGGGGGGCCGGTGTATTCGGCACACGCCGAGCGTTGAATGCCAGCCCGCTGACGGTGCTGCGCGAAGGTTGAAACGATGATGGCCCGCGCACTCTTCAGTGCGCGGGCCATCAAGGGTTACTTCACATACTCGATACCGGTGATCCACCAGCACACCTCGCCGCCGGGGGTCTGCACAATGGCCTCATCGTCCACCTCCTTGCGCAGCAAGGCCCTGGCCATGGGCGAGTCGATGGAGATGTAATCCATCCGATCATAAATCTCGTCATACCCGACGATGCGAAAGCGCTTGGTGTCACCCGCCTCGTTTTCGATATCGACCCAGGCGCCGAAAAACACCTTGCCCTCCTGCTCGGGCATGTACTCCACGACCCGCATGTCTTCCAGGCGTTTGCGCAGGTAGCGCACACGCCGATCAATCTCGCGCAGCAGCTTCTTGTTGTACTGGTAATCGGCGTTTTCACTGCGATCCCCCAGGGAGGCTGCCCAAGTCACCTTGCGGGTGGTGTCCGGGCGTTTTTCGCGCCACAGGTAATCCAGCTCTTTTTTCAGCGCTTCATGACCTTCTTTGGTAATCAGCTTGGTACTCAAACGCGTGCATCCCCAGGCAAAGTCCAACGGTGCCGATCCGCCAGGGCTTCTTGCCCTGGCGTCGGCGGGCTGGGGTTGATGATAAATGAACCGAGGAAAGTAGCCAGGCCGCTGAACAGTTCCGAGCCGCCTCAAGCCTGCAGAGACTGATCCAGTTCACCCAGCACACTTCGTAGGCTCAGTTGCAGTTGCGATAACTGTGTCGTCATTCGCGCCAGTTCCTGAGCCTTCTGGTTGATCGCCAAGGCTTGAGCATCCAATTCAGCTGCGCGTTGCTCCTGCTCACGTGCGCCGTTCTCAACCTGCGATTGCTCCTGCTGCAATCGTGCCTGCCACTGCTCCAGCATCGACTCGCGCTCGGTAATCGCAAGCTTCTGCTGTGTCAGTTCCTGGGCAACTCGAGCAAGGCTACTCAGCGTGCTGTCGACTTCAACCAACACGGCTTGATCCATCTGCGCGATATTTTTCGGCTCTACAAACGGCGCGGTTGCGACGTCGGCGGGCTGCGGCGCTTCTTCAGTGGGTAACGCAGGAAGTTGCTGCGGCGCGGATTCCGGCGGGCTTGCATCCTTGGTGGCCGCGGTCATTTGTGAAGAGAAGCGAATGGACGGCACGATCAATGAAGCACTCTCGATCGCCGGCAGCACAGGAGCGGACATGCCCAACGTCACCACTTTCATTACCAAGGCTTTCTTGATGATCACCGAATGATGATCTTCAGGCCTCGCCGGTGGCAGTTTGCAGCCTTTCAAATCAATAAAGTGATACGGGACGGGCGGCTCGACACCTCCCGCTTTGCCTCCTGATCCGGCAGCCACCATGAGAATGTGTTTAAACACCTGCATGGCGACTTGCAGGTCTTCCCGGGAGTCCACCCCACTTAAAAAATACCGCTCGAGTTTCTTGCGCAGCATGGCGATGTAAACCCTGGAACTGCCCGGTTCCAACTCCTCGTCGAGGCTATAGGCAAGATAGTTGGACTGGGTCTGGGCAACCGCAAACCCACAGAGCAAAGCACCGTTGACGGGGGCATCTTGACCACCACGTTCAAGAACAAGAGTACGTAGAAGCATCATGACAAACAGGCCTCACTGTAAAAAGGGCGACATTACATAAACAGCAGATAAATCATCGACACGCCATAAACATCAGAGCAATTCAATTGTTTCAGCGACATCCAAATCAAGCGTAGGACTTGTCTTATAAAAGCCAACGTACATTTTCAAGCCAAATAATTGAACGTACTCTCATTCGAAACCACTCACTACTGCGCGTGAGAAAATCACCAATATTTCAACTTTTCCTACACCCTTAAAATGCTCTAGCCCACCCACCTGGTAGAACAATGATAGAAATAAGCAACCTGACAAAAACCCTGGGTATGAAGCGTGCAATCAGCGACTTGTCATTTTGCATTGAACATCAAGAGTGTGTAGGCCTGCTGGGCAGTAGTGGCGCGGGGAAAACCACACTCCTGAACTTGATGGCGGGGGTCATGAAGCCCACCACCGGCCATATAAAAATCGAAAGATTCAATATCGGCTCCCATCCCGTTCAAGCCAAGAAACAGATTGGCTACCAACTTGATAAAGGCCTCTGTCATTGCACCCTGTCAGTCAACGGTTTTCTAAACTTCATCGCCTCTGTGCACGGGTTCAGGGGCGCGGAACATCGCAGACGCGTAGACATGGCAGCGTCACGCCTGGCGTTATGGCCGGTATTCGATTACCCCATCAACACGCTTTCGTTCGGCTTGAAACGCAAGGTGGCCATTGCCCAGGCCATCCTCCACGATCCCAGGGTGTTGCTGCTTGACGAGCCAACCGCAGGACTGACGCCGACCCAACAACTCAAGCTGATGACGCTTATCCGATCCCTGGCCGAAGAAATGGCAGTCATTGTCACCTCTCGCCATGGCGACGAACTGGCCAATCTCTGCACCCGCGCCCTGGTACTCGCAGACGGGCACCTGGTTGCCGACGCGCCGCTGGCCCAGTTGCAACGCAACTCTCGCCACTCCCAAGCCATCACCCTGGCCTGTGACACCCCGCTTGACCTGTTGGCCCTGGCGGTTCTACCCGGCGTCGCGGGTATCGAAGAAAACCGACTCGCGCCGGGTACGGTCACCGTGCTCGCCATGCCTGGGCATGCCATCTATCCACCCATCAATGCACTTATCGCCAGCCGGGGATGGAACATAACAGCGGTCAGCCTGGAGCCCGGGCGCCTGAGCGATGTCGTTAATCACCTGAGTCAAGGAAGCCCGCTTTGAAACAGGTATCCGTCATTTTCAAGCATCAACTCATCCGTTATGCCTGCGTGCCAGGCACCTACCTGCATGTCGCGGTTTTCCTGGCTTTATCTGCTGCGTTGGGCCTACTGACAAACCAGTGGCTGGAACAGGAAAGCAACGATTTACAGGCCTTCTTCCGGTTTCACCCCTGGCTTTACCTGTGGTTGATACCCGCACTGTCGATGCAGTTATGGGCCGATGAGTGCAACCGCGGCTTTTTCGAGTTGATGCAAGCCTTGCCCATTACACCGGCAGAGCACGTCATCGGAAAGTTCCTGGCAGGCTGGGTAATCAGCGCAATCGCCTTATCACTGACATTCCCTGTCGTAATAGCTGCCAACTTGCTGGGCACTGCGGACAACACCGTTATTTTTTCGCAATACATGGTCAGTTGGCTATTGGCCGGGAGTTATCTGTCGGTAGGCTGTTTCATCTGCACCTTGACCCATCGTAGAACCGTTATCTTCATATTGACGATCTGCCTGTTACTTGTGGCCTGCGCGCTTTCTTCGATCCTGGACGCACTTGAACATCAGGCCCCCATCTGGTTGATCGATAGCCTGGCTACCCTGGACTCCCTATTACGCTTTGGCACTGTCGGCTATGGAAAACTTACCCTGCATGACACTTTGTATTTCATCAGCATGATCTTGGCCTTTCTATTTGCGGCGACTGTCACGCTTAACGCTAAAAACCGCTGACAAGGAAAGCACGCTATGCATTCCGCTCTTCGCTCAGGTATCACACTGATCGTCATCCTATTGCTGTTTCTGGCGTTCAACTTAGTGTGGATAGGTAAGATTCCGAATATTCGGTGGGACTTTTCACAGCAAAAACTTTACACGTTGTCGCCTGCCGCACACCAATTGGCAGCAACGCTCGAGGGTCCGGTGGATTTGTATTTTTTCAACGATCAACTGCACCCCAAACGAAACAGCATTGAGAAACGCTTTGGCCTGCGAGTGGAGGACCTGCTCAAGGAATACGAAAAAGCGGCGTCGGGCAGGATCAATCTGCACATCATTCACCCCGCTCCTTTTTCAGAAGATGCCTACAAGGCAGGGTTGTTCGGCCTTGACGACCAGTACGGTTTATTCGGGCTTATCGGCACCCGCGCCGGCCAGAACGCGCAACGTATCGAAGCCTTCAGCAGTGATCGCGAAGCATTGCTCGAGTATGAAATCGGCCACTTGCTGCAAAACCTGTCAAACCCCGACCCCAGGTCGGTGGGTCTGCTCTCAGGGGTATCCATCAATAAATCCGCTGGGCGCCTGCTGACGCAATTGAGGGGACATTTCAATGTCATGGAGTTGGCGCCGCACCTTGAGCGCATGCCTCAAGGCATCAAGACGTTGATGGTCATCCATCCGGAAAAACTGCCTGATCGGGCCCTGTATGCGATCGATCAGTTTGTATTGGGCGGCGGCAAAATAGTGGTGTTTACCGAACCGTCAAGCGGCGCACCGACCAGGTTCGGCTCAATGCTGGCTGGCTGGGGCGTGCATCTGCAGACGGACGGGATACTCGTCGACACTACCTATACCATCCCCCAAGGCCTGTTGGCGCTGCCTCGCGAAGCGACAAACGCCAACGACATCAGCAGTGGAAGGGTCAACGCGCTGACAATGTCGAGCGTTGGCGCACTCGCGCGCGCCGAGAAAGTCCGCACCCGCTTCACTCCGCTGCTCCAGGGTTCAGCGCAATCCCGATGGGTGATCGCTGGGATTAGCGTGCCCGCCGATAAAGCCTCTCCCGAAGCCCAGCGCGCAGTGATCGCCGCGCGTATCGAGGGGCCGGCCTACTCTGCATTCACGGACGGTATCGGCGGACTGCCTGCCGGATTGCAGAAAGCTTCGCAGATTCATGCCGTCGTCGTGGCTGACGCCGACATGCTCAGTGACGCCCTGAATGACCCAGGCAACAACGACAACATAAGGTTTGCCCTCAATATACTGGACAACCTGGCCGCTCCCGAAGCGCTTGCCGATATCCGCCCCCGATCAATGACAGGCCACACACTGCACGTGTTGAAAGCCATGGGGGCGGCCGCTGAACAACACTACCGAGAAAAGGCGGGTGAGCTGGAACTAAGCCTTGAGCGAACGGAACGGGAGTGGCAGACGCTGCACCCGCAAGCCGTGACGCTCACTCCCCAGTCGGTTGACATCAGCACCCGACTGCAAGCACTCAACAAAGAACGGCTGCGTTTGCCCATGGAATTGCACGGTTTGAAGGTCGAGGCCTACGCCGAACTGCAGCGCCTGAAATTCATCATCAAGCTGGTACTGATCGCGGCCGTGCCGCTGGTGCTGTGCCTGATTGCCTGGGCGCTGCTCCTGTACCAGAACCGTCACCGCACTTTGCCACCCGTGGCTTTTGACTGACCCCTCAGCGACGGGCAATCAGCCCCTGGCGCGCGATGCGCACCAAGTGTCCAATCACTTCGTCTGCCGCATAGGCGCTGGGGGCCTGGATCACAGCCAGGTCAAAGCTGTTGTTGGCAAACCGGGCCAGAGAATCACCCGCTTCCACAAATTGGATCAGGAAGGCCGAAGGGCGTCCGCTGCGACGCGGCCAGCCGTCCAGGTAACGCAACAGCGTCGGCTGGTGCTTGCCACCCAGCAGGATTTTAGGATTGCGTTGAGTCAGGTCCGCGGTGATCGGGGCCAGGCGTATCAGGGGGCGTAGTGCATTCATCGTGTCGTGTCTCTGCCTCAAAAGTCTGCGGGCAGGTGAGAGGCAACACCGAACCAGCGCTTTAGCGGTATTTCGAAACCTGCCTCGGGGTGAGTGCATGCTTCTGTCAGGACTGCATTGAGTCCCGCTGGCGCCCCGCAATTAGCTGTTTAAATCGGCGCATGAGCAGCATCCTAGAGAAGCCGGTGGGCCAGTGTCAAGAATCCCGAGAGACGAAAAAGCCCGCTCATGGCGGGCTTTTTCAGGTTTTTCTGCAGGTGTCAGTGGCTGATGGCACGGTCCGCAGACAACTTGCCCGCCCCTTCCAGCAATACCGCCAGCGAGCCGCCAAGCAAGGCCAGGGCGAATTCATAGCCGTTGTTGGCCATGAACAGGCCGTTATGAATATGCACAGAGAAGATCGCCACCACCGACAGGATGGTCAGACCCAACGCCGCAGGGCGAGCCAGCAGACCAATGATCAATGCCAGGCCAGCAAAGAACTCCGTACCACCGGACAACACCGCCATCAGGGTACCGGGCGCCAGGCCGATGCTTTCCATCCACTGCGCAGTCCCTGCGAGGCCGTAGCCTCCGAACCAGCCGAAGAGTTTTTGCGAACCGTGGGCGGCGAAGATGATGCCGACAAAAATGCGCAGAATCGTCAGGCCATAGCCAGCGCGAGTGGACAGGATGCTTTTGATCAGTGGGCTCATGGGGATAATCCTTTTCAAAGTAGGGTTGGGTTGGCCGCTATATTAATCAGATTAAACAATGATAAAAGCCGAAAAAATGCCTAATTCATATCGACAAATTAGATCACTTGCGTGAGGCGACTTTCGGCGCTGGCGGCTCCAGGGACTCCCGCTCCCGATCAAACGCCAAGTAGTACTTGTTCACGCTATTAACATAGCTGACGCCGCCCATCCCCACTTGCTCCATGGCAATACGCTCGACCTGGAAGAACCACTGATTGGGGTTCAGCCCTCGGCGCCGGGCTTCTGCGCGCATACCCTGCACGCGCTCTGGCCCCATGTTGTAGGCGGCGAGTACAAACGCCATGCGCTCACGCTCGTTCAGCTTGGGACTGGCAAAGAACTTGCGTCGAATCATCGCCAGGTAGCGCGCACCGGCCTGCACATTACTGTCGAGACTCTCGATATTGTTGACCCCTACCCGCTGCGCTGCGGACGGCGTGATCTGCATCAGGCCGGTCGGTCCGCCACTGTTACGCGCCCCCGGGTCAAACGCCGACTCCTTGAAGGCCAGCGCCGCCAGGTTCAGCCAGTCCATGCCCTGCTCGCGGGCATGCTTCTGCAGGACCGGGCGCAATTTTTCCAGGCGCTGGCGGTCGGCCCGGGCCAAGGGGTTGCGGACCTGGTAGAGACGACGGTAGATGCGTTGAAAGGCCACATCCTGGTCGGACGGCGTTCGATACGTCTTGAGGAAGCGGTCGATGCTGGCCCGCAGCATCGAAGCGTCCTGGCGGACAAACCAATACTCGTCGCCCGGCTCGCTGATCGCCACCTGCCGGTCAAAGCGCAGCTTGGGCAGGATCTTCGACCAGCGCTCGGCTATCGGTTTTTCGACAATGGTGAGGTGAAAGATTCCGGCCTGTACCATCTCCAGCACGTCTTCAACGGCCAGCGTCGGGTCGACCCATTCCACCTTTACCGGCGGCTGCTTGTGCAGGGCCAGCTTCTGGTTGACCTGGCTGATTGCGTCCGCAGCCGCACTGCCGGTGGTCAGCGCCAGGGTACGCCCGGAAAGTTGCTCGAGCTTGGTGAACCGGCGTTCCCCCTTGACGCCCACCAACCACAAGGGCACATCGCTGGCGATCGGGTCACTGGTGCTGATCTTGTGCGCCGCCTTCACATCCAGCAACTCACCGGGGGCTACCAGGTCGCCTTCACCACGGGCCAACGCACCCAGCAGTTGATCCTTGGCCTTGGGAATGATCTTGAGGGAAATTTCTTCGCCATCACGGGCGTGGCCGTTCAGGTATTGCTCGAACGCACGCAGGCGGTGGTATTCGATACCAATGGCCTGGCCCTGGATTTCACCGGAGCTGTTGCGGCTCTGGTTGACCAGCACGCGTAGAGTGCGGCTGGAGCGGATTTGCGCCAGGTCCCGCACCTTGCCGGGCTTGGTCACTTCCAGCGGCCCGTCCAGACGCGCGACCGCCACCATGGGCAGCGATAACGTCAGGCACAACATAAGCAACGCCGAGGGTCGGATCATCCGCTCTCCGGAAAGAATACTGGCCAACGCCCTCGCGAAAAACGAGACGCTGGGTGTCAGAAACAGAGCGCTTTATGCGCTGGCAAGGCGCGCAACGGTGGCACAGGTAAGGCAGTCAGCCAAACGCAATGTCACTTGCGACGTTCAAAGACAGCTATAACTCGTTGTAGTTCTTCGATTTTCTTATAAATCTACAGCTCTGATATGCTTTCCGACCGCAGGCGGAGGTAGCACCATGCAACTCATTGATATCGGCGTCAACCTGACCAACCCCAGTTTCGACGAGAGGCACCAGGCTGTTCTCGAGCGTGCCTATGCTGCCGGCGTGCAACAATTGGTGCTCACCGGCACCAGTGTCGATGGCAGCGAACAGGCCCTGGAACTGAGCGTGAAACTCGACGAAAGCGGCCAGCGCCTGTTCAGTACGGCCGGTATCCACCCTCATTCCGCCAGCGATTGGAACGGCGACAGCGCCCAACGTTTGCGCGGTTTGCTCAGCGAACCTCGTGTGCGGGCAGTGGGCGAATGCGGGCTGGATTTCAACCGTGATTTTTCCCCACGCCCTCAACAGGAAAAAGTCCTTGAAGAACACCTGGCCCTGGCCGTCGAGCTGAAGCTGCCGGTGTTTCTCCATGAGCGCGATGCCAATCAGCGCCTGCTGGAGATCCTCAAGGACTATCGCGACCACCTCACCGGCGCCGTGGTGCATTGCTTCACGGGGGAACAACAGGCGCTGTTCAGCTACCTCGACCTCGACTTGCATATCGGCATCACCGGTTGGATCTGCGACGAACGCCGTGGGACGCACCTACACCCCCTGGTCAGGGAAATTCCCCGGGGCCGCCTGATGCTGGAAAGCGATGCCCCTTACCTGCTGCCGCGCACCCTGCGTCCCAAGCCGAAAAACGGCCGTAACGAACCGGCGTATCTGGTGGAAGTACTGCGCGAAGTGGCTCTGCATCGCCACGAAAGCGTGGAAGACCTGGCCCAGCACAGCACCGCCTGCGCCCGCCGCTTTTTTGGGCTGCCCAGCGTGGATTGATGCGGCGCATTGACCCATGTCAAAACCGGCTTCCTGAGTAGCGGCACAATAATGGCACCTTGCCAATGCTGTTTCCGCTATCAGAGAAAACCTTCCATGGGTGCCTGGCTTAGCAATATCTCGCTGAAATACAAATTCTGGGCCGTGAACGCGGTCGCTTTCATCACCACATTGCTGCTGGTGTTGTACGCAGTGCAGCTCGAACAACAGGCACGCAGCGATGCGTCCCAGGCCTCGGCGCAGGCTCAAGGGCGATTGCTCGCTGCCTGGCCGACCGAAAAAGCGCTCCCCAAAAGCGAACACTGGCTGACGTTTACTCGTGGCCAAACCCCACACCTGGCCGATCAAGATCTGTCAGCCCTGAGCAGCGCCAGCGGCTGGGTCGAGCTCAACCCCATGCCGTTGCTGGGTGAAAATCCGCTGCTGGGTGCTGAAGTGATCAACCGTGCAGACGGCCAGAATCTCGCCGTGCTGGCCTACGCGCCCAGCCTGAGCCAGGTGTTCAGTGATCGTTTTGCCAATTACGCCGTCGCCGTTGCGATCCTGATGCTGGCGATGCTCGGCGCCTCACAACTGCTGATCCGTTTCCTGCTCAGCCAGCTCAATACGCTCAAGGACGTGATGCTGCACGTGGAGAAAACCGGCGACTTGTCGGCGCGTGTACCCTTGGCGTGCAAGGATGAGGTCGGCCAGATGGCCACCGCGTTCAATGCCATGCAGGCCGGCTACCAGCGGGTAGTCAGCACCGTGGCGCGCACAGCCCAGCAACTCGACGACGGCGCCGCACGCCTGGCCAGCAGCATGAACGAGGTGCAGCACGGCATGCTCGGCCAGCAAAGCGAAACCGACCAGGCCGCCACCGCGATCAACGAGATGACGGCCACCGTCTACCATATCGCCCAACACGCCGGCGCCACCCGCGACCTGTCCCAGACCGCCGACACCCTTGCCGGCAGCGGCCAGGAGGTGGTCACCCGCGTACAACGCTCGATTGCCGGCCTGTCCACCGGTGTGCAGCAGACCGCCGAAATGATCCAGAAACTGGCCGAAGACAGCCAGAAGATCAACGGCGTGGTCGGGGTGATCCACAGCATCGCCGAGCAGACCAACCTGCTCGCCCTCAACGCCGCCATCGAAGCTGCCCGCGCTGGGGAAATGGGTCGTGGTTTTGCGGTGGTCGCCGACGAAGTGCGCAACCTGGCCAAGCGCGTGCAAAGCTCCACCGACGAAATCACCCGCATGGTCTCGGCCTTGCAAGCCGGCACCCGCGATGCCGTGGACTTCATGCAGGAAAGCTCGTTCAAGGCCGACGATTGCGTACAGCAAGCCCAGGAAGCCGGCGCCGCACTCGCCGAAATCACCGGAGCGGTCGCGCAGATGCGTGAAAGCAATACCCAGATCGCCGTCGCCGCCGAACAGCAGAGCCACGTCGCCGAAGAGATGAACCGCGCGGTGGTGAGCATCCGTGATGTCACCGAGAATACCGTGCAGCAGACCGTGGACTCGGCGACGACCAGTAATGAGCTGGCAACGTTGGCTGGGGAATTGAGTAAAGCGATTGGGCAATTGAAGCTGTAAGGCTTTTTAACCTGTAATCCATCCCTTACACCAACGCCTCGGTTTACCCGAGGCTTTCGCGAATCTTCCTAGCATTCCTGGCGAATAACGCCGACTTCTTTCCCTTATAAACCTCTGCAAAGTCCTTCGCCTGATCAAACAGTGCGAAGGATTGCAGATGATTTTTTTCGTTAGTGCCCTGATGGGCAGGGCTGCCTCAGACGCCTCTCCCATATGGAGGCATCGCGCATGACCGACGCTTCCCACATTGCCCTAATAGAGCATGAGCTGAATGGCGTTCATCAAAGCATATCGGAGTATCACCAACAGGCGGTCGCCTGCTATTCGCGCGCATTGAACTCAGTCAACCACGCCGCAGACATGCCTCTGTTGCTGGAAACTAAGTTGAAGACCAAAGGACACACTTCCACTTAACACCTATTGAGCAACCCGAAACGGAAAAGTTATCGGCACAAAAACAAAATATTACTTTAGAGGGAAATAATGAAATATTGGAATGAAATAGAGAACACTATATTTTTTGAAAAAATCTTCAGTCAACCTGTCGAGATAGGTGAAATTTTTCTATTATCGCTACAAATAGACAATGACCGACCGAGGCTGGGAATTGGATTTGACATACCTGAGTTCCCGGACGTCCTACCGGAAAAATGGAAAGACAAGGGCTACAACGCCTGCAGGCTCGGCATTGACTGCTATGAAATTAGCGATCTAAAAATACTCAACATACCAAACAGAGATACTTTCGCAGTAGAAATAACAAAAAAAGATGGCCAACTTCACTTTAAAGCCGCCAACAAACACTCTTTAATCGAATTCAACTCTAAGGACATTTCATTGATCAACCCAAATGTTTACATCAGAGGCAATGATGAGGACTTTTAAAAAGCACTCTTTAGCGAAAACAATCTAATTCTGTTGGTATGCGACTCAAAATACAGAGGCTGGCAAGTCGGTAGTGCGCTAGACGTTACATCTCTCTTGGGTGAAACAACCGGCTACCCATTCTGGCTAACCGATACCCATCTCACGTTTCTAATCCATATGGACGACCATGACTGCGTCACTTGGGCATGAAAAACGCCTCTCTATAACGCCCATAGCCATCCCCAATTCGCCCACCCGCCTCACCCCACCTAAACTCTGTCCAAGATGTTTCAACGGACAGAGGATTCACCATCATGGGCAAACGTCACCCCAATCTCCCCGCCTGGCAATGGCGTAACTACCCACAAAACCATCAACACCCGACCAACCTGGCGTTGCACCTGATTGCCGTGCCGCTGTTCATCATCGGGTTTCTGTTGATTGTGTCGGGCGTGTTCAGCCTGAGCCTGGCGAGTTTCGCTGTTGGCGTGGTCGGCATCCTGGCCGGCTTGGCGTTGCAGCGTCATGGCCACAGCCTGGAAGCCCAGGCCAGTGAGCCGTTCAGTGATCGTAAAGATGCGGTGCAGCGCCTGGTGGTCGAGCAGTTTGTGACCTTCCCACGCTTTGTATTGAGCGGTGGCTGGTGGCGCGCCTGGCGGCAGCGCCATCGGCACTGAGCCTCAGGCGAACACCACCACGGTCTGGCGGCTGATGGCGATCAATTCGCCGGTCGGGCTCCACAGCGCGGCGGCAGCATGGCCGTAGCCGTCGCGGGCGTGCTCGATGTTGACGTAGTACTGGCACCAGTCGAGGGTCGTCAGGTCTTGCAGGGGCTGGATGAACTCGATCGTCCAGGTCAGCGTGCTGCCGGGCGCGGGCTTTTTCAGATGGGGAAGCAGGGCCGGGGGCCAAGCGTCGACCAGGGCCAGGATATGCGACTCGGTCAACGGTTCTTCCTTCACGTCGCCGCGCAAGCGCACCCAACCGCCCATGTCGCGAGATTTATTGCCGGTAAACGGCAGCCCGCCGACGCTCCAACGCATTGCCACGTGTTTCATGAACTCAGGCGTCACGCCCTTGATGTACGGCAGCTCCTGGCATTCATCCCAATGCTTGAAGGTCGGCGGCGCTTCACTGGCCACATCAATCTCTGACTCGCGGGATGCGCCAAAGCTGGCTTGCACCAGGGTCGCCACTTCACCGTTCTGCACCACGCGACCCAACAATTGGCTGACGGCCTTGCCTTCGCGCAACACTTCAACCTGATAACTGGCGGGAACATCCGCTGTCACCGGGCCGACAAAGGTCACGGCCAATGACCGCAAAGGCCGGCCATCCGGCACCTTGGCGCGTAGGGCTTCGTATTGCAGTGCGGCGACCAGGCCACCAAAGGTTGCGCGCCCCTGAGCCCATTCGGCGGGGATGGTGACATCCAGCGGGTTGCGACGGGCAGCGTCGAGCAAATCACTAAAGCGCATGGCGACCTCACATCAGCTAAACAGATGGGGGGATGTTAACCATCGCGCCCTTGCGATACAGCGCCTATTCCGGCCAAAAACCGGACCGCTTCAGAAACAATCGGCGCTGAGCTTTTCCAGCACCCTGTCGGCCTGCCCTTCGGCCTTGGCCATGGTGCGATGCCAGATCGCAACACATGGCTGCAGGTCCGGTTGATGCTGGGCCTGAGCCAACCACTGCCAGCAGTCATGCCAATCACCGAGGGCGCCCTGGGCTTTTTTCAGTCGGGACATGGCGTTGGCAGGGAGTTTGTCCAGCTCGGGATAGGCTTCGGCGGCGTAGCGCACGCGCTTGATCAGCAACCGCAGGCGGTGGCGATCGTGATCTGGGTCTTTGAGTGCTTCATCGAGTTTCTGCCATTGCTTGGCCAAGCGTTTCTCGATGCGTGGGCGCAGCCCCTTGAGCAGCTTTTGATGCTCAGAGGCACGGAGAAAGCGCGGGAAGGCATCCAGGATGAGCAGCAGGTGAGCCAGCTCCGGGCTTTGCGCCACGTGCCGATACGCATCGGGTTGCAAGCGCAAGCGCCGGTCTGCCGCCGCGTGATGGCCGTGCTGATGCAGATACGCCGCCAGGACCTCTCGGTCCCGCAGCGGCGTGGTGATCTGGCCGACCGTACTCGCCGCCAACTCAAGCTGCTCGACACCTGGCAGCCCGCGCAATGGGCGAAGGAGGCTGCGCAGCCGCCGCACGGTGGTGCGCAGGTCATGCAAGGCTTCATCGTCGGTGACGGCGGCGAGGCGAGCCTGGCAGCTCAGTAACCCTACTTCCAGGCCAATGACCTGAGCGACTAACTGATCGACCAACGCTGACATCCCTTCCTCCCCTGACGATGAAGATCCCTGATCACGGCGAAAGGTCAACGCCCGGCGCGCGACTCACGAATATAGAACCGCGCTTTCTCGGCCTTGTTGGAGCAGCCTTCAAACGCTTCGAATTGCTGTTGGGTCTTGGCACCGGTCAGCAAGGACAAGGCCTTAGAGTAGCTCACAGTGCCGGCAAAGCCTTCGGCCTTGGCCAGGTCCAGTTCATGCCACGCGGCATCCAGTTGCGTGCCGCAGCTGTCGCGGTACGCGGTTTTCCCGGCACAACCGGCCAGGGCCAACACGATCACAGGCACACACATCCAGGCTTTCATCGATGACACCTCAAATAAAGAAAAACAGTCGTACGTTGTAGACGTTGCCTACAAGAAAAAGTGCCTTGTCTGTCAGCCCCAAATCAAAAGCGTCTATCGCCAGAGCATACCCGAGCACCGCGCCCCGCCAGCAAAAATATTACCGCCCCAGGCGAAGATTGAAGGCGCCCCCTCAATGGGTGCATTGTGGGCACCTGCCTTGGGGAGGACATGGACCATGAAAAAACGTGTTGCCTTGGTATTGGGCTCCGGAGGGGCCCGAGGTTACGCCCACATCGGAGTGATCGAAGAGATCGAACGGCGCGGCTATGACATCGCCTGTGTCGCCGGTTGTTCCATGGGGGCCGTGGTCGGCGGGATCTACGCAGCCGGCAAACTGGAGGATTATCGAAACTGGATTGAAAGCCTCGACTACCTGGATGTGCTGCGCCTGGTGGACGTGAGTTTTCGCCTGGGGGCGATTCGTGGCGAGAAGGTCTTCGGGCAGATCCGCAAGATCGTCGGCGAGATCAACATCGAAGAACTGCGCATCCCCTACACCGCCGTCGCCACCGACCTCACCAACCAGCAGGAGATCTGGTTCCAGGAAGGCTGCCTGCACCAGGCCATGCGCGCCTCGGCCGCCATCCCCAGCCTGTTTACGCCGGTGATGCAAGGCAACCGCATGCTGGTGGACGGCGGCCTGCTCAACCCGCTGCCGATCGTGCCGGTGGTGTCGAGCCATTGCGACCTGATCATTGCGGTCAACCTCAACGCCACCAACCAGAAACACTATCACCTGCCGGTGATCCAGCGCCCGCCTGCGTTCAAGAGCCGCTTCAACAGCCTGGCCAAATCCCTGGGCTCGCACCTGCCCTTTCGACGCAAGCAGGCCGAGCAACTGATGAAGCTGGAACAGGAAGCCTTGCAGGCTGAAGCGGCAGAGATCAACCCGTGGCTGGAATCGGCCGAGCCCGAATCCCAGCAACCCGCCGCCGCGCCGGAAAAAGCCGGCGCGCCCAAGTCGGCGACCGGTTCGTTCATCATCGACAACGTGGGGCCCGCATCACTGCTTGACCTGATCAACCAGAGTTTCGAGGTGATGCAGACGTCCTTGGCGCAGTACAAGATTGCCGGTTACCCGCCTGATGTGTTGATCAACGTGCCAAAGCGGGTGTGTCGGTTTTTTGAGTTCTACAAGGCGCCGGAGTTGATTGCGTTGGGACGGGAAATTGCCAGTGATACCTTGGATCGGTATGAGAGTGAGCAACACTAAGAACTTCGGTGTTGCTGATGACGCCATCGCAGGCAAGCCAGCTCCCACAGTTGATCGCATACCACCTTCGAATGTGGGGTGGCTTGCCGGCGATAGCGTCAGGCCAGGCACCACAAACCTATGCGTTCAACAACCGATACCCCACCCCCGCCTCGGTCACGATAAAACGCGGCTGTGTCGGATCATCCGCCAGCTTCTGACGCAAATGCCCCACCACGATCCGCAAGTAGTGGCTGTCCTCGGTATGGGTCGGCCCCCAGATGTCCTTGAGCAATTGCTGCTGGGTGATCACGCGCCCAGGATGCCTCGCCAGTTGCGCCAGCACCGCGTACTCCTTACGGGTCAGGGCGACTTCGGCACCGTCCAGCAGCACCCGGCGATAGGCCAGGTCCACCGTCAACGGGCCAAAACTCAACGCGGCTTCCTGGGCCTCCCCGGCCGGAGCCTGGCGCAATAGGGCACGTACGCGGGCGAGAAATTCCTGGATGCCAAACGGTTTAGTCACGTAGTCATTGGCGCCGCTGTCCAGCGCCTCGACTTTCTGCACTTCACTGGCGCGCACCGACAACACCAGCACCGGCACCGTCGACCACTCGCGAAACTCGCGCAACACCTGTTGCCCGTCCATGTCCGGCAGGCCCAGGTCGAGCACCAGCAAATCCGGCTTGCTCAACGCTGCTTGCGCCAGGCCTTCGTTGCCGGTGCCAGCCTCGATCACCTTGTAGCCTTGGGAGGCCAGGCTGATGCGCAGGAATTTGCGGATCTGCGGCTCGTCATCAATGACCAAAATCGTTGCGGTCTGGCTCATGGTGTCCAATCAAAATCTGTGAAGAAAACAGGGTAGCTCATGCCTCGCGCTCCAGGCCAGGCTGGGTTGGCAGTGGCAGGAACAAGGTGATGCAAGTACCCCGCCCCTCAATGCCATCAGCCACGCTGATATGCCCGCCGTGGGCACCGACCATGCCCTGGCAAATGGCCAAGCCGAGGCCGGTACCCTGCCCGCCCCGGTCACCCCGGGCGGCGGTGTAGAACATGTCGAAAATCTTCGCGCGCTCGTCTTCAGGAATACCCGGCCCCTCATCGGCCACCGCGAAAAACAGCTGATCATCGGCCACCCCGGCGCTCACCTCCAGGCGGCCCTGGGCGGGTGAAAAGCGTGCCGCGTTTTCCAGCACATTGACCAAGGCTTGCTCGATCAGCGCCGCGTGCACGTACAGCAGCGGCAACGCCACGGGCACATCGGCCTTCACCCGCAAGGGCGCCAGCACGGCGCGCAAACGGCCGAGTGCACTGCCCACGATGTCACCCGGAGAGACCCAGTCCCGTGCCAGTTTCAGGGCGCCGTGGCCCAGGCGCGTCATGTCCAGCAGGTTCTGGATGTAGCGATCAAGGCGCTCGGCTTCATCGCGGGTGCCTTCCAGCAGTTCGCGGCGATCCTCCAGCGGAATGGCCTCGCCGAGGGCCAGCAGGCTGTCGATGCTGCCGCGCATGGCCGTCAGCGGCGTGCGCAAATCATGGGACACCGAGGCGAGCAAGGCGCTGCGCAGTTGCTCGGTTTCACCGTGCAGGCGCGCAGACTCCAGCTCCTGCGCCAGCTGCGCCCGGGCCAGTGCCTGGGCCAGCGGTTGGCTCAACGCCGTGAGCAAACGACGACGCTGACCGCTCAACTCCAGCCCCGGTTTGGGGCTGACCCCGAGCAAGCCCAGCGGCCCCTCCTCGCCCGACAACGGCCACCACCACCAACGCCCGAACGGCAAGGTGCCGGTGCCCATGCCGGCTGGTTGATCGTGTTGCCACGCCCAATCGGCAGCGGCGCGCTCGGCTTCAGTGAGGTTCAATGCGGCGCCGGTTTCGACCTTCCAGCCGCCCTGCCCGTCACGGTTGACCAGGCACAGGTCCAGGTCACTCCACCCCTCAAGGTGATGAGCCGCCGCGCTGATAACGGCCTGGCGGTCGGTCGCCGCCGTGAGTTTGCGCGACAGGTCGAGCAGTTCGCTGGTTTCTTCCTGGGTATCGCGCAGTGCCTGCAATTGCCGGCGCTGCCGTGCGGCAAGGTTGCCGGTCAAGGCGGCCATCAACAGGAAGAACAACAGGGTCAACACGTCCTCTTCGCGCTGGATGGCGAAGGAGAAATTCGGCGGGATAAACAAGAAATCGTAGGTCAGGAACGACAGCGCCGCACACACCAGGGACGGGCCCAGGCTGCTGCGCACCGCCACCAGCAACACGGCAGCAAGGAACACCAACGAGATGTTCGGCAACGGCAGCACACTGGCCACCGCCCAGGCCAACGCGGCGGCGATGATGGTCGCCACCACCGCCAGGCCGTAGTCGAACCAGACCAGCCCGCGCACATCCGGCAAGCGTGGCGGCGCGGGGATGTCGTCGCTGTCCAGCACGTTGATTTCCAAGCCGCGGGCATTGCGCAACAAGCGCGCGGCCAAGCCACCGCCGAACAGGCGCCGGCGCCAGCGCATCCGTGACTGCCCGACCAGTAACAGGCTGGCACGGCGTTCGGCGGCGTGTTGGATCAGCGTCTTGGCCACCTCCCCCGCCCGCAGCAACACCACTTCACCGCCCAGCCGCTCGGCCAACTGCTGGGCGTTCTGCAGGCGCAGGCGCGATTGCTCATCCCGCGCCCGGCCGTTATCGACATGCACCAGGCTCCACGGCAGATGCCGGCGCTGGGCCACGCGGCTGGCGTGACGCACCAGGCGTTCGGCTTGCGCATCGCCATCCACGCCCACCAGCAACCGCCCGCGCACGGCAGGTGCTGCCTGCCCGAGTTGGCGATAGCCCTGGGCCAAGTCGTCGTCGACATGGGCGGCGGCGGTTTGCATCGCCAGTTCACGCAGGGCCATCAGGTTGGTCTGGGTGAAGAAGGCCTCGATGGCCGCGCGGGCCTGCTCGGGCACGTAGACCTTGCCGTCGCGCAGACGCTCAAGCAGCTCGCGAGACGGCAGGTCGATCAGCAGCAGTTCGTCGGCCTCTTGCAGCACCCAGTCCGGCAGGGTTTCGCGCACCTGTACGCCGGTGATGCCGCGCACTTGATCGTTGAGGCTTTCCAGGTGCTGGACGTTGACCGTGGTGAACACGTTGATGCCGGCGGCCAGCAGTTCCTGGATGTCTTGCCAACGCTTTTCATGGCGGCTGCCAGGGGCGTTGCTGTGGGCCAGCTCGTCCACCAGCACCAGCTTGGGCTTGGCGGCGAGCAGGCCGTCGAGGTCCATTTCTTCGAGCATCACGCCGCGATATTCACTGCGCAGCAATGGTTGTTGCGGCAGGCCGCCGAGCAAGGCTTCGGTTTCGGCGCGGCCGTGGGTTTCGACCACGCCGGCGATCAGGCGCACGCCTTGGCGCAGCTGAGTGTGGGCGGCCTGGAGCATGGCGTAGGTCTTGCCCACACCCGGCGCGGCGCCCAGGAAGACTTTGAGCCGGCCACGGCCGTCCCGTGGCAGTTCGGCTAGCAGGGCATCGGCGCGGCCGGAGTCGCTCATGCGCGGGGGTTCCTTCAGGTGTTTATCGGGTGTGCTTCAGACCGCCATCGCGGGCAAGCCCGGCTCCCACAAGGGAAAGCATTCCCCTGTGGGAGCTGGCTTGCCTGCGATGGCGGCGTCACTGCCTACAACTTTTCCAGGGCCATGTTCAACGCCAGCACGTTCACCACCGGCGGCCCGATCAGCGGGCTTTCAATGTGCTCATCCAGCAACCGCTGCAGGGTCGACACCGGTACATTCCGTGCGGCGGCCACTCGCGCCAGTTGATAGGCAATCGCCTGTGGAGGCAAGTGTGGATCAAGACCGCTGCCGGAGGTAGTCAGCGAGACCAGGGGCACGGGCCCCTGGCCAGGTACCAACTGTTTGCTGGCATCGTCGAAGATGCGTGTGGCCAGCGCCGGGTTGCTTGGGCCCAAGTTGCTGGCGCTGCTGGAAACAGTGGCGAAAGCACCGGCCGAGGGGCGTGGATGGAACCAGGTGTCGCCGTTAAAGTCCTGGGCGATCAGGCTGGAACCCCGCACCTTGCCGCTGGCGTCGTGCACCAGGCTGCCATTGGCCTGATCAGGGAAGGCCACCTGGGCGACGCCAGTCACCACCAGCGGGTAGGCAACGCCGGTGATCAGGCTCATGAGCACCAGCAGGCTCAGGGCTGGGCGGATGATGTTAGACATTTCAACTTCCTCACATTAGATCTGTAGGAGCCGGCTTGTCGGCGATGGCGGTGGGTCAGTTGCACCGCGTCGGACCGATCGCCGGCAAGCCGGCTCCTACGAGAGTTGGGTTACACCAGGTGCAGCGCCGTCAGCAGCATGTCGATGGCCTTGATGCCCACGAACGGCACCAGGATCCCGCCCAGCCCGTAGATCAGCAGGTTGCGACGCAGCAACGCTGCCGCACTCGCCGCCTGCACGCGCACGCCGCGCAGCGCCAGGGGAATCAGCACCACGATGATCAAGGCGTTGAACACGATGGCCGAGAGAATCGCGCTCTGCGGGCTCTGCAGGTGCATCACGTTGAGCACGCCCAGTTGCGGGTAGATCGAGGCAAACAGCGCCGGCAGGATCGCGAAGTACTTGGCCACGTCGTTGGCGATAGAGAAGGTGGTGAGCGCGCCACGGGTCACCAGCAATTCCTTGCCGATCTGTACCACGTCCAGCAGCTTGGTCGGGTCGCTGTCGAGGTCGACCATGTTGGCGGCCTCGCGTGCGGCCTGGGTGCCGTCGTTCATGGCCATGCCGACGTCAGCCTGGGCCAGCGCCGGGGCATCGTTGGCACCGTCGCCACACATCGCAACCAGGCGGCCGTCGTTCTGCTCATGGCGAATGCGCGCGAGCTTTTTCTCCGGGGTGGCTTCGGCCAGCACGTCATCCACACCGGCTTCAGCGGCAATCGCGGCGGCGGTCAGCGGGTTGTCACCGGTGACCATCACGGTGCGAATCCCCAGCTTGCGCAACTCGGCGAAGCGTTCACGGATGCCGGGCTTGACCACGTCTTTGAGGTGGATCGCGCCCAGCAATTTGCCATCGGCACACACCAGCAACGGGGTGCCGCCGCTCTGGGCGATCTTGTCGATTTCACGCGACAGCGCGGGCAGCAGGTCGCGACGCTGTTGGCCGATAAACGTCAGCAGCGAATCCACGGCGCCTTTACGGAACACACGGCCTTGGTAATCCACGCCGGACAACCGGGTTTCCGCACTGAACGGCACGGAGGTCAGCTGGTCCAGGGTCGGTTCGGCCTGAGGGTGCAAGGCGCGCAGGTATTCAACAATGGATTTGCCTTCCGCCGTGTCGTCCGCCAACGACGCCAACAGCGCGCCCTCGGCCAGGTCCCGGCCACTGACGCCGGGCGCTGCGATCACCGCCGCACAGCGACGGTTGCCGAAGGTGATGGTGCCGGTCTTGTCCAGCAGCAACACGTGCACGTCGCCCGCCGCTTCCACCGCGCGACCGGATTTGGCGATCACGTTGAGGCGCACCAGACGGTCCATGCCGGCGATACCGATGGCCGACAGCAAACCACCGATAGTGGTAGGAATCAGCGTCACCAGCAGTGCGACCAGGAACACCAGCGGCAAGCTGCCACTGGCGAAGTGGGCGAACGGCTGCAGGGTCACCACCACCAGCAGGAAGATCAGCGTCAGGCCGATCAGCAGGATATCCAGCGCGACTTCGTTGGGGGTTTTCTGGCGCTTGGCGCCTTCGACCAGGGCGATCATGCGGTCAAGGGTGGACTCGCCCGGGTTGGCAGTGATGCGGATCAGCAGCCAGTCGGACACCAGGCGGGTGTTGCCGGTGACGGCCGAACGGTCGCCACCGGACTCACGGATCACCGGCGCGGATTCACCGGTAATCGCCGCTTCGTTGACCGCCGCGATGCCTTCGATGACCTCGCCGTCACCGGGGATCATTTCCCCGGCGGCGACGCGCACCACATCGCCTTTGCGCAGGCTGGTGGCCGGCACCACCTTGAAGCTGCCATCGGCCTCCTTGCGCCGGGCGCTCAGGCCTTCGCTGCCGGCCTTGAGGCTGTCGGCACGGGCCTTGCCGCGACCTTCGGCCAGGGCCTCGGCGAAGTTGGCAAACAGCACGGTGAACCACAGCCATACGGCGATCTGCACCGCAACGTAGGTGGGCACTGCTGTGTCGGGCACAAAGCACAACACGGTGGTGAGGATGGCGGTCAGTTCGACCACCAGCATGACCGGCGAGCGTTGCAGTTGGCGCGGATCCAGCTTGACGAACGCCTGGACCAGCGCAGGGCGCCACAGGGCAGAGATGGCGGTTTTGGCAGGCTCCTGGGTTTGCACAGGAGCTGCGTTTTTTGCAGGCATATTCATTTTCATATCCCTCAGAAGCCCATGCTCAGGTGTTCAGCAATCGGGCCCAGCGCCAGGGTCGGCAAGAACGTCAGGCCGCCCACCAGCAAGATGGTCACAGTCAACAGCGTCACGAACAGCGGGCCATGAGTGGGGAAGCTGTTCTGGCCAATCGGAGCGGTCTTCTTCATCGCCAGGCTGCCGGCCAGTGCCAGTACCGGCAGGATGTAGCCGAAGCGGCCGATCAACATACCCAGGCCCAGCATCAGGTTGTGGAACGGGGTGTTGGCACTGAAGCCGCCGAACGCCGAACCGTTGTTGGCACTCGCTGAGGTGTAGGCGTAGAGCAACTGGCTGAAACCATGGGGACCGGGGTTGCTGATAGCGCCCGCCGGACCAGGCAAACTGGCGGCGATGGCACCCAGCACCAAGGTGCCTACCGGCATCACCAGCAAGGTCACCACCAGCAATTGCACTTCCTTGGCCTGAAGTTTCTTGCCCAGGTATTCCGGTGTGCGGCCGATCATCAGGCCGGCGAGGAACACGGCGATCAGCACATTGAGCAACATGCCGTACATGCCGGCGCCGACACCGCCGAAGATCACTTCGCCGACCATCATGTTGACCAGCGCCACCATGCCGCTGAGGGGGTTGAGGCTGTCCTGCATGCCATTGACCGAGCCGTTGGACGCCGCCGTCGTGGTCACCGACCAGAGCACCGTGCCAGTGGTACCGAAGCGTGCTTCCTTACCTTCCATCGGTGCGGTTTGCTCGACGGCAGGATTATTCAGCGTCGGGTTGGGCTGATACTCGGCCCACAGCGAGGTCGCACCGCCGATCAGGAACAGCGCCAGCATGCAGCCGAGGATCGCGCGGCTCTGACGCAGGTCTTTGACGTAGTGGCCAAACGTAAACACCAGTGCCACCGGGATCAGAATGATCGCCGCCAGCTCGAACAGGTTGGCCCAGGCTGTCGGGTCTTCAAAGGGGTGGGCCGAGTTGACGCCGAAGAAACCACCGCCGTTAGTGCCCAATTGCTTGATCGCAATCTGACTGGCAGCCGGGCCCAGCGGAATCACTTGATCCACGCCCTGCATCGTCACGGCATCAACGTAATGAGCGAAGGTTTGCGGCACGCCCTGCCACACCAGGTACAACGCCAGCACCAGGCACAATGGCAGCAGGCCATAGAGGGTGGCGCGGGTCATGTCGACCCAGAAGTTGCCCAGTGTCTTGGTGGACTTGCGACCAATCCCACGGCACAACGCGACCAGGACGGCGAGCCCCGTGGCGGCGCTGACGAAGTTCTGCACGGTCAGGCCAACCATCTGGCTGAGGTAGCTCAGGGAAGCCTCACCGCTGTAGGACTGCCAGTTGGTATTGGTCATGAAACTGATCGCAGTGTTGAAGGCCAGGGTCCATTCCTGGCCCGGCAATTTCTGCGGGTTCAGTGGGAGATAGTCCTGGAACAACAGGATCGCGAAGAGCAGCACAAAGCCTGCGAGGTTGAATGCCAGCAAGGCCAGCGTGTATTTCTGCCAGCTTTGTTCTTGATGCTCATCCACGCCCGACAGGCGATAACAGGCGCGCTCCACCGGGCCGAGCACCGGCGTGAGCCAGGTGCGCTGCCCTTCCATCACCTTGTAGTAGAACCGCCCGAGGAACGGTGCCGGCACCAGCACCACCGCAAAGAAGGCGATGATCAGCCAATAGTCATAACTGTGCATGGCCCGCTCCTAGTTCCGATCCGCGCGTAACAGCGCAACCAGCAGATAAATGAACAGCGCCACGGCCAATAGCAGTGACACCCCGTCCAGAACGCTCATGGAAGTCTCTCCGTTTTGCGGCGATTGCCGCGTGTGGGGCAATTGTCGGCAGGAGTGGCGTAAAGGAACGAGAGCGAGGGTATGGGTGGGGCGTAAAGACGGCGTAAAGAGTGGGTTTATGCGGGGTTTACAGGGGGATTTATGGTGAGTTTGAGGGCCTCATCGCGGGCAAGCCCGGCTCCCACACCTGGCTGCGTTTGACCAGGATATGCGCGCTCCACTGTGGGAGCGGGCTTGCCCGCGAAGGCGCCAGCTCAGTCACCAGCGCCCCTATCTGGTGCAACGCTGGAAAATTTCAAACGCCAAACCGTCGTACTGGCGACAGTTGCACTGCTTTACGACAATGATTCTCAGGCTGGCATGCCCACTGCAACACCCTGAATCATTCCAACCGGTTCAGGGAGAGCAACACGATGAACACACAACTCAAACCCACTTTAGGCACCCTGCATTTGTGGGGCATTGCGGTCGGGCTGGTGATTTCCGGTGAATACTTCGGCTGGAGCTATGGCTGGGGCGTGGCAGGTACGCTGGGGTTCCTGGTGACTTCACTGATGGTCGCGGCGATGTACACCTGCTTTATCTTCAGTTTCACTGAGTTGACCACCGCCATTCCTCATGCTGGCGGGCCGTTTGCCTACAGCCGTCGCGCCTTCGGAGAAAAAGGTGGCCTGATCGCGGGTCTCGCCACCCTGATCGAATTTGTCTTCGCCCCGCCCGCCATCGCCTTGGCCATCGGCGCCTACCTGAATGTGCAGTTTCCGGCACTGGACCCGAAACACGCGGCCGTGGGTGCCTACATCGTGTTCATGGGCCTGAACATCCTCGGGGTGAAGCTCGCAGCAACCTTTGAGCTGGTGGTGTGCGTACTGGCCGTCGCCGAACTGCTGGTGTTCATGGGCGTGGTTGCCCCGGCCTTCAGTTTCAGCCACTTTGCCCTGAATGGCTGGGCGGGCGCTGACACCTTCGGCGCCCCGGCAATTGCCGGGATGTTCGCGGCGATTCCGTTTGCGATATGGTTTTTCCTGGCCATCGAAGGCGCGGCCATGGCGGCCGAGGAAGCCAAAGATCCGAAGCGCACCATTCCAAAAGCCTACATCAGCGGCATCCTCACCCTGGTGCTCCTGGCCATGGGGGTGATGTTCTTCGCCGGTGGCGTAGGCGACTGGCGCACCCTGTCGAACATCAATGACCCGTTGCCCCAGGCCATGAAAACCGTGGTCGGCGAGAGTTCCGGCTGGTTGCACATGCTGGTGTGGATCGGCCTGTTTGGCCTGGTGGCCAGCTTCCACGGGATCATCCTCGGTTACTCGCGCCAGTTTTTTGCCCTGGCCCGCGCTGGTTACTTGCCACCGTTCCTGGCCAAACTGTCGCGTTTTCAGACACCGCACCGAGCAATCATCGCCGGCGGCGTGGTCGGCATCGCCGCCATCTACAGCGACGGCCTGATCAACCTGGGCGGCATGACGCTGACCGCAGCGATGATCACCATGGCGGTCTTCGGGGCCATCGTGATGTATATCATGAGCATGCTCAGCCTGTTCAAGCTGCGTAAGACCGAACCATTGCTGGAGCGTACCTTCCGGGCGCCGGGCTATCCGATCGTGCCCGGCATTGCGCTGGTGCTGGCGGTGGTGTGCCTGGTGGCCATGGCGTGGTTCAACGCGCTGATCGGGCTGATCTTCCTCGGCTTCATGCTGGCGGGGTTCGTCTACTTCCAAATGACTGCACAGGATCGCGCCGATGCGCCGGCGGATGCGATGTTGACCGGGCTCTGAGTTAACGAGGCGGAACAGGCCTACAATGAACTACTCAGAAAGCCTGTTGCTCAAAGCAGTTATTACCGTGGGAAAATTCTCCCACGGTAATCCGCCTCAAGGAGAGCCTTATGCCGTGGTATGCGTGGTTGATTATGGTGGTCGCGATCGGTTCGATCGTCGGTGGTTTGATGATGCTGCGTGACAGCGCCAACAAAGTGGAACTCACCGACGAACAACGCAAGCGCGTGGCCGAGCGCAACGCCCAGGCGGATGCCAAGGATGCGCAGGACCGCTGACCGATCCAATGAGGTCGTTCACTGTAGTGAGCGGGCTCGCCCCGCGCCGGGCTGCGAAGCAGCCCCTCCCCCAATCACTCCCAAGCCGCCTTGGCAATCTGCAACCCATGCTGCCCCTTATAGGCCGCACGCTCCGGCTGGCTCCAGCCGCTCAGCAATGCCTCTTCCAACCTGTAGATCTCAACCCCCAAAGGACGGCACACCGTCAGCGGGTCCTGCGCTTCAGGCCCCCACATCGGCAGCGACAAATCTCCACCAGGGCACGTGGACAACGCACACAGCAGATCAATCTCGGCAAAAAACTCCAAGTAGTCGCCCTTCTGCGCCGGGCACGCCTTCATGAAGTACATATCGTCATGATTAAGGCCGGTGCATTGGAAAATATTCAGCACGTCATGCACATCAAACTCCGTCAAACCGTGGGGCAATACTGCACGGGTCAGGTTGGAGTGGCAGTGGTGATGGAAGTCTTCGCCGGTGAGCATGCGGTTCACATACGGATCGCAGCGGGTGCCCAGCAGGTCGTGGAGCCGCCCGCCATGCTCGTCGATGCCATAACCGGCCAGGCTGTCATCGGTGATCGTCACCAGCGGACGCAGAAACGGCAGGTTCGACCACAAACGGTCATGGGTACTGACATGGGCGCCCTGCAACTGGCGAGTGCGCGCCGCCCATAGGCGCTCGCGGGGGTCATTGGCGTTCCACACGTTGAAGTCACCCACCTGAGGCCCCACCGGTGTGGTGACCCGAAACACATGCCCGGCCGGCACCTTCCAAGCTTTACCCGTGCGAATCGGCACCTCGAACTGCTCGATCAATTGGCGCTGGTCCTTTCGGTCACGTATGCGTTCGTAAAACGCCGTATCAACCTGCAACGCCGAACCTTTACTGACCTGATAAGCGGCCGGATAGTCTTTGTACATGGGGCAATCCTCCATCAAGGGTGATCAAACAGGGCCAGCGAAAGGCGCTCGGAATCGTGCAAGTACAGCTCCATCGCCTCTTGCGCAGCAGGTTTATTACCGATGGCGAGCAGCGTGTAGATCTCACGGTCGCGCTCCAGCCAGGGCGACTGGAAACGTTGTTCATCAGGCGCGGCACAAAACACCAGGCGCAGTTGCGCGATGACCTGGGCAAAAAACTCATCGAACAACGGGCTGTGCATCAAACCAACGACGTGTTGGTGGAACACCAGGCTATGGGTCGCCACGGCGCGCCAGTCCTCCCGCTCTCGGGCCAACGTTGTGGCTTCGATGGCGCTCTGCATGCGTTCACACTGTGTTTCAGAAAGCCTGTCGCTCTGGGCGATCGCCTGCAATTCCAGGGTACGGCGCACCCTAAACAGGTCGCGCACTTCATCCCGTTCCAGCCGTCGCACCATGACGCCTTTGTTGCGCACATAACGGGTGAGCCCCTCTTGCCCCAAACGGTGCAACGCTTCGCGAATCGTATTGCGCGACGCGCTATAGACCTTGACCAGGTCCACCTCGACCAGCGCCATCCCCGGCAGTAGTCGCCCGCCGATGATATCGGCACGCAACTCCAGGGCGATCTGGTCGGCTAACGACAAACTGAGCGTCATGACCACCTCATGATTGTTGAACAATCCTATCCCTAGACGTAATCACTTTTCATGCCAACGCCTTGCACGCAGGCTGGATGCGTAAAAAGGTTCAACTCCGTTAGACTGCCCGCACGTTTCCGAGGCGTTTCTATGCGTTACTCACAAGACCACAAGGCCCAGACCCATCAGCGCATCATCAAGGAAGCCTCCGTGCGCTTCCGCCGCGACGGCATTGGCGCGACCGGTTTGCAGCCATTGATGAAAGCGCTGAACCTGACACACGGCGGGTTCTACGCGCATTTCAAATCCAAGGATGAACTGGTCGAAAAAGCCCTGCAGGCTGCGGCGGCAGAACTCGATGCCCATTGCGACAGGCTGTTCAGCCAGGAACGCCCGCTGGAAGCGTTTATCGACAGCTACCTGTCGGAGTGGCACCTGACTTCGCCTGCTGAGGGTTGCCCTTTGCCGACCATGTCCTCTGAATTGGGCCTGAGAGGCCAGCATAGTGCGACCACAGATGCCGTGCTTGGCGCCCGGCTCAAACAGATCGAAACAGCGTTGGGGGACGGCCGTGGCGACACGCAGGCCTTGGTGATGATGTCGACGCTGGTGGGCGCATTGGTACTGGCCAGGAGCGTCGAAGACCCGACGTTGGCGCAACGGATCATGAACGTGGTGCGCGACAGCTTGAAGACACAGAACATGGAGAATGAAAAGGCCGGTCAGTGACCGGCCTTTTGCGTGACTTAGTTGATAGCAAGCCGGTCGCGATTTTTCTCCAGCAACGCCTTGCCAATACCTTTTACCTCTAACAACTCATCCACTGCCGTGAAGGGGCCATTGCTTTCACGATAAGCCACGATCGCCTTGGCTTTGGCGGCACCAATGCCGAAGAGGTCACGGCGCAGGGTTTCGGCGTCGGCGGCGTTGAGGTTGACCTTGGCCGATTGGTCGGCCTTGGTGAGCTGGGCGGTGATGGGGGCCGGGGCTTCGGGCTTGATGGAAGGTGCCGCAGTGGCCGCAACGGAGAAGGTAGTGAGGAAAGCGAAGATCAACGAAGAGAGATAGGTGTTTTGCATTGGTGACGCTCCATGACATCGATAAGAGAAAAGCAGCTTTTCCGAAGCTGCTTTTTTAACTTAGGTGATGATGGGCGAGAGTCAAAAACGGGTGGGTTACGGCGTGTAACTCCTGCTTGCGACACCCAGGGTGCCACTAGCCAGAGCGGTGGCCATCCTACATTTCCAGTTAGGGCCCCAAGCAGGTAGAATTGCCGCAACTTTTCACATGAATCAATCTGAACGCACTAGCGCGTTCTCGCCGTGTGCGAGCTTGACGAGCGTATGCCCGATGAGCACTTGCCCACCTGGCGGGAACATCTGCCATTGGGTGCAATGGAAGGTTCATAGATTCATTACACCTGCAGCAACGCCCCAGCAGAATATCGCGTCCGAAGACTCACTATTTTGCGTTACCACTGGTAATTATCGACAGGATTCAATCGGTATGCGGTTAGAACCGGTTGTTTTTGTTCGCTTTAACCTATACGAAAATGCCCCTGACGTGGGGTATGCAGTCTGCGCACTGAATGTCGCACGACGTTCAGAGTTATGACGAGAGGAGATGTAAACGTACATGGGTATCAAAAGTATGGCACCGGTGTGTACAACACCTAACATTCAAGAGGATGGGCGAAGCTGCCGTGACGCCACCTCTGTGCGTGGTGCCTGACACATGTCAATTATCACACTGTCGAACCACAAGACATTTACGGCAGAGCCCGACAAAACCCTTCTGGCCTGTGCAAAATCGCAAGGCATCGTGCTCGAATACAGCTGCCGTACCGGTCGCTGTGGCGTGTGTAAAGCCAATGTGCTTCAGGGCGAGACTGAGGTGATACAACCCGAGCTGGCGCTGACAGAAGACGAGCGCGCAAGCGGTGCAATCCTGACGTGTTGCCGTGCGGCAACCTCCGATCTTGAACTGGATATAGAAGATCTTGGCGCACTGGCTGAAATTCAGATCAGAACGATGCCTTGCCGACTCGATACGCTGGAGCGACTGGCGGACGATGTGGTGCGAGTGGTCCTCAGAACCCCTCCCAAAAGCGCGCTTTTCTTCCTCGCCGGGCAGTACATTGATGTCATTGGCAAGGAAGGCGTGCGTCGCAGCTATTCCATTGCCAACGCCGTGCGCGAGGATGCCAAGCTGGAGCTGCATATTCGCCAGGTTCCCAATGGTGTCATGAGCCAATACTGGTTTGGCGATGCTCAACCCAATGATCTGTTACGGCTGGAAGGCCCACTTGGCACCTTCTGCCTGCGCGAGACCCGCACCACAAACCTGGTATTCATGGCCACAGGGACCGGAATCGCGCCCGTCAAGGCCATGCTCGAGGCGCTGGCGGCCACCCCCGAATCACTAAGCGGCAAGCACATATACGTCTACTGGGGTGGCCGTACAGAAGCCGACTTGTACTGGACCCCTGATTTTCCAACACTGGGCTTGACCTACCGACCAACTTTGTCACGCGCGAACGCGCAGTGGCCGGGTGCCAAGGGTTACGTCCAGCAGGTTGTACTTGCAGAAAACCTTGATCTGGCCGATACCTCGGTCTATGCCTGTGGCTCTGAAGCCATGATCCATGCGGCACGCGAGGTGCTGACACAGGCTGGCCTGCCCCTCAAACATTTCCATTCTGATGCCTTTGTAAGCTCGAATTGACCCGGAGACAGCATGAAAGCAGTTATTTTGGCCGGTGGCCTGGGAACGCGGCTAAGCGAAGAAACCAGTGTACGCCCAAAACCGATGGTCGAGATCGGCGGCAAACCCATCCTCTGGCACATCCTGAAGATGTATTCCGCGCACGGCATCAATGACTTCATTATCTGCTGCGGCTACAAGGGGTATGTGATCAAGGAATACTTTGCCAACTATTTTCTGCATATGTCCGACGTCACATTTAACATGCGTGACAACACCATGAAGGTGCATGACCAGCGTGCTGAAGACTGGAATATTACCTTGGTCGATACCGGTGACGACTCTATGACCGGTGGTCGCCTGCGTCGCGTCTCTGACTATGTCAAAAACGAAGAGGCCTTTTGTTTCACCTATGGCGACGGTGTCAGCGACCTTGATATCAGTGCCACCCTGGCCTTCCATAAGGCACACGGCAAGGCCGCAACGCTCACCGCAACATTCCCGCCTGGCCGTTTTGGCGCCCTGGACATTCAGAAGGGACAAGTACTGAACTTCAAGGAAAAACCCAAGGGTGATGGTGCGCTGATCAATGGCGGCTTCTTCGTACTGAGCCCGACGGTACTCGATTACCTGGAAGACGACAGCACTACCTGGGAACAGGAACCGTTGATGAGGCTCGCGGCCGAAGGCCAGCTCATGGCCTACGAGCATCCAGGTTTTTGGCAACCCATGGACACGTTGCGCGACAAACACTATCTAGAGGAACTTTGGCAGTCAGGCAAAGCGCCCTGGAAATCCTGGGATTGAATATGAAGTCGACAGTTTCTCCTGCCTTTTGGCAAGGCAAAAGAGTCTTCGTCACTGGCCACACCGGGTTCAAGGGCAGTTGGCTGTCTCTGTGGCTGACCAGCCTTGGCGCGCACGTGAAGGGCTTTGCCCTGGCGCCACCGACTCACCCTGCCCTGTTCCTCGAGGCCAAGGTGGCAGAACGTATGGAGTCGGAACAAGGTGATATTCGCGATTTGGCGGCTATCACCCACAGCATGACGCACTTCAACCCTGACATATTGATCCATATGGCAGCACAGCCGCTGGTCCGCTTGTCTTACCGCGAGCCAGTCGAGACCTACGCCACCAACGTGATGGGCACCCTGCACGTGCTCGAAGCCGCACGGCAGTGCCCCAATCTGCGCGCAATCGTCAACGTCACCACAGACAAATGTTATGAAAACCGCGAGTGGGAATGGGGCTACCGTGAAGACGAGCCCATGGGCGGTCATGACCCATACAGCAACAGCAAAGGTTGTGCGGAGCTGATCACCAGTGCCTATCGCAAGTCGTTTTTCAACAATCCCCAAGGTGCCGCACTGGCCTCTGGCAGGGCTGGCAACGTAATTGGCGGCGGTGATTGGGCAGAGGACCGGCTAATACCTGATATTCTCAGTGCCTTCGAGAAGGGGCAGCCCGTCACAATACGTAACCCGAAGTCCACCCGGCCATGGCAACACGTGCTGGAACCGCTGAGTGGATACCTCGTGCTGGCAGAACATCTCTGGAATCACGGCCATCGTTTTGCCCAAGGCTGGAACTTCGGCCCCAAGGATGAAGATGCACGCCCCGTGGAGTGGATCCTCGATCACATGGTGCAGGCCTGGGGCTCAGGTGCCCGATGGCAACTGGATCAGGACCCGCAACCGCACGAGGCCAACTACCTCAAGCTGGATATTTCAAAGGCGCGTGCGCACTTGCAGTGGACACCCAGCTGGAACCTTGAAACCACGCTCGGCCGGATTGTCACCTGGCACCGAGCCTGGTTGAGTGGTAGCGACATGCAGGCCCATTGCCTGGAAGAAATCAATGCCTACATGCTCGCCATGCATGCCAGCAGCAACTAAATCTATTTTTTAGCAGGATTTTTCATGACACCCGATATGCTCCGCCAGGAAATCAGCAAGCTCGTCGAGCAATACGCCAACGTCGCATTGGCGAGCAAGCCGTTCGTGGCCGGTGAGACCGTTATCCCGCCTTCCGGCAAGGTTATCGGCGCTCGCGAATTGCAACTGATGGTCGAAGCCTCCCTGGATGGCTGGCTGACAACCGGCCGCTTCAATGCTGAGTTCGAGAAAAAGCTCGCTGAGTTCATCGGTGTCAAATTCCTGTTGTCGGTCAATTCCGGCTCCTCCGCCAACCTGGTTGCCTTCAGCACCCTGACCTCACCCAAGCTGGGTGAGCGGGCGATCAAGAAAGGCGATGAAGTGATTGGTGTGGCCGCGGGCTTCCCGACCACGGTCAATCCCATCGTTCAATTCGGTGCGATCCCGGTATTTGTCGATGTCGACATGGCCACCCACAACATCAATGCAGACTTGATCGAAGCAGCCATCACGCCAAAAACCAAGGCGATCATGCTGGCCCACACGCTGGGCAACCCGTTCAACCTGGGCAAGGTCAAGGCATTGTGTGAAAAGTACAACCTGTGGCTGGTTGAGGATTGCTGCGACGCCCTGGGTGCAACTTACGACGGCAAGCTGGTGGGTACTTTCGGCGACATCGCCACCCTCAGCTTTTACCCCGCACACCACATCACCATGGGCGAAGGTGGGGCCGTATTCACCAACAACCCACAGCTCAAGGTAATTGCCGAGTCGTTCCGCGACTGGGGCCGTGATTGCTACTGCGCACCCGGCTGCGACAACACCTGCGGTGATCGCTTTGGCCAGCAATATGGCAGCCTGCCTCAAGGTTACGACCACAAGTACGTGTACGCACACCTGGGCTATAACCTGAAAATCACCGACATGCAGGCAGCCTGCGGCCTGGCCCAACTCGAACGCGCCCAGGACTTCATCGACACCCGCAAGCGCAACTTCGCGTTGCTCAAGGAGCGTTTGTCCAGCCTGTCCGAGTTCCTGGAAATCGCTGAAGCCACCCCCAACAGCGATCCTTCATGGTTCGGTTTCCCGGTGACGCTCAAGGAAAGCAGCGGCGTCAACCGCGTCGATTTGCTCAAGTACCTTGACCAGCACAAAATTGGCACACGACTGCTCTTTGCCGGCAACCTGACTCGCCAGCCTTACTTCCAGAACCTGGAATACCGCGTAGTGGGCGAACTGACCAATACCGACCGCACCATGAACCAGACCTTCTGGCTTGGTGTACAGCCATCGCTGGGCCAAGAGCACTTCGAGTTTGTAGGTGAGAAGTTGGAAGAATTCTTTGGAATCGGCTTCTAGGCGATGAAAGCATCGGATGCGGTGGCGCTGGTTCTTGCACAGAACAAGGTTCTGTATGGCTATGAACTGATCGGTGGGATGATCACGCACCTGGTTGACAGCATCAATCAGTTGGGTCAGACCAAACTGGTCTCGGTTCACCATGAGCAAGGGGCCGCGTTTGCCGCATCTGCCGTTGCCCGTGCAACGCACCACGAAATACTCGGTGTTGCCCTGGGTACAAGCGGCCCGGGCGCCACTAACCTGATGACCGGCATAGCCGACTGCTGGCTTGACAGCCACCCGTGCCTATTTCTGACAGGCCAGGTTAATACCTACGAACTCAAAGGTGGCAGAAATATTCGCCAACAGGGTTTTCAGGAGCTCGATAGCGTTGCGCTGGTCAGCAGCATCACAAAGTATGCCTATCAGGTCAAACATGTCGACGAGTTGCTTGTTTGTCTGCAGAAAGCGATCGACATCGCCAAGGAAGGACGCCCCGGCCCGGTGCTGCTGGATATTCCGATGAACATACAACGCGCCGATATTGATGACAGCGTCGTACAAGCGATGTTGGCGCCGCGCGATGAACAGGCCGTGGATCAAGTTCGCGCTTGCGACATCGAGGCAATAGCCAATGCGCTGGCATCCGCGCAAAGACCTTTGATCTTGCTGGGTGGAGGCGCCGTCAACACACGCCAATTCAAGCAATGGCTCGAACAGTTGGAAGGTCTGGACGTTCCATATGTAGCCAGTTTGAAAGGTTCAGAGAAAATCCCGGCGAACGCGAACTACCTGGGCATGCTCGGCGCCTACGGAACGCGCACAGCCAACCACGCGGTGCAAAACTGCGATTTCCTACTGGTATTGGGAAGTCGCCTGGATGTTCGACAAACGGGTGCACAACCCGAAGATTTCGCCCGCAAGGCCAAAATTTTCCAGATTGACCTGATGGCAGGGCAATTGAACAACCGGGTTCAAACACACGCCTCCTACATAATGGAACTGAATACCTTCTTTGCCAGTTTCGTTCTTTCCCAAGTGCCGAAAAACAAGGCGTGGGCCGCCTGGGCAGCCGAATTGCAGGCCCGCTTCCAGATCAGTTTTGTAGACGAGTACAGCGACTGGCGTGTTAGCCCGTTTGCGATTTTTTCGAGTCTTTGCAAGCTGGCTAAAGGACAGGCTGTCGATTATGTTGCCGATGTCGGCAACAACCAAATGTGGGCAGCGCATACACTCCGCTTGAGCCCCGGCCAATCCATGCATCACTCCGGTGGGCTGGGCACCATGGGGTTCGCGATTCCAGCCGCCATTGGCGCTTGCAACGCCGGCAACAAGCCTGTGATTGTCATTACCGGAGACGGTGGCGCGCAGCTCAACATTCAGGAGCTGGATATCATTGCGCGAGACCAACTGCCGGTACTGGTAATAGTGCTCAACAACCACTCTCTGGGGATGGTACACGGGTTTCAAGAAATGTACTTTGAGGGCCGAACGTCTTCGACCTACTGGAACGGTTACACATCTCAATTCAAAGCCATTGGTGAAGCTTATGGCATCACTGGCAGGATTGTTACACGGGATGCCGACTTCCATGCCCCTGTCAGGGAGTTTTTGGAAGCACCCCGCCCCATGTTGATTGAGGTCATCATGCCTGACGCACGAGAGTGTCGCCCACGGCTCGAGTTCGGGAAGTTGATTGACCAGCAAATGCCCCCAAAAGGCATGGGTATTTAACCCATAAATTTTCGAAAGTCAGCTGCGGGTCTTCGATCAGGCTGAGCGTCCATCGACGGAGTTTTAAAATGCAAGCACAGGAAAAAATAAAAGTAAGCGAGCAGATTGCTGAAGCACTGGAGAACCTGGGCATCACCCACGCGTTCGGGATTATCGGCGCTGGCAACGTTCATCTTTTTGAAGCCATCAGCCGTCGTGGCTACACAGAAATTGTCTGTGTACACCATGAACAGGCCGCTTGCATGGCAGTACAAACCTACTACCGTACCAACGGCCGCCTTTGCGCCGCATTGCTGACGACGGGCGCCGGCTCCACCAATGGCGTCACCGGGGTGGTCTCCGCCTGGGCCGACTCCATTCCGTGCCTGGTTATCGCAGGCAATGAACACTCCAAGCATTGCTCGGTGGATAACCCACTGCGCATGTGGGGCGTCCAGGGTTACGACTCCTGCCAGATGGTGAGCCGAGTCTGTAAATACACCCAGCGCGTCACCCAGCCGGAACAAGCGGTCTACGAACTCGAAAAAGCCGTACACGTCGCGCTGGAAGGCCGCCCGGGCCCAACTTGGATCGAAATACCGATGGACATCCAGTCCAGCCGCATTCCGGCCAACGAGATGACACATTTCCAGGCCCCCCCTGTCGATAAAACAATCAGCGCTGATCTGACCGCGCAGGTTGACAGTGTTGTAGCCGCCCTGCTCAACGCCGAGCGACCACTCCTTTGGCTGGGCAATGGCATCCGTTTGGCGGGTGCCGAAAAGCGAATTGCGCCGTTACTGGAGAAACTTGGTACACCCAGCCTGGTCTCTTGGGCGGGTATCGACATGATCGACTCCGATCACCCCTTGGTGTTCGGGCGCGCCGGTGTCTACGGCCAGCGCTCGGCAAACTTTATCCTGCAAAACAGTGATTACGTACTTGCCATCGGTACCCGCCTGGCCATACCCCAGGTTGGTTATGACCTGACCGAACTGGCACGTGAAGCGCGGATTGACGTGGTAGACATCAGCCGTGAAGAGGCGATCAAGAATGCTTCACGCACCCAGGAAGTCATCGTCTGCGACGCCGCTGTCTTTATCGAAGCCTTGATAGCGCGTCTGGAGCCGTTGACAATTCCCTCAAAGGCGCCATGGCTGGCGCAATGTGAAGCCTACGAAGCGCAGTTCCCTTGGGTCGCTGAAGAGCATGCCGACAAAGGCGGCTTTATCAACTCCTATCGCTTCATGGAGCGCCTGAATCGCGCATTCAAACCGAACCAAATCGTCGTTACCGATATGGGCACCGCCCTGTTGTGCGGGCACCAAGTACTGCGCCTGAAAGATGGCCAGCGCCTGATGACCTCTACCGGCCTGGGTGAAATGGGCTATGGGCTGCCCGCGGCGCTGGGGGTATCGTTTGCCACCGATCGGGGCGAAGTCATGTGCCTCAACTGTGACGGCGGCATGATGATGAACCTGCAGGAACTGCAAACCATCGTGCATCACCAGTTGCCAATCAAGCTGTTTATCTTCAACAACGATGGCTACTTGATGATCAAGCACACCCAGAACTCATTATTCAAAGGCTCTTACGTGGGGACCGACCGGACCTCCGGCGTTTCGTGCCCAGACTTCTCAAAATTGGCGACGGGCTTTGGCATCCCGTCTTGCCAGATTCGTCACTGGGATGACGTGGACGCAGCGTTGGAAAAAGTGCAGGCCGCAACTGGGCCGATTATCTGCGAGGTGTTTATGCACCCCGAGCAACTGTTCTCGCCCAAGCTCTCTGTGATAGTGAAAGAGGATGGTTCGCTGGTTTCTCCGCCACTGGAAGATCTCTCGCCATTGATCCCACGTGACCAGCTGGAAAGTGCCATGCTCCAGGGGATGCATGAAAAATCCAAGACGTTAGGCGCTTAAACCCGCCTATGGAAAACATCGTGCGCAATGCCATCGTCGCAAGCGACTTGCTGGCAATAACGACCCAATACGCACTGCCCTGGCATCGCCTCAAAGGACAGAAGGTGCTCATCACGGGCGCTTCGGGTTTTCTTGCCGCCTACATGGTGGAAACGTTGTTGTTTCTCAACGAAACCCAAGGGCTGGAGATTCAGATCTTCGCCCTGGTGCGCAGCCGGCAGCGCTTTGAACGCAGATTTGCACATGCCATGGGCAGAGCGGATTTAATTTGTATAGAGCAAGACGTCAGCGAGCCTTTGGCATTCGATGTGCGCCCCGATTACATTGTTCACGCCGCCAGCCAGGCCAGCCCCAAGTACTACTCGACCGACCCGATTGGCACCTTGAGCGCCAACACACTCGGGACAGCAGCGTTACTGAAGCGTGCAGCCGAGAGCGGATCGAAAGGGTTTCTCTTCTTCAGCAGCGGCGAAGTATACGGTCAGACGGATAGTGTACCGACCTCCGAGAGAGATTTCGGGTTCGTCGACCCCACGTCAGTCCGTGCCTGCTACGCGGAAAGCAAACGAATGGGTGAGAACATGTGCATCAGCTGGCAGCATCAGGCAGGTGTGCCGGCGACCATCGTCAGGCCGTTTCACACCTACGGCCCTCACATGTTATTGAATGACGGCAGGGTTTATGCTGATTTTGTGGCCAATATCCTGAATAATCAGCCCATTACCATGAAAGGCGACGGCACGGCTCGGCGCGCTTTCTGCTACGCCGCAGACGCGGTTGCAGGTTTCTGGACGGTGTTGTTCAACGGCGCCCACGGCGAGGCATACAATGTCGGCAACCCAGAGGGAGAAATCAGTATCCGAGAGCTGGCCGAAATGCTGGCGGGGTTGTATCCCGAGAAAAAGTTGAGTGTCTTGTTTGCTGCCCGAGAAAATGACAGCACGTACTTAGTAAGTCCCATTGTAAGAAATTGCCCAGATATCGCTAAAGTCAAAAAGCTAGGATGGCTCCCCCGGACCTCTGTCCGTGAGGGCTTCAAAAAAACAATTGAGAGCTACACATGAAGAATATGGAAGAGATGCGTCAGTGTTTTGAAAACCAAGCATTGAGCAAACCTGACTATATAGATGGAATGTACAACGACTTCCATAGCACACTCTTTTCTTACGCATCATGGTTGCAAGAAACAAACGTTGCTCGTATTGAAATCACCGACGCAAAGGTGATCATGACGTCGCGTGACAACGGAATAAAAATTGTATGCCCCGAGTTTGACAAGCGCGTTGCGCCGGTTGAGATTCTCAATTTCGGCGATTATGAGCTGATCGATTCAAACATGATCATGAAACTGGTCAAGCCGAATGCATGCGTACTGGATATTGGCGCAAACATGGGGTGGTATGCCCTCAACATCGCCAAAAAAAATCCAGGTGTCAGTGTCTACGCTTTCGAACCCATTGATTCCACGTATCTGGCACTTCAGGAAAACGTGCGAATCAACGAATTGAATAACATCAAGACCTTCAATTTCGGTTTTTCTTCGGAAGAAAAAACTCTAGAGTTCTATTTCTACCCCGGCGGCTCCGGGAACGCTTCTTCAGCTAACTTGAGCGGTCGCTCCGACGTCAAGAAAATCACTTGCGACGTCAAAGTACTCGACGACACGTCAACACAATTGAATCTGCCTAAAGTCGACTTCATCAAATGTGACGTCGAAGGCGCCGAGCTTTTTGTCTTCCAGGGTGCACTGAAGTTACTGGCCCAGGACAAGCCTATTGTATTCACTGAAATGCTGCGAAAATGGGCAGCAAAATTTGACTACCACCCCAACCAGATCATTGAGCTGTTTCACGGGCTGGGCTACCAATGTTTCACCGCTGACCCTGAAGGAAAACTTCGCGCGTTCGGCCTGATGGATGAGCAGACGCAAGAAACGAACTTCTTCTTCTTGCACGAAACACAGCATGCGCTTGAGATCAAAGAGCTACTGGTAAACTAACGACTTGCTTTGAATATGCGCTTCCTTGGATGTATGTAATGGTCACTAAAAAAGTACTGAAAGTAGCTATTATCGGTTCGGGCAATATTGGTACCGATCTGCTCGTTAAGATAATGCGCTCTCAGCATCTCGTGTGTACGCTTTTCGCCGGGCGCAACTACTCGTCGGCCGGCATGAAAAGAGCAGCCGAGCTAGGCATTCCAACATCCGATAAGGGTATTGATGCGATTCTCGTGTCGCCTGACGTATGCGACCTGGTTTTTGATGCGACTTCCGCTCATGCCCATGTTGGGCACTGGGATGCATTGCGTAAACTCGGAAAGACCGTCATCGACATGACCCCGGCAAAGCTGGGCGTCTTCTGCATCCCAGCCATTAACGCCGAGGAATGCGTAAGTGGAGACGCTCAGAACATCAATATGATTACCTGCGGCGGGCAATCATCTATCCCGATCGCCAGCGCGATCGCCGCCGTTCATGCCAATGTGGACTACATCGAAGTTGTCTCCAGCATTGCCTCGCTCAGTGCGGGGCCGGCAACTCGAGCCAACCTCGATGAGTACATAGAAACCACTGAAGATGCATTGATGCGTTTCTCAGGCGCGCAGAGGACCAAGGCTATCCTGATCCTGAACCCGGCCAACCCGCCGATCGACATGCAGACTACTATCTACGCCAAGATCGCCAACCCTGACATCCCTGCAATTCGTCAGTCGGTGGAGGCAATGGTTGCGAAGCTTAAGGAGTATGTTCCGGGCTACGCGCTGATCGTACCGCCGACGATTGAAGGAGACCGGGTACTGACGACCATAAAAGTCGTGGGCAACGGCGATTACCTGCCACAGTATGCCGGCAACCTGGACATCATCAACTGTGCGGCCATTGCAGTCGCAGAAATGATCGCGACATCCGCACACGCCAAGGAAAAACTGCATGCCTAAGCAAATTCTCATTACAGATCCCACATTGCGCGATGGTAACCACGCAGTGGGTCACAAATTGGGAGCGGAGGCGTTCATCGCTTATTGCAAGGCAGCCGAGGCCGCGAATGTACCGATTATCGAGGTCGGCCATGGCAATGGTCTCGGTGGCTCCTCCATGCTTGTCGGGGAAAGTCGCCTCAGCGACCCGGAAATTTTCAGAATCTCCCGCGAGCACCTCATTAACACCCGACTGGCCATTCACGTCATTCCGGGTTTTTGCACTATCAAAAAAGACCTGAGCAAGGCTGTCGAACTCGGTGTCGACGTGTTCCGGATCGCCGCCCACTGCACCGAGGCCGATGTTACGCAGCGTCATATCGGCTATGTTCGAGAGTCGGGTAAGGAGGCCTGGGGCATCCTAATGATGACGCACATGGCTAGCCCCGAAGTACTGCTTGAAGAAGCCAGGAAGATGGAATCCTATGGGGCGCAGGCCATTGTCATCATGGACTCTGCGGGCGCCCAGATGGTCGATGATGTAAAAGCCCGCATCAGCGCTCTGGTAGGTGGTCTGTCCATCCCTGTCGGCTTCCACGGCCACAATAATCTTGGAATGGCTGTTATCAACTCCGTAACAGCGGTCAATGAAGGCGCGACCATTCTCGATGGCACTATCCGTGGATTTGGCGCTGGCGCTGGCAATACCCAACTTGAAGTACTCGTTGGGATACTGCACAAACTGGGATATGACACAGGGATTGATCTGTTCAAAATTCTCGATGCCGCTACGATGGCCGAAAAGGAGCTGGGCTTTATCGCCCCCTCCATCTCCCCGATTTCCATCGTGAGTGGCCTCGCGGGCGTTTTCTCTGGCTTTGCCAAACCCGTGGCCAGAGCGGCCGCAGAGTTCGATGTAGACCCAAGGGACGTGTTTTTTCGATTGGGCGAACGCAAAGCAGTTGCTGGCCAGGAAAGCCTGATTATCGAAGTTGCCAAAGAGTTGGCCGCGAAGCAGTGATCTACGGCAATACAGTATTCGGGGCACGGTCATGTCCAAATGGGATGTTGGTCGGGAGCCCCGAACACCACTTCACGTCCACCTTCAAAAGTTGAAAAATAGAATGTGCCACCAGCCGTGAAAAATAAGCTGCTCAAAACACTACTGAGCTACGATGTCCGTCACTCTGCCATCAATCAGCTCTGGAGATTGTTTTCCGGACCTCTGCTGTTGCTATTAGTCCCCCTTTACCTCTCTGCAGAAGCTCAAGGTTACTGGTACACATTTATTAGCCTTGCCGCCCTGGCAGTATTCGCCGACATGGGATTCTCTTCAATACTGCTGCTGTATTCATCCCACGAGTTCGCGCACCTCAAGTTCAATCCTGATAAGACACTCACAGGTAATACCCAGCACTTGGCCCGTTTGGCCACCCTTGGAAAATTTGCCTTGAAGTGGTCAAGTGCAATGGCCATCGTGATTTTCCCTCTGGTCTTGGTGGCGGGGTACTTTTTTCTGAACAGCAAAGGCTCATCTATCAACTGGCAGCTGCCCTGGCTCATCTATGGTGCGGCATCAGTATTGGTGTTCCTGAACAGCATGTTGCTATCGTTTATCGAGGGGTGCGACAGTGTTGGTGATGTGCAAAAAATCCGCTTCTACATCAGCGTAAGCACCGTCACCGTGACCGCACTTCTGCTGTTCTGCGGGGAAGAACTCTACGCACTGGCGATAGCCTTGCTAGCCGGTGCAATAACAGGCTTGGCACTGATCGGACACCGCTATAAAAAAATGCTGCAACAGCTTTGTATCGCTAGTAGGAACAACCACCACGCGTGGGCCCCCGAAATCATGCCACTGATGTGGCGATTTGCCGTCAGTTGGATAAGCGGCTACTTCATCCTGTCCATCTTTACCCCTTTGGCATTCCATTTTTATGGAACGGTAGAGGCGGGACAGGTGGGCCTGTCCATGGCGGTATGCATGGCGCTTTTCAGCATCGCGAACATCTGGGTCTCGATCAACACGCCAAAAATGAACATGTATGTTGCGCAGAAAGATTATCCAGCACTGGAAACGACCTTCAAGCGCGCCCTTCTGCTCGCCACACTGACGTATATCCTAGGCCTGGCAACTCTGTTTATAGGCATCGAACTGCTCAAGGGCTACTTGCCGATTGCCAGCCGCCTGCTTTCACACACAGCACTGACGCTGGTGGGACTTGGCTGGCTGATCCAACTGTGGATTAATTCGATGGCTGTTTACATGCGTGCCCACAAACGGGAACCACTGCTCATTGCCTCTGTGGTACAAGGCGTGTACGTAGGAGCAACAACGCTGGCTATCTCCATCTACCTTCCTTTCGACTACCTGTTTCTCGGGTTCTTCAGCGCGCTTTGTTTGGTGATGCCTTGGGTGTACTGGATATTTAAAAATTTCAAGAGATCGCACACATGAGCCCCGTTGGAAACCCTTCACTTTCAATCGTTATTCCGTCCTACAATCGGGCCGACTTTCTTGATCAATCCCTCTCCGTGCACGTCCCACTGGCCCGTAGCCATAACGTGCAGATTTTCATATCAGACAATGCCTCGACCGATAACACACAGGACGTGATCGCCAAGTGGCAAAAAGAATATGGTCTTATTCATAGCCTACGAAGCGAAAGCACGGTAGGTCCCGAGGCCAATTTCGAGAAAGCATTGAAGGCTGCAAACACCCAGTATGTCTGGCTTCTGGGGGACACGTCGCAAATTCCCGAAAACGGTATCGCAACCATACTCAAGCTTATTGAAACCCCAGACAGCTATAGCGCAATAGTCGTCAATCTAATAGATAAAAATACAACGACCAGCAAAAACTATAGCTGCCCAGATACGTTGTTGACCGAGCTTGCCGGAATAATGAGTTGCATGAGTTGCCTTATTTTTAATAAAGAGTTGATCGCCAATGCCGACTTCAACCGGTACATCGGCTCTTATTTTATGCAGACGGGGATCATATTTGAGCATGTTGCACGCAACAATGGGGTGATCCGATGGGAGCACGATGTTTCCATTACGTCGCTCGAAAGTCCAACCTTGCAAAAAAAGAGCTGGGCGCATACGCCGAAGATCTTTGAAGTCGGGATTGAAAAATGGGTGAATTTTGTTTTCTCGCTGCCTTCAAGCTATACGCTGAAGAGTAAACTCTTCGCATGCCGTAGTTTTGCAGCCGTGTCCGGTGCTTTTTCAGTAAGGGGTATGATATCCCTACGCGTTCGCGGATTGTTGAGCTACTCGATCTATAGGCAATTCAAGCAATCCCTTCGCCTGTCCATCCATTACCCACTGTTCATTGTTGCCGTAATTTCAATTGCCCCACGGCCTCTGCTTAAAATCATGGCTAACACTTATCTTCGGCTGACACGCAACCGGTCGCCTGAATCCGGACATGATTAAAATCCACTGTTGGCAAAATCCGTTAAAACCTAAGTACGAGTAAACGCGGTGTCATACTTTCTAAAGAAATTAAAGCAGCACCATCTGTTCATCATCCCTCTTGTGGTGGGACGGTTTCTGTTGGTGTGGCGCGCGTTGATTCACCTCCGAACGCTTCCTGCACCAGGCAGGCGTGCCTACCTTGGCCGTGGCCCCAAGGTCTTTGGACTGGAACACATCACCCTGGGTAACAACTTCAGGGTCGGTGAAGGGCTCTGGCTACACGCCATTCCTCAATACCTAGCGTTCACCTATCAGCCGCATGTCGAGATTGGTGAGAACTTTTCCGCCAGTGATCATCTGCATATAGCGTGCTGCAACAAAATAACGATAGGCCGTAATGTCTTGATGGGCAGCAAGATTCACATCACTGACCATTCTCACGGGGTCTACTCGGGAGAAAACCAATCCAGCCCCTACGAAGCACCTTTCGAACGAAAGCTGGGCAGCAGCGGCCCAGTAACCATTGGCGACAACGTATGGATCGGGGACAATGTCGTGGTGCTCCCCAACACCTCTATCGGCAGTGGATCGATCATCGGCGCCAATAGCGTTGTCGCCAAAGACATCCCCAGTAACGTCATTGCCGTGGGCTGCCCCGCCAAGATAGTAAAAGTATGGAGCGATGAGGAGAGCAAATGGTTAAGTGTATAAGCGTGACCCTGCATGGGTGGCCCCACACATCTAAGGTATGGCATGACGCGTAAGATTGCAGTAGGCATTGTTGTTTATCACGCCGGCAACGAATTGCTACGCCGGCTTGAGCTGGCTTCGACGAATGGATTTGAAGTCTATGTGTTCGACAACTCACCCGACGTTCCCAACGTGCGAGAGTTTTCCGCACTGCATCCGCGCATTCACTATTTTACCTGCGGTAAAAACCTGGGACTGGGTGTAGGTATATCAACGGTATGTGCCAATGCCTATCAACACGGTCAGTCGGCACTGCTGTTTTTTGATCAAGACACTGGGTTCAGCGACGAAACACTGTCCTATGTCGAAACGAACTACATAGACAACATTGATTCCTACAGGGATTTCAGTGCAATCGCTTTCAAAGCCGAAGGCAGAGCGTCGGTACAGGACGTGCCTCTGCTCATAAACAGTGGCAGCCTCTACTTTCTGGAAAAACTAAAAGCCCTTGACTGGATGGACTGCAGCTACTTCGTTGACAGCGTGGATTATAAGCTCTGCCTGGACTCGTTGAATAAAGGCTATCGCATTGGCCTATGCGGCGCCACGCCAGGATTTGATCATGTCACCGAGCAAGCTGACAGCCGCTACCACATAGCCGGCCGCACTTACTCTATGCGGGCTTACTCATGGTCGAGGATAAAAGACACTGTATCCTCAAACTTTAAACTTATTTTTTCTGCGCTAAAAAACTGTCAATTCAGCTTTGCGCTCAGAATTACAAGATTACTGACTCTCTATTGTGCATCTCAGATCCTCGTCAGGGTAATCAATACATTAGGAATCCTTAAACGTGACTGATGAAAAAGGCATGACCGACGTCCGTTCAGCCATTTTTACCGTGTGTAACCTGGCTTACTTGTCCAAAGCCTTGGTGCTGGCCGAGTCGCTGGTTAAATTCGATCAACCCAAGCTGAAGATCTATATTTTTGATCGCAAGGTAGAGATGGATCTGCCCACTCACCTGGCAGAATTCCATTGGGTAGAAGACATCGGACTGGCAGATGTCCGGCACTATGCCTTCAAATACGACATCGTGGAGTTCAGTACGAGCCTGAAGCCCTGGATCACTCTGAAGCTGCTTGAGCAGCACGACAAGGTTATCTTCCTGGACCCCGACACGTGCGTATTCAGCCGCCTTGACAACCTATGGGACGAGCTCGGCACTCACGACATTATTCTAACTCCCCACTACGTCACCCCTCATGTCGAAGGTGATATTGGGATGCTGCGCTTTGGCTCCTTCAATCTGGGCTTTTATGCAGTTTCCAACACGGCTGAAGGTATACGGTTTCTCCAGTGGTGGAATGAACGCTGCCTGGAACATTGCTATTTCGAAACCCAGTTCGGCCTCTCGACCGATCAGAAGTGGGTCAGTATCGCCCCCTGTTTCTTCCCGACACTGCACGTATCATTCAATCTTGGCTACAACGTGGCTTTTTGGAATAGCCATGAACGAACGCTCTCGCCTGACGGCAAGGGGGGCTACACGGTCAACGGAGAATTCCCACTGGTGTTCTTCCACTTCAGCTCGTTTGATGAGAAAAACCCAGAGCTTTTGAGCAAGCGCGCATTCGCGGGAAGAGAGAAAAAGCGCGAGGACTTGCGGGAAGTCAGCGTCTATTACAAGGAGCGTCTCACCAGCTTCTCAGCCTTCCCTTCCAACGCAGTCTATGCGTTTGATTACATGAGTGATGGACAATACATCTCCCCTACGCTGAGAAGAGCTTACGCCAGTGTGCTGGATGAGATGCCCACCGGACACGAGCCTTTTGACGCCAGTGGCCCTGTTTACGCATTTGCCAAGAAGAACTACTTGTTCGAGGCGGGTGGGCAGTACAAGCCTGCCGGGTTCAGCGATGCGCAAACCCATTCTGGAAAGCTCCAGATCATCAACTCGTTGATGAAAGGGATTCTCTACGTTGTAGGCCCCAACCGCTTCATGAACATTTCAAGGTTATTCGTCTATCTGTCGAGTTTCAGACTGAACAGGAAGCTCTGGAAGCTCTAAAGCTTATTGGACTGCAGCGATTTCTGATGGGACCTCAACAGGCCCATCAGAGCAGCCGTGGAGTATCAGACTTCGCGATGTCGCTGAATATGCGTCCAGTCGACAATCTCACCCTCCGGGGTATAGCCGCTGACTGTTTGCTTCAACTGTTGCCTGACGAGCTTGAAATCGCCCGCATCGAGAGCCGCCAACAGCTCTTGCAACCTCACCTTGAGCACTTCCCAGCCCAACAACTCTTCACTGGCGCGCATGATCATCGGATGACGGGTCGCCGTTACGTTGTCGCCAATCAACAACTCTTCATAGAGTTTTTCGCCAGGGCGCAGGCCGCTGAAGTTGATGAGGATATCGCCGTGTGGGTTTTTCTCCGAACGAATACTCAATCCCGACAGATGAATCATCTTTTCGGCGAGCTCTACGATCTTCACAGGCTCGCCCATATCGAGTACGAAAACGTCCCCGCCCTGCCCCATTGACCCCGCCTGGATAACTAGCTGCGCGGCCTCAGGTATGGTCATGAAATAGCGTGTTATTTTCGGATGGGTGACCGTCAGCGGCCCTCCCGCCTGGATCTGTTTGTGGAACAACGGGATAACCGAACCTGACGAGCCCAGTACATTACCAAAGCGAACCATGGTGAAACGGGTCTTGTTAACCCGTGAGATGTTAGACGCGTCACCAAACAATACCGGCGCCAACTCTTTGCTCAAAGCTTGCAACACGAGCTCCGCCAACCGCTTGGTGCTGCCCATGACGTTCGTGGGTCGTACGGCCTTGTCGGTTGAAATGAGCACAAAGTTTTCAACTCCGGCCTGCAGAGCTGCCTGCGCGGTGTTGAGAGTACCAATCACATTGTTGAGAATACCTTCAGCAATGTTGTGCTCAACCATGGGCACATGCTTATAGGCTGCCGCGTGGTAAACCGTATCGACAGACCAAGTGTTCATGACGTCCAGCAGTTTTTCCGGGTGCCGTACCGATCCAAGGATGGGCAGCAACGTGACGTTCAATGCCTCTGACTGAACGCGCTCTTCAAGTTCGGACAGAATGCAATAGAGGTTGTACTCGCTATGATCGAACAACAGCAGACTGGTGGGCTCCAGCGAAAGAATCTGACGGCAGAGCTCCGATCCAATTGAACCGCCCGCACCAGAAACCAGCACCACGCGGTGCTTGATGCACCTCTCCAGCAATTCAGGCTGCGCAGGTACGGGATCTCGGCCTAACAGGTCGGCGATGTCCACTTCCTGGATATCATCGACCTTGACTCGGCCGCTGGCCAAGTCCATGAAGCCGGGCACACTACGGACGTGCAGCGGGTAACCCTCTAGATATCCCAGTATTTCTCTACGACGAGCGCGCGTAGATGAAGGTATCGCCAACAACAATTCTTCGGCGCCGGTCTCATCGATCATTTGCTGTATACGCTTGGGCTTGTACACCTGCAGTCCCGAGATAATACGGTCCGAGATACCGCTATCATCATCGATAAAAGCCACCGGTCGCATTACCCGCCCCATACGCAAGGCAGCGACCAATTGATTACCCGCCGCCCCGGCCCCGTAGATCGCGACCTTTGTGAGTCCGTTATCCCGACTGGTAAAAGGCACATGCTGCGCCGCAGTGAACCAGTCTCCCTGAAAGTATTGGCGCATGGCCAGCCGCAAGCCACCAATGATGACCATGCTCAACCACCAATAGTTGAAAACGATAGAACGTGGCACCACGGTCTGGTGATTGCTGTACAAGTACACCACCAGAGCCAACAACAGTGCAGAGAGGCTGACCGCCTTGATGATCGCGATCAGCGCGTCATTGCCGAAATAACGCATGACCGCCCGGTACATGCCAAAATGGATAAAAAGCGGAATGGCAATAACCGGCGCACTGAGAAACAGCCACAGGTGGACAACAAAGGGGTTGTTGAGATCGTCGAAGCCCAAACGAACGACAAATGCCAGCCACAACGCCCCCCAGACCAGAACGATGTCAGTCGCCACCTGCAAGATGCGTTTTTGCCTGCGCGGCAAGCCCAACAATCGGGCACGTAAACTTTCCATAAACCCTTTTATACCTCAGTCCCTAGTACTGCCGGAAAATGGCAGTTGCGTAAGTGTGCAGAGAACCCTTCAAGCTCCTGCGCCTATCGATTATCACGCGTATTCCGACTCCCCCGCGTGAAATTTGATAGCCAGCACTACCAGTGGAACGTACGCCACTATCAGCCCAAGCACGCCATCAAGCCCCAAGCCGATGCAAACGGCGATAGGCAGTAGCCAAAACAGATTAATGGCCATTACTGCCAGGGTGACCGGCAAATGGCGCCCTACCCGACGCGATGCGTACTGATAGGCGTGACTGCGATGGGCTTCGTAGACTTTGTCGCCCCGCAACAGGCGTCGCACTAAAGTGAAGGTCGCATCTACAATGAACACACCCAGCAAAACCAGCCAAACCCACAACATCTGAGGGGCGACCCAGGCCGCTTGTAACGACAACACAGCGATGACAATGCCGAGGAAACCACTCCCTGCATCGCCCATGAAGATGCGGGCAGGAGGGAAATTCCAGTATAGAAAACCGAGCACGGCGACGGCCAGCAACATCGGCGCAAGCATGAGATCTTGATGCCCTGTCAGCCAGTACACCAAGCATGCTCCTGAACAGGCACAGACGGCCTCGACACTGGCAATTCCGTCAATGCCGTCCATGAAGTTATACAAGTTCAGCATCCACACCAGGTATAAGGCTGCCAGCACATGGCCGAACCACCCCAAGTCCAGCTCAACCCCTATCACGCTGACCGTAGGAAGCCCCCCCATCCAGGACAACGCCCATATTGCGGCACCGAAGTGGGCCAGTAAACGCCAACGGGCTGCGATATGACCATGATCATCGAGAAAGCCAACTATCGCAATGAGTGCTCCGGCCCCCAACAATGGCCAGGCGGCACTCCAACTGACCCAGCCACAAAGTGCCACCAGCACTAAAGCCACTAGATACGTCAACACGATTGCAACGCCACCTCCTCGTGGCGTTGGGACAGAGTGCGAACTGCGACCATTGGGAATATCCATCAAACTACGCGACAACGCGTAACGACGTAGCACCCAAGTCAATAGAAGCGATGCGACAAGCACCACGGAAAACACTAACCAGATGGTCATGTAAGAAGCAGTTCCTGGAACAGATAGAGGCAAAAGGGTTCAGGGCTCATCAATGCCCGGCACTCACAAGCGTTTCACACCAAACAGGTCGTACCTGACCAATGGCGCCAGCAAGCAGTGATTTTTCGGTCATTTTTTGTTCCGCCTCAGGGTGGCTTTTCTGAACAGCTCCTCCAAACGATCGAACAATGTGTCTTTGGAAAAATGCTCAAGGTAATAACGTCTGCCCGACGAGCCCATATTCTCGAGCTCGGTCTTAGGCATAGCACCCATGGTACGCACGATATCCGCCAACCCTGCCGCATCGCCCGAGGCACACGTCATGCCGGCACCTGAGCCAACAACGACTTTGGCCGCTTCACCATCAATCATGGCAATGATGGGCTTGCCTGACGCCAGGTAAGCCTGAACCTTGCCAGGGATGGTTTTCTCAAAGACCTCATTGGTCCGCAACGAAACCAGTAAAGCATCCGCAGCAGCGAACAGCGCCGGCATTTTTTCCAGGGGGTGTCTTCCTAGCAACAGGACGTTATCCAGTCGAGTTTCCGCCACATGTTCGGCTAGCCATTGGCTGGCCCGACCATCCCCCACAATCACCCAGCGTACAGGCAGGTCCGCCTTGACAGCCTTGACTGCGGCCATGATTGCAGGAAAATCCTGAGCATCGCCTATGTTTCCAGCAAAAACGATCGTAAAAAGAGAATCGTCGCGCTGTAGCAGATCAGAAGGCGCCTGAACCTCCGCAGAAAAGTCATCCTCGGCCCAACTGGGAAAGTAAACCAGCCGGTCTTCATCAATCGCACGCGTGCAGTATTGCTTGATGTTCTCGTCGAACGAACGCGACTGCAACAACAAGTAATCAGTACGGTTATAAATCCAAGACACAACTTTACCGACCACCCCCAGCAGCCTTGGGCTATTGACGACCCCAACCGCCCTGAGGCTTTCCGGCCACAGGTCCAACACCCAAACCAGCACCGGAGCTTTTTTCAACCGCCCCAGCAAAAGCGCCGGGATAGCGCCCATGATGGGCGACACGCCGTACACAAAGATCGAATCAAATGGCTGACCGCGCAGCTTGTAACTGCCAATGAGTGAGGCGCTGCTGAAAAACGAAAGGTAATTCAAGGCTAGCGTAACGCTCCACTTACCGCGCGCCAACATTGGAACCCGAATTATGCGAGCTCCGTGATAGCTGGAAAACTGGGCGGGATCGCGTCGAAAATCGGCATAGACCTGCCCTTCCGGATAGTTGGGCAACCCGGTAAGCACCGTTACCTCATGACCTTTGGCGACAAAACCTTCGACCATATTGTTGATGCGCATGTTTTCGGGCCAGAAATACTGGGTCACCACCAGAATCTTAAGCGGTGTTTCCTGGGCAAGTTTGTCCAATCAATATTGCTTCCATACAGTGCGCATGACGTAGTCGCGGTAGCTGTGAACAATCCGCACGACCTTTTCGGCAACATTCGGCATGCTGTAATCCGTGACCAGCCTGAGCGTGCGCTCCTCCCCGGCTGCCTGGCTCTCGAGAAGCTGCAAACCTTGCATGGTACGCTCGACTTCCAGGCCGACCATCATGACCGAAGCCTCTTCCATCCCTTCCGGCCGCTCATGTGCCTCGCGCAGGTTCAAGGCCGGGAAGTTGAGGATCGACGACTCTTCATTAATGGTCCCACTGTCCGACAACACTGCCTTGGCCGTCAGTTGCAGCTTGTTGTAATCCTTGAAACCCAGCGGCTTGAGTAATTGCACATTCTTGTGAAACGCCACGCCCATGGCATCTACACGCTTCTGTGTACGAGGGTGCGTGGTCACAATCACCGGCAGCTCATAATGTGCAGCAACTGTATTTAACACATCGACCAACTTGAGAAAGTTCTTATCGGAATCAATGTTTTCTTCGCGGTGAGCACTGACCACAAAGAATTTGCCAGCCTCCAGGCCGAGGCGCGCCAGAACGTCCGAAGCTTCGATCCCGTCGCGGTAGTAATTGAGCACTTCAAACATTGGGCTGCCGGTCTTAATCACCCTATCTGGAGAAAGCCCCTCGCGAAGCAGGTAGTCACGCGCAATGCTGCTATAGGTCAAATTTATGTCTGCAGTGTGATCGACAATCCGGCGATTGATCTCTTCAGGCACGCGCATATCAAAACAGCGATTACCAGCTTCCATATGAAACGTAGGAATTTTGCGACGCTTGGCCGGGATCACCGCCATACAGCTGTTGGTATCGCCAAGAACCAACAAAGCTTCTGGCTTCACGTCTTCCAGTACTTGGTCGACCGCGATGATTACGTTGCCTATCGTTTGGGCACCTGTCGCACCCGCGGCGTTGAGAAAATGGTCCGGCTTACGGATACCAAGATCCTGGAAAAAAATTTCGTTTAATTCGTAATCGTAGTTTTGCCCGGTATGTACCAGGACATGTTCACAATGCTCGTCCAGTTTGGCTATCACCCGAGACAAGCGGATGATTTCGGGGCGTGTCCCCACAACCGTGACAACTTTCAGCTTTTTCATCTCAACACTCTTCAAGAATCATTGGACCCATGCATTGCCTGATGCACGCCTACGCTCAGGCTTGAGTACCTACCGGCATCGCAAAGGTGTCGGGTCGCTCACGGTCAAAAATCTCGTTAGCCCAGAGCATGACAATCATCTCTTCTTCGCCGACATTGGTAATGTCGTGGGTCCAGCCAGGAACCGTTTCCACGATCTGAGGCTGTTCGCCTTGAGTGAGCAACTCATAAAACTCACCGGATACAATGTGACGGAAACGGAAGCAGGCTTTGCCTTTGATTACGAGGAACTTTTCAGTTTTGCTATGGTGATAGTGACCACCCCGTGTCACGCCAGGGTGTGCGGTGAAGTAGGAAAATTGCCCACTGTCCCGGGTCTTCAGCATTTCAACGAAAACGCCGCGCGGATCACCGTACTTCGGAACGTCATAAGTGAATTGCTCGACGGGTAGATAGCTGACGTAGGTCGAGTAAAGCGCCCGAACCAGGCCGTTGCCAACGGCTTCGCTGATCAACGTGTCGCGACTGTCACGAAATGCGTGCAACTGATCGGCCAGCTCGCCCACGGAAATGCTGTATACCGGCTCAACCTGAGCAACTGAGTCGCGAGACAGGTTCGAGTCCATGACTCGAACGAAGCAGTCAATCACATCGTCGATGTACACCAGGTTGACCATCGCTTGTCGGTCATTGATCTGGATTGGGAGACCTCGGGTGATGTTGTGGCAAAAAGTCGCCACCGCCGAGTTGTAATCTGGCCGAGCCCACTTGCCAAACACATTCGGCAGGCGCAAAACATGAACCCTGGAGCCGTGACTGACTTGCAGATCGTGTAATGCCTGTTCAGCAGCCAGCTTGCTGAGCCCGTAGGGATTGTCCCGATCAGCCTGGGTCGATGAGGTGTAAAGCACTGGCGTTGGTTTACCACTTGCCTTGATGGCCTCACATAGAGCCAAGGTCAAGTCAGTGTTACCCGCCTTGAATTCATCGGACGACTGCGGCCTATTAACGCCAGCGAGGTGGAAAACAAAGTCGACACCGGCAACCAAAGCGGGCAATTGGGCAGTGCCGTTATCGCGAGTAAAGACGGTAACCTTGACATCACTGCGCTCACTTAAATGCGCGATCAGGTTCTTGCCTACAAAACCGTTGGCGCCCGTGATCAGTACCTTCATCGATTACTCCTCCGGCGTAGCAAGTTCGCCACGCTGGATCGCTTGCATGAATTCAAGCTTGAGCAGAAGCCGTTGCATGCCGGCCACATCCAACCTTTCAGTGTTATGGGAATTGTAATCTTCCGTGCGGGAGATCTTTTCTTCGCCTTGCTCTACAAATTTTGAGTAGTTCAAGTCACGTAAATCAGGAGGAATGCGGTAGTAATCGCCCTTGTCTTCAGCGCAGGCCATTTCTTCACGACTCAACAAAGCTTCAAATAGCTTTTCGCCATGGCGCGTACCAATCACCTGAATCGGGTGTTCAGGCTTACCAACCATTGCAGTCAAGGCTTTGGCCAGTGTTTCGACGGTCGCAGCAGGCGCCTTCTGAACAAAAAGATCACCATTGCGACCGTGCTCGAAGGCGTACAACACCAAGTCTACAGCGTCAGCCAACGTCATCATGAAGCGGGTCATACTCGGGTCGGTCAACGTCAAAGCGTTACCCGCACGAATCTGCTCAATGAACAGAGGAATTACAGAACCTCGTGACGCCATGACGTTGCCGTAACGGGTCCCACAGATAACCGTCTTTGCATCATCTACATTGCGGGATTTAGCGACCATTACTTTTTCCATCATAGCCTTGGAGATACCCATGGCATTGATAGGATAAACAGCTTTGTCGGTGCTAAGACAAACCACACGTTTGACCATGTTCTGGATAGCAGCTTCCAGGACATTTTCGGTGCCAATTACGTTGGTCTTGACCGCTTCCATGGGATGGAACTCGCAGGAAGGCACCTGTTTCAGCGCGGCCGCGTGAAAGATGTAGTCCACACCACGAGTGGCGTTGAGAACACTTTGATAGTCGCGTACGTCGCCAATATAGAATTTCAGCTTGGGGTTGGCGTAGCGCTTTCGCATGTCATCCTGCTTCTTCTCGTCGCGGCTGAAGATGCGGATTTCTGCAATGTTACTGTCGAGGAAGCGCTTGAGAACGGCGTTGCCGAATGAACCGGTACCACCGGTGATAAGAAGCGTTTTTCCGCTGAACATAGTAAGTCCTAAAGCAACGCGCACAGCACGACAAGCTTCTAGTCGGCCACTCACCTCAATGCCTGCTGACTAACAAAGCCAATATGCCGCCCCGGAATGCTCAACGGTAAAGAGGTTCAAGGAAAACGTCGAAGCTCGCTAGCAAACAGCCCGAAAAATAAGCGTTGTGTGGTGCAATTAAAAATGAAGGGCATGGAAAGTGGTGACTATTTTAAGGCCTGCATCCTTAAAGTCAAAAGCCAACACAGATACACGATGCGTAAAAACAGGCCTTAGCGATAATTAAGAGGGTGGGATCAAGGCGAGACCATGCAGAGAAATATCGGCGACCGACCTTGCCCCGACATATCGAATTTTTAGCACGAATAAATGCACGCAGGACTCACAAGGCCAATAAAGGTGGAATCCTAAGCTGGGTACACACCACGAGCAGTAATTCAGCCTGCCTTTACAACGAAGACAGAAAAGACATCAAACGTAAAACGACCATGCTGCGCGGCGCTCAATCAAAATATTCGCCCTGCGCAGAAGGATCAGGCTTTCTCGCGTCGCCTCTTAAAGCCCACCACCACACCCAACACAGGACCAATGATCATCCCCACGAACAACGCCAAAATCGTAAAAACCGATACAGGCAATTCGGCGGTGGACCAACTGAAAAATGACAAGGTCGTACGCTGCTGGTTCTCCAGCACAAAGAACACCACAACGAGTACGCAGAACAAAACAGATACAACCGATGCAAAGCGCATGGCTCTAGACATAACGTTCTCCAGAAGGTCAGTCAGACCCCCTCTTCTTCATCTTCATTTACGCGATCCCGCAGTTCCTTGCCCGGTTTGAAATGAGGCACAAATTTTCCGTCAAGGCTAACCGACTGGCCGGTTTTTGGATTACGGCCTACTCGCGGTGCGCGGTAGTGCAACGAAAAACTTCCAAACCCGCGGATCTCGATCCGATCACCAGTCGCCAGGCACTGGGACATTTGCTCAAGCATGGTCTTGATAGCCAGCTCCACATCTTTGGATGAGAGCAGCCCTTGATGGGTGACAATTCGTTCGATCAACTCCGACTTCGTCATATTTTTCCCTTCTTTTTCAAGCAGCTAGGAAAAGCGCTTCGAAGGTTTTAGCATGACTTGATGAATTTGAACAGCCCATACGCCAACTTATCTGCATGATCAATTCATACCAATAAAACGCGCCTTCCATGCTCAATTACACATCACCAGCATCGTCCGAGTCACCGCACCCGCAGGATTCCAGCCAAACAGGTAGTCACCCTCTTCATCCTTGGCATCACTGGACCTGGTAATGACCTTGTAGCCCTGCTGCTTGCACTCACGGGCCGCACGCTTTTCGCACTTGTCCCAGCCGGAACCCAGCCCCGAACAGTCGATCTCGATACCGCTGACGCCGTGCCTGGCGTGAGTCTTGGCACTGGTGGCCGAACACCCTGCCAGCATTACCACGGCGAATACAACTATAAGCCTATTCATTCAAATCCTTATTGAATCAGCGACACAAGAGCGGTTTCTTCAAAGACTATAGTTAGATCTGACCCCGCTCGATAGCCCAAGGTTCTCGGGCGATGATTCAACAAATTTCAGGCATAAAAAAGGGCGACCGAAGTCGCCCTTTTTTACAGCTTTACAGAACTTAGTTCTGCTTAGCCATTGCTTCGCGCAGCAGGGAGGCCATGGTGGTCTCGCCTTGTGCAGCTTCCGGAGCCGATTTCAGGCTCTGGATAGCTTCTTTCTCTTCAACTTCGTCTTTCGACTTGATGGAGAGTTGGATTACGCGGCTCTTACGATCAACGCTGATGATCTTGGCTTCTACTTCCTGGCCTTCTTTCAGAACGTTGCGCGCGTCTTCAACGCGGTCACGGCTGATTTCGGAGGCTTTCAGAGTCGCTTCGATATCGTCGGCCAGAACGATGATGGCGCCTTTGGCGTCAACTTCTTTCACAGTGCCTTTAACGATTGCGCCTTTGTCGTTCTCTTGAACGTACTCGGAGAACGGATCGCTTTCCAGTTGCTTGATACCCAGGGAGATGCGCTCGCGCTCTGGGTCAACCGACAGGATAACGGTGTCCAGCTCGTCGCCCTTCTTGAAACGACGAACAGCTTCTTCGCCCACTTCGTTCCAGGAGATGTCGGACAGGTGAACCAGGCCGTCGATGCCGCCGTCCAGACCAATGAAGATACCGAAATCGGTGATCGACTTGATGGTGCCGGAGATTTTATCGCCCTTGTTGAACTGGCCAGAGAAATCTTCCCATGGGTTAGATTTGCACTGCTTGATGCCCAGGGAGATACGACGACGCTCTTCGTCGATGTCCAGAACCATAACTTCCACTTCGTCGCCGACTTGTACGACTTTCGAAGGGTGGATGTTCTTGTTGGTCCAGTCCATTTCGGAAACGTGTACCAGGCCTTCAACGCCTTCTTCCAGCTCAGCGAAGCAGCCGTAGTCGGTCAGGTTGGTAACACGCGCGGTTACGCGAGTGCTTTCTGGGTAACGGGCTTTGATAGCAACCCATGGATCTTCACCCAGTTGCTTCAGGCCCAGGGAAACACGGTTGCGCTCGCGATCGTATTTCAGAACCTTGACATCGATCTCGTCGCCAACATTGACGATTTCGGAAGGATGCTTGATGCGCTTCCAAGCCATGTCGGTAATGTGCAGCAAGCCATCCACGCCACCCAGGTCGACGAATGCGCCGTAGTCGGTGAGGTTTTTGACGATACCTTTGACTTGCTGACCTTCCTGCAGGGATTCCAGCAGAGCTTCACGCTCGGCGGAGTTCTCTGCTTCCAGGACGCTGCGACGGGAAACGACAACGTTGTTGCGTTTCTGGTCGAGTTTGATGACCTTGAATTCGAGTTCTTTGCCTTCCAGGTGCGTGGTGTCGCGCACAGGACGAACGTCGACCAAAGAACCTGGCAGGAACGCACGGATGCCGTTAACGTCGACAGTGAAGCCGCCTTTAACCTTACCGTTGATAACGCCCTTGACCACTTCTTCAGCTGCGAAGGCTGCTTCGAGAACAATCCAGCATTCAGCGCGCTTGGCTTTTTCACGGGACAGCTTGGTTTCACCGAAACCGTCTTCAACCGAGTCCAGAGCAACGTGAACTTCGTCACCGACATTGATTGTCAGATCACCAGCATCGTTGTAGAACTGTTCCAGCGGGATCAGAGCTTCAGACTTCAGACCAGCGTGAACGGTTACCCAGCGAGCTTGGTAATCGATATCAACGATAACACCGGTGATGATGGAGCCTGCCTGAAGGTTCAGGGTTTTTAGGCTTTCTTCAAAGAGTTCCGCAAAGCTTTCGCTCATTTTAATTCCTGTTGATAAGGGCGAAGAATACGCCCATCTCCACACCCCAGACGGTGTGGGTCAGTTTCAGTTAAAAGAAGCCACCGCAGGACTATGACTGGTCCCCTGCGGCCTTCTTGATCACCCGGCGATATCGCGAATGGCGATTTCGCTCAAGATGCGTTCCAGCACCTGCTCGATGGACAGCTCCGTGGAATCCAGCTGTATGGCATCAGCCGCCGGCTTGAGCGGGGCTACTGCGCGTTGGGTATCACGCTCATCGCGTGCACGGATCTCATCTAGCAGACTCGACAGACTAACACCATCGACTTTGCCCTTCAACTGCAAGTAGCGGCGGCGAGCCCGCTCCTCGGCGCTGGCAGTCAGGAAAATCTTCAGCGGGGCCTCCGGGAACACCACGGTTCCCATATCACGCCCGTCGGCCACCAGCCCTGGCGGCTCCTGGAACGCCCGCTGACGCTGCAGCAGCGCATCGCGTACGGCCGGCAGTGCGGCAACCTGGGAGGCCCAGGAGCCGACTTGCTCGTTGCGCAGATCATCGGTCACGTCATCCCCTTCCAGGATGATGCGCTGCGGATGACCTTCCGTCGCGCCGACGAACTGCACATCAAGGTGCGCCGCCAGCAGCTTCAGGGATTCTTCGTTGGTCAGGTCGACGCCATGGTTGCGCGCAGCAAACGCCAGCAGGCGATACAGCGCGCCGGAATCCAGCAGGCACCAGCCCAGGCGCTTGGCCAGGATGCCGGCGATCGTGCCTTTGCCCGAGCCGCTTGGCCCGTCGATGGTAATCACCGGTGCTTTGATATTCACAATTGAGCCTCTTGGGCAACACGGATGCCGACTTGGGCACACAGTGTAAGAAAGTTCGGAAAAGACGTAGCAACATTGGCGCAGTCACGGATACGAATCGGCGCCGCTGCCCGCAGGGAAGCCACACTGAATGCCATGGCAATCCGATGATCGCCATGGGCATGGACTTCACCACCGCCCATCAGGCCACCGTCAATGATAATCCCATCAGGGGTCGGTTCACACTTGACCCCCAGCGCCAACAGACCGTCGGCCATCACCTGGATGCGATCGGACTCCTTGACGCGCAACTCCTCGGCACCGCGCAGCACGGTGCGCCCTTCGGCACAGGCCGCCGCCACAAACAGCACCGGGAATTCATCGATCGCCAGCGGCACCAGCGCTTCGGGAATCTCGATCCCCTTCAACGCAGCGGCGCGCACGCGCAGGTCAGCTACAGGCTCGCCACCCACTTCACGCGGGTTCTCCAGAGTGATATCCGCGCCCATCAGGCGCAGGATGTCGATCACCCCGGTACGCGTCGGGTTGATGCCGACATGCTCCAGCAACAGCTCGGAGCCCTCGGCAATCGAAGCCGCCACCAAGAAAAACGCCGAGGAGGAAATATCCCCCGGCACTTCGATATGGGTAGCGGTCAGCGCGTGGCCGGACTCTACGGACGCAGTAGCACCATCCACCGCCACCAGATAACCAAAGCCACGCAACATACGCTCGGTGTGATCACGGGTCGGCGCTGGCTCTGTCACCGAGGTCTTGCCCTCAGCGTACAGCCCTGCCAGCAACACGCAGGATTTGACCTGCGCACTGGCCATCGGCAACACGTAATTCAGCCCCTTCAGCGCCTGCCCACCTCGAATGGTCAGCGGCGGGCGCCCTTCCGGCCCGGTTTCGATCACTGCACCCATTTCCCGCAGTGGCTTGGCCACGCGACTCATCGGACGCTTGGACAACGACGCGTCGCCGGTCAACACGCTGTCGAAGCTCTGCGCCGCCAACAAACCGGACAGCAAACGCATGGACGTACCGGAGTTACCGAGATAGATCGGCCCCGGTGCCGCCTTCAACCCATGCAGGCCCACCCCATGAATAGTCACGCGCCCATGGTGCGGCCCCTCAATCACCACGCCCATGTCGCGAAACGCCTGCAGGGTCGCCAGGGCATCTTCGCCCTCCAGGAAACCTTCGACCTCGGTCACACCCTCAGCCAACGACCCCAGCATGATCGACCGATGGGAGATCGACTTGTCGCCCGGCACCCGGATGCGCCCGCTCAAGCGGCCACCCGGCTCAGCGAGAAAGGTCAACTCATCGGCGTTCACTGCAGTTTCCATGTAGGCCCGGCGTGCCAGGATCTTGCTGAAATGCTCACGCGCCACCCGCGCACGGGTGAACACGCCCAACAACTGATGACCATCCCCGGCATCCACCGCGTCGCGCAAGGCGTCGAGGTCACTGCGGAAGGTGTCCAGGGTGCGCAACACCGCCTCACGATTGGCAAGGAAGATGTCGTGCCACATCACCGGATCGCTGCCGGCAATCCGCGTGAAATCGCGAAAGCCACCGGCGGCGTAACGGAAAATCTCCAGGTTTTCGTTGCGCTTGGCCAACGAGTCCACCAAGCCAAACGCCAGCAGGTGCGGCAGATGACTGGTCGCCGCCAGCACTTCGTCGTGACGCTCGACCTGCATGTGCTCGACATCCGCGCCCAACTCACGCCACAGGCGATCCACCACCGCCAGCGCAGCCGGATCGGTCTGTTCCAGCGGTGTCAGGATCACTTTGTGACGGCGGAACAGCTGCGCATTGGACGCCTCCACCCCACTTTGCTCGGAACCGGCAATCGGATGCCCCGGCACGAAACGCGTCGGCATACCGCCAAAGGCCAGCTGCGCGGCGCGCACCACATTGCCCTTGGCACTCCCGACATCCGTGAGGATCGCCTGGCCGAGGTCCATGCCTGCCAACAACGCCAGCAACTTCTCCATGGCCAGGATCGGCACAGCGAGCTGGATCACATCAGCGCCCTGGCACGCGAGCGCCAGGTCTGCCTCACAGCGATCCACCACGCCCAACTCAACCGCCAATTTGCGCGATTGCGGGTCCAGGTCCACACCGACCACTTCGCGGCACAGCCCGCTTTCACGCAGGCCCTTGGCGAAGGAGCCGCCGATCAACCCCAGGCCGACCACCACCAGGCGACCGATCATAGGCACAGCAGGTTGCAATGCAGTGACATCAACCACGAGCCAGAACCTTGGCCAGCGCCTCCAGGAAGCGGGCGTTTTCTGCCGGCAGACCGATGGTGATACGCAGGTGGTTCGGCATGCCGTAGTTGGCGGTCGGACGCACGATCACGCCTTCACGCAGCAAGCCCTGGAATACCGGAGCCGCCACTTGGCCGAGGTCGACGCAGATGAAGTTGCCTTTGGACGGAATCCAGCCCAGGCCCAACTCACGGAAGCCGTCCTGCAACTGCAGCATGCCGGTTTCGTTGAGGCGACGCCCCTCTTCCAGGTACTCGGCATCCTTCACCGCCGCACAGGCCGCCGCCAGGGCGAGGCTGTTGACGTTGAACGGTTGACGCACACGATTCAGCACATCGGCAACCACGGCCGTGGACAGGCCGTAGCCCACCCGCAGCGACGCCAGGCCGTAAGCCTTGGAGAACGTGCGCGACACCAGCAGGTTCGGGTAGGCCGCCAGGAAGTCCAGGCCGTCCGGCAGGTCGCTGCCTTCGGCGTACTCGATGTAGGCCTCGTCCAGCACCACCAGCACGTGCTCAGGCACGTCCTGCAGGAAGTCGTCCAATGCCTGGACGTCGAACCAGGTGCCGGTCGGGTTGTTCGGGTTGGCGATGAACACCACGCGGGTTTTCGCGTCTATCGCCGCCAGCATGGCCGGCAGGTCATGCCCCCAATCTTTGGCTGGAACTACCTTTGCGTCGGCACCCACGGCCTGGGTCACGATCGGATAAACCGCGAACGCGTGCTCGCTGAACACCGCATTCAAGCCCGGGGCCAGGTAAGCACGGCCGACCAGCTCAAGAATGTCGTTTGAACCGTTACCCAGGGTGACCTGGTTCAGCTCGACCCGGCAGTTTTCAGCCAGCAGGGTCTTGAGCGCAAAGCCATTGCCATCCGGATAACGAGTCAACTCGGCCAGCTCTTCACGGATCGCCGCCAGCACCTTGGGGCTCGGACCCAGCGGGTTTTCGTTACTGGCCAGCTTGACGATATTCGCCGGATCCAGGTTCAACTCACGCGCCAACTCGTCCACAGGCTTGCCCGGGACGTAAGGCGACAGTTGTTGCACGCCCGGCTGAGCCAGGGCGAGGAAGTTGCCACTCATGTTAAAGCCTCACAAAACCGCTTTCGGGTAAGAGCCCAGCACCTTGAGTGCCACGGCTTCCTGACTGATTTTCTCCAGCACACCCTTGACCAGCGGGTCGCGGTGATGGCCGATGAAGTCGATAAAGAACACGTAAGTCCATTTACCGCTGCGCGAAGGACGAGTCTCGATGCGCGTCAGGTCAATCCCGTTATCGTGGAACGGCACCAGCAGCTCATGCAGCGCGCCGGGCTTGTTGCTCATGGAAACAATGATCGAAGTCTTGTCATCGCCGGTCGGCGGCACTTCCTGACTGCCGATCATCAGGAAGCGCGTGGAGTTGTCCGGGCGATCCTCGATCTTTTCAGCCAGGCGCGTCAGGCCATACAGGCCCGCCGCCATATCACCGGCGATCGCCGCCGAATTCCACTCACCCTTGACCCGCTTGGCTGCCTCGGCGTTGCTGGACACCGCCACGCGCTCGACATTCGGGTAATGCGCGTCCAGCCACTTGCGGCACTGGGCCAGGGACTGGGCGTGGGAGTAGATGCGGCTGATGCTGTCGGTCTTGGTGTTCTCGCCCACCAGCAGGTGGTGGTGGATACGCAGCTCAACCTCACCGCAGATCACCATGTCGTGCTCAAGGAAGCTGTCGAGGGTGTGGTTCACCGCGCCTTCGGTGGAGTTCTCCACCGGCACCACGCCAAAGTTCACCGCACCGGCCGCCACTTCGCGGAACACTTCATCAATCGCCGCCATTGGCTTGCTGATCACCGCGTGACCGAAGTGCTTCATGGCCGCCGCTTGAGTGAAGGTGCCTTCCGGGCCCAGGTAAGCCACTTTCAGCGGCTGCTCCAGGGCCAGGCACGAGGACATGATTTCGCGGAACAACCGCGCCATCTCTTCGTTACCCAGCGGGCCTTTGTTGCGCTCCATCACACGCTTGAGCACCTGCGCTTCACGCTCGGGACGGTAGAACACCGGCACCTCGCCTTCGGCCAGGGACGCCATCTTCACCCGCGCCACTTCCTGGGCACACCGCGCGCGCTCACTGATCAGTTCCAGGACTTTCTCGTCCAGGCTGTCAATGCGTACTCGCAGGGCCTTGAGTTCTTGCTCAGACATTAGCCGTGTTCCTTTTCGAACTCTGCCATATAGGCAACCAGCGCATTGATGGCGTGGATGTCGACGGCGTTGTAGATAGAGGCGCGCATGCCACCGACCGAACGGTGACCCTTCAGGTTCAGCAGGCCGCGCGCGTCGGCACCGGCCAGGAATGGCTTGTCCAGGCGGTCGTCAGCCAGGCGGAACGGCACGTTCATCCACGAGCGATCAGTCAGGTTGATCGGGTTGCTGTACAGGCCGCTGGCGTCGATGAAGTCGTACAGGACGCGCTTCTTCTCTTCGTTCAACTTGCCCATGGCAGCGACACCGCCCTGCTCTTTCAGCCACTCGAACACCAGGCCGGACAGGTACCAGGCGAAGGCCGGCGGAGTGTTGTACATCGAGCCGTTATCGGCGGCGACCTTGTAGTTGAGCATGGTCGGGCACAGCGAGCGCGCGCGACCCAGCAGGTCTTCACGGATGATGTTGACCAGGATACCGCTCGGGCCGATGTTCTTCTGGGCTCCGGCGTAGATCATGCCGTACTTCGACACGTCGATCGGGCGCGAAAGGATGTCCGAAGACATGTCGCACACCAGCGGCACGTCGCCGACTTCCGGCACCCAGTCGAACTCCAGGCCGCCGATGGTTTCGTTCGCCACATAGTGAACATAGGAAGCGTTTTTCGACAGCTTCCACTCGTTCTGGCCCGGGATCGCGAAGTAGTCGTAAGGCTTGGCGGTGCCTGCCACGTTGACGTTGCCGTAGCGGGAGGCCTCTTCAATGGCCTTCTGGCCCCAGATACCGGTGTCGATGTAGTCAGCAGTGCCGTCTTCCGGCAGCAGGTTCAGCGGGATCTGGGCGAACTGCTGGCTGGCGCCGCCTTGCAGGAACAGCACTTTGTAGTTCGATGGAATGTCCAGCAAGTCGCGCAGATCCTGCTCGGCCTTGGTGGCGATTGATACAAACTCATCGCTGCGATGGCTCATTTCCATCACGGAGAGGCCTTTTCCATGCCAGTCGAGGAGTTCACCCTGCGCACGCTGCAGGACTGCTTCAGGAAGCGCCGCGGGACCGGCACAGAAGTTATAGGCTCTCTTGCTCACATCCAATCTCACTCTGATCTGGTGGGGCTGCAATCATGTTCGGCAACACGCTCTTATTGGAGCGGACCGTTGTGGGAGCTGGCTTGCCTGCGATGCAGGCACCTCGGTATTTCAGTGATACCGCGGTGATGCCATCGCAAGCAAGCCAGCTCCCACATGTTTCAAAGGGGACAAACAACAAGGGGGCGAATCTTCATCCGCCCCCTGTGTGTCCGCTTATTCCTGCGGTTCTTCTTCGTCTGCGGCAGCATCGAGGGTTGGCTCGTCCACGTTGTCATCGCCTGCTGCGATCACCTCGCCATCGAATACCGCACCTTCTTCCCCTTCCAGCTCCTCGCCTTCGACTTCCGATGGCTCTTGGACACGCTCCAGGCCTACCAACGTCTCGTCGCTGGCCAGCTTGATCAGCGTCACGCCCTGGGTGTTACGGCCCAGGCTCGACACTTCAGCCACACGGGTACGCACCAGGGTGCCCTGGTCGGAAATCAGCATGATCTCCTCGCCATCGAGCACCTGCACTGCGCCGACCAGACGGCCGTTGCGGTCGTTGCTGACCATGGCGATCACGCCCTGGCCGCCACGCTTGTACTCCGGGAACTCACTGATGGCGGTACGCTTGCCATAACCACGCGCCGAAGCGGTGAGGATCTGGCTGCCTTCTTCCGGGATCAGCATCGAAATCAGCTTCTGCCCTTCTGGCAGGCGCATGCCGCGCACACCGCGGGCGGTACGGCCCATGGCGCGAACGTCGGATTCCTTGAAGCGTGTCACCTTGCCACCGTCGGAGAACAGCATGACTTCACGCTCGCCATCGGTGATGGCAGCCGAAATCAACACGTCGCCTTCGTCCAGCTCCAGGGCGATCAGGCCCACGCTGCGTTGACGGCTGAAGGATTCCAGCGGGGTCTTCTTCACGGTGCCTTTGGCGGTGGCCATGAAGATGAAGTGACCTTCGGTGTATTCCTCGACCGGCAGCATGGTGGTGATGTACTCATCACTGTCCAGCGGCAGCAGGTTGACCAACGGGCGACCACGGGCGGCACGGGAGGCTTCCGGGATTTCGTAGGTTTTGAGCCAGTACACCTTGCCCTTGCTGGAGAACAGCAGCAGCGTGGTGTGGCTGTTGGCAACCAGCAGGTGAGCGATGTAGTCCTCATCCTTGACGCCGGTAGCCGACTTGCCTTTACCACCACGACGCTGGGCCTGGTACGCCGCCAGCGGCTGGGTCTTGGCATAACCACCGTGGGAGATGGTCACCACACGCTCTTCTTCCGGGATCATGTCGCCCAGGGTCAGGTCGAGGCGCGCATCGAGGATTTCGGTACGGCGCACGTCGCCGTATTCGGCGCGGATCACTTCCAGTTCTTCGCGGATCACTTCCATCAGGCGCACGGCGCTGCTGAGGATGCGGATCAACTCGCCGATCTGGTTGAGGATCTCCTGGTACTCAGCCAGCAGCTTCTCGTGCTCCAGGCCGGTCAGGCGGTGCAGGCGCAGTTCCAGGATGGCCTGGGCCTGCTCTGGCGACAGGAAGTATTTGCCTTCACGCAGGCCGTATTGCGGGTCCAGGGTCTCCGGACGGCACGAGTCGGCGCCGGCACGTTCAACCATGGCCACCACGGCACTGGATTCCCAAGGGGTGCTGATCAGCGCTTCCTTGGCTTCCGACGGGGTTGGCGAGGCCTTGATCAGCGCGATCACCGGGTCGATGTTCGACAGCGCAACCGCCTGGCCTTCCAGGATATGGCCGCGCTCGCGAGCCTTGCGCAGCTCGAACACGGTACGGCGGGTGACCACTTCGCGACGGTGACGCACGAAGGCTTCCAGCAGATCCTTGAGGTTCAGGATGCGCGGGCGGCCGTCGATCAGGGCAACCACGTTGATACCAAACACGCTTTGCAGCTGGGTCTGGGCGTAGAGGTTGTTGAGGATCACCTCAGGCACTTCGCCACGACGCAGCTCGATCACCACGCGCATACCGTCTTTGTCAGACTCGTCGCGCAGTTCGGTGATGCCTTCGAGCTTCTTCTCTTTAACCAGCTCGGCGATCTTCTCGATCAGGCGCGCCTTGTTCAACTGGTAAGGGAGTTCGGTGATGACGATCTGCTGGCGGCCACCGACCTTGTCGATGTCTTCGATGATCGAGCGGGCGCGCATGTAAATGCGGCCGCGACCGGTGCGGTAGGCTTCGATGATGCCGGCACGACCGTTGATGATCGCGGCGGTCGGGAAGTCCGGACCGGGGATGTATTGCATCAGCTCATCGACGGTCAGCTCAGGGTTGTCGATGAGGGCCAGGCAACCGTCGATGACTTCACCGAGGTTGTGTGGCGGGATGTTGGTGGCCATGCCCACGGCAATACCGCTGGAGCCGTTGACCAGCAGGTTGGGAATCTTGGTTGGCATGACGGCCGGGATCATTTCGGTGCCGTCGTAGTTCGGCACCCAGTCCACGGTTTCTTTGTGCAGGTCGGCCAGCAGCTCGTGCGCCAGCTTGGTCATGCGCACTTCGGTGTATCGCATGGCCGCGGCGTTGTCGCCGTCGACCGAACCGAAGTTGCCCTGGCCGTCTACCAGCAGGTAGCGCAGGGAAAACGGCTGGGCCATCCGAACGATGGTGTCGTACACCGCAGTGTCGCCGTGAGGGTGATACTTACCGATCACGTCACCGACAACACGGGCAGATTTCTTGTACGGCTTGTTCCAGTCGTTACCCAGCTCGCTCATCGCGAACAGCACACGCCGGTGCACGGGCTTCAAGCCATCGCGCGCATCAGGCAGTGCCCGACCGACAATTACGCTCATCGCGTAGTCGAGGTAGGACTGTTTCAGCTCGTCTTCGATATTGACCGGGAGGATTTCTTTGGCCAGTTCGCCCATGAGAAGCCTGATTCCTTTTTCGGGTGAAACCTCGTCACATCCATATGGGACGAACGAAGCTCGCCGCTGCCGGCAAGTGCCTGACAACGACTTACGACAAATCAACGAGTTATGACACGGATCTGCACGTTATAGGCAGCCCCTCGGGGCAACCCTGGAAACCGCCGGATGTTATCACAATCGCCGCCACGCACCTATCCCCCTGATGCGCATGGAGCATAGTTAGTTGACGGATGACAGGCTTGAGGGGGACGAGAGGGGCTCAGAGCTGGATGGGTGGTGTTTTTTAGGGTTGGATCCAGGGGTTTTGTTGAGTGAAAGGGCCATTCGCGAGCAAGCCCGCTCCCACATTTTGAAAGTGTTCACAAATCAAATGTGGGAGCGGGCTTGCTCGCGAATGCAATCCAACAGGCACCAATGCCCTCAATGCAACCGCTTACGGCACATCAACTTCGCCAGTTTGGCCGTATCCGGCCGCTCAACAATGCCCTTTTCCGTCACGATCACGTCAATCAAGTCAGCCGGCGTCACATCAAACACCGGATTGAACGCCTCACCCCCCAGTCGCTGCCCGACAATGTCCAGCAACTCCCCCGAATCCCGCTCTTCCAGCGCAACGTCATCGCCAGTGGCCATCATCAGGTCCAGCGTGGAGCTCGGCGCCACCACCATGAAGCGCACGCCGTGGTGCATGGCGCACACCGCCAGCTGGTAGGTGCCGATCTTGCTGATCACATCACCATTGGCCGCGATGCAATCGGCGCCGACGATCACCCAGGTCACGCCCTTGGTCTTGAGGATATGCGCGCCGGCCGAGTCAGCGTTCACCGTCACCGGGATGCCCTCGCCCGCCAGCTCCCAGGCCGTCAGCCGCGAGCCTTGCAGCCACGGACGGGTCTCGTTGGCGTACACCTGTTCGACCATGCCTTCCAGGTAAGCCGCGCGAATCACCCCGAGCGCCGTCCCCACACCACCGGTCGCCAGGGCACCGGCGTTGCCGTGGGTGAGGATCGCCTGGGCATTGCCTTGGTGCTTGCGGATCAACTCGACGCCCAATTGAGCCATGGTCAGGTTGGCTTCCCGATCACTTTCATGGATCGCAATGGCCTCGGCTTCCAACACCGCCAACGGGTCGGCGTGCTTTTTGACCCGGTCCAGGCGGTCGCGCATGCGCTTCAACGCCCAGAACAGGTTCGATGCGGTCGGCCGGGTATCGGCTAAAAGTGCGTAGTCTTCTTCCCAGGCAGCCTGCCAGTCGCCGCCCTCGGCGATCCGCTCGCGGGCAGCGAGCACCAGGCCATAGGCGGCGCTGATGCCGATAGCCGGTGCACCACGCACCACCATCGTGCGAATGGCCGCCGCCACCTCGTCGGCCGAGATGCAGATCACCCAGCGCTCAACGGCCGGCAAGGCACGCTGATCGAGCAGGTGCAGTGCGCCATCACGCCAATCGATGGCCTTCACCCTCTCCGCAGCCAACAGTCGATCGCGCATCCCTTACCCCGCACTCATGAACAAAGCCGCCGATTATAGCGATCCGCCAGCGGAGACGCTCGGGTATACTTCGCCCTTCTTTTATAGCTGCCTGGGAAGAAGCCTGCGATGACCGCCACTGCTGCCCCGCTTGACTTGGTATTGCTGCCGACCTGGCTGGTGCCCGTCGAACCTGCCGGCGTGGTGCTCAAGGAGCATGCCCTCGGCATCCGGGACGGGCGCATTGCCTTTATCGGGCCACGGGCCGCAGCGTTGAAGCTTAAAGCCACGGAGGTGCGCGAACTGCCGGGCATGCTGCTCAGCCCGGGCCTGGTCAACGCCCACGGCCACGCGGCGATGAGCCTGTTTCGCGGCCTGGCCGATGACCTGCCACTGATGACATGGCTCGAAAAGCACATCTGGCCCGCCGAGGCCAAATGGGTCGACGAAGCCTTCGTGCGCGACGGCACCGACCTGGCCATCGCCGAACAGCTCAAGGGCGGCATCACCTGCTTCTCCGACATGTACTTCTTCCCCAAGGTTGCCAGCGACTGCGTGCACAACAGCGGCATCCGTGCACAGATTGCATTCCCGATCCTCGATTTCCCGATCCCGGGCGCCAGCACCGCCGATGAGGCCATTCGCCAGGGTGTCGAGCTGTTCGGCGACCTCAAGCATCACCCGCGCATCAAAATCGTGTTCGGCCCCCATGCCCCGTACACCGTGTGCGATGAGAACCTGGAAAAAATCCGGGTCATGGCCGAAGAGCTGGACGCGTCGATCCATATGCACGTTCACGAAACCGCCTTCGAAGTGCAGCAAGCTGTCGAACAGACCGGCGAGCGCCCACTGGCGCGCCTGGGTCGGCTCGGCCTGCTCGGCCCACGCTTCCAGGCCGTTCACATGACCCAAATCAGCGAGGACGACCTGGCTTTGCTGGTAGAAAGCAACACCAGCATCATCCATTGCCCGGAATCGAACCTGAAACTGGCCAGCGGCTTTTGCCCGGTGGAGCGTCTGTGGCAGGCTGGCGTCAATGTGGCCATCGGCACCGACGGCGCAGCCAGCAACAATGATCTGGACTTGCTGGGCGAAACCCGTACAGCCGCGATGCTGGCCAAGGCCGTCGCCGGTTCGGCCACCGCCCTGGATGCCCATCGTGCCCTGCGCATGGCTACCCTCAACGGCGCCCGGGCCATGGGCCTGGAAAGCGAGATCGGTTCGCTGGAAGTGGGCAAGGCCGCCGACATCGTCGCCTTCGACCTGTCGGGGCTGGCGCAACAACCGATCTACGATCCGGTCTCACAGCTTATATATGCCACCGGACGCGATTGCGTGAAACACCTTTGGGTCGCCGGCAAGCAGTTGCTCGACGACCGGCAATTGACCCGCATGGATGAACAACAGTTGACCGCCACGGCCATCGCCTGGGGCCAACGCATCAGCGGGCACACCGAATAACGAAGGTTTTGAACCCACGGGTTCAGGACTGACCAAACGATTTATCAGGTTTAGAGGATTCACCATGAGCAACGTCGACCACGCCGAAATCGCCAAATTCGAAGCCCTGGCCCACCGCTGGTGGGACCGCGAGAGCGAGTTCAAGCCGCTGCACGACATCAACCCGCTGCGGGTCAACTGGATTGACGAACGCGTCAACCTGGCCGGCAAGAAGGTACTGGACGTCGGTTGCGGCGGCGGCATCCTCAGCGAAGCCATGGCCCAGCGCGGCGCCACCGTCATGGGCATCGACATGGGCGAAGCGCCGCTGGCCGTGGCCCAGCTGCACCAGCTGGAATCCGGCGTGAGCGTCGAATACCGCCAGATCACCGCCGAAGCCCTGGCCGAAGAAATGCCCGAGCAGTTCGACGTGGTCACCTGCCTGGAGATGCTCGAACACGTACCGGACCCGTCCTCGGTGATCCGCGCCTGCTTCCGCATGGTCAAGCCAGGTGGTCAGGTGTTCTTCTCCACCATCAACCGCAACCCCAAGGCCTACCTGTTCGCGATCATCGGCGCCGAATACATCATGAAGCTGCTGCCGCGCGGCACCCATGACTTCAAGAAATTCATCCGCCCTTCCGAGCTGGGTGCCTGGAGCCGCCAGGCCGGCCTGACCGTCAAGGACATCATCGGCCTGACCTACAACCCGCTGACCAAGCACTACAAGCTGGCCAACGATGTGGACGTCAACTACATGATCCAGACCCTGCGCGAGGAGTGAGCCTGTGAAGTTGCGAGCCGTACTCTTCGACATGGATGGCACCCTGCTGGACACCGCGCCGGACTTTATCGCCATCTGCCAGGCCATGCGCACCGACCGTGGCCTTGAGCCGATCAACCCGCAGCATATCCGCGATGAAATTTCCGGTGGTGCACGGGCGATGGTTGCCGTGACCTTCTCGATGGACCCCGAATCCCCAGGCTTTGAAGACCTGCGCCAGGAGTTCCTGGAGCGCTACCTCAAGGGCTGCGCGATCCACAGCAAGCTGTTCGACGGCATGGCCGAGCTGCTGGAAGACATCGAGAAGTCCAAGCTGGTGTGGGGCGTGGTCACCAACAAGCCGCTGCGTTTTGCCGAACCGATCATGCAGCAACTGGGCCTGGCCGAGCGCTCGGCGCTGCTGATCTGCCCGGACCATGTGAAAAACAGCAAGCCGGACCCGGAGCCGCTGATTTTGGCGTGCAAGATGCTCGACCTGGACCCGGCCAGCGTGCTGTTCGTGGGCGACGACCTGCGCGATATCGAATCCGGCCGCGACGCTGGCACGCGCACCGCTGCGGTCACCTTTGGCTACATCCACCCGGACGACAACCCGCGCAACTGGGGTGCTGACGTGGTGGTGGACCACCCGCTGGAACTGCGCAAGGTGCTGGATAACGCACTGTGCAGTTGCTGATGGGAAGTGCTTGTGGCTGATGCGCCTTTGTGGCGAGGGAGCTTGCTCCCGCTGGAGTGCGAAGCGCTCCCAAGCTTTTGGGGCCGCTACGCAGCCCAGCGGGAGCAAGCTCCCTCGCCACAAAAGCCCGGCTGCGATCAATCACATGGATTTACTGTGAATTTTGTCGAGGCTATTTATGTTTGATTACTCCGCACGCCCAGAATTGCTCAAAGGCCGGGTGATCCTGGTGACCGGTGCCGGTCGCGGGATCGGCGCGGCCGCCGCGAAAACCTACGCCGCCCACGGCGCCACCGTGCTGCTGCTGGGCAAGACCGAAGCCAACCTGGCCCAGGTGTACGACGAAATCGAAGCCGCAGGCCAGCCTCAGCCGGTGGTGATCCCGTTCAACCTGGAAACCGCCCTGCCCCATCAATACGATGAGCTGGCCGCGATGATCGAAAAGGAGTTCGGCCACCTCGACGGCCTGCTGCACAACGCCTCGATCATCGGCCCGCGCACGCCGATCGAGCAGTTGTCCGGTGAGAATTTCATGCGGGTGATGCAGGTGAACGTCAACGCGATGTTCATGCTGACCAGCACCTTGCTGCCGCTGCTCAAGCTGTCCCAGGATGCTTCGGTGGTGTTCACTTCCAGCAGCGTCGGGCGTAAGGGTCGGGCGTATTGGGGGGCTTACGGGGTGTCGAAGTTTGCCACCGAAGGCCTGATGCAAACCCTGGCGGATGAGCTGGACAAGGTCGCACCGGTACGGGCCAACAGCATCAACCCGGGCGCCACGCGCACCAGCATGCGGGCCCAGGCCTACCCAGGGGAAAACCCGACGGACAACCCGACACCGGAAGAGATCATGCCGGTGTACCTGTACCTGATGGGGCCGGACAGTACCGGCATCAATGGGCAGGCGTTCGACGCGCAATAACAGGTATGCAAGAGAACTAAATGTGGGAGCGGGCTTGCTCGCGAAAGCGGAGTATCAGTCAAAAAATTACTGACTGATGTACCGCTTTCGCGAGCAAGCCCGCTCCCACAGTTGTATGCAGTGCTCTCTGGATCTTAGTTTTTCACCACTTCTTCGAGGGTGAAGCGGCCCAGTGGGTTTTGCAGGAAGTTGCTCACGTTCTTGCGAGAGATGTTGATGTACGGGCTGTAGTACAAGTCGATCCAGTTCACGTCCTGTTTAGCCAGCTTCTGCAGTTCGACATACATCTGCTCGCGCTTGGCCGGGTCCGCCTCGATCCGCGCCTGCGCCACCAGTGCCTTGACCTTGTCGTTCTTGTAGCGGGTCATGTAGTTCTGGTTGGTGTCGTGGCCCAGCACGAAGGTGGTCTTCTGGTCCGGGTCGAGGATGTCGTTGGTCCAGTACATCACCGAAATATCGTACTCACCGTCCACCAGCATCTGCCAGCTCTGGGTCGGGTCGACCTTTTGCAGGTTGGCGGTCACGCCGACCTTGGCCAGTTGGTCCTTGATGATCACCGCAATCTGCTCGTCGGCTTCGTTACCGGCGTTGACCACGTAGTTGAGCTTCAAGTCCTTGGCACCGGCCTGCTCCAGCAGCTTCTTGGCGGCGGTCGGGTCGTACGGACGCTGCAGGTTGTTGGCGTAGTGGTACAGCGAGCCCTTTGGAATGTAGGAATACGCCACGGTGCCCTGACCGTAGGTGGCGGTCTTGACCAGCGACTGCTTGTCGATGGCCATGTCCAGCGCTTCACGCACTTCCTGCTTGGCCAGTAGACCGTGGGCATGGTTGATCAGCAGGTGATCCTCGCGGGTGGACGGGTCGGCGTGGATGACCACGTTCTTGTCTTTCTTCAGCTCTTCAACGCGGGAGAACGGTACGAAGATCGCCGTGTCCAGCTCGTTGTTCTGCACCATGCGCATGCGCGTGTTGTCGTCGGTGACGGACACCCACTCCACGCCATCCAGGCTCACGTTCTTGGCTTGCCAGAAGTTCGGGTTCTTCTTCAGGATCACACGATCCCCCTTGCGCCATTCATCCACGGTAAACGCGCCGGAGGTCACCGGGTTTTCCGAGTAGGCGTCTTCGCCCATTTTTGTCATGGCTTTTTCCGACAGGATCGACACCGTCGGCGACGCCAGTTGCGAGAGGAAGGCCACAGCCGGAGTCTTCAGCGTAACCACCAGGGTTTTCGGGTCTGACGCCTTGGCCGTATTGATCAGGTTGAACGGATCGGCCCACAGCGACGCCTTGTTGTCGCGGATGCGCAGCAGGCTGAACGCTGCGTCATCGGCGGTGATCGCCGAGCCATCCGAGAACTTCGCATCGCGCAGCTTGAAGGTGTAGGTCAGGCCGTCCTTGGAGATCTCCCAGCTTTCGGCCAGGCCCGGTTCCATCTTCGTGCCCAGGTTGTCGACGCGCACCAAGGTGTCATAGACGTTGGCAAATACCCAGGTGTCGCGGTTTTGCGCGCTTTTGATCGGGTCGAACGTGGTGCTGTCTTCACGGCAACCAATGGTCAGTACGCCAGCGGCTTGCGCCAGCCCGGCAGTGAGGGACCATGCAGTCAATGTAGCGGCGGCGAGCAATTTCAAATGGCGCGATTGCATATCACAACTCCTTGTTAATGAATGGCAGAGGGTTAGAGCAACGGTTCTTCAAGCACGCAACTGTACCGATGCTCGTGCAGGAAATGGGTAGGCGGCAACACGACGGAACACATGGCCCGGGCATGCCGGCAACGGGGGTGGAAGGCGCAGCCTGTGGGCAAATTCAGCGGGCTGGGTGGCTCACCTGGCAAGGGTTCGGCAGGCAACGGCCGATGCGGATCGATCTCGGGAATCGCCTCGATCAACGCGGCGGTATACGGATGACGCGGCGCCGTGAACACCGCCTCCACCGGCCCCTCCTCGACGATCTTGCCCAGGTACATCACCGCCACGCGGTCGCACAAACGCCGCACGATGGCCAGGTCGTGGGCGATGAACAGGATCGCCAGGTTCATGCGCTGTTGCAGTTCCAGCAACAGGTTGATGATCTGGCCCTGGATCGACACATCCAGCGCCGCCACGCATTCGTCGGCAATGATCAGGCGCGGCTCCACCGCCAGCGCCCGGGCGATACCCACGCGCTGGCACTGGCCCCCACTGAGGGAGCCGGGTTTGCGGCTGGCCAGTTCGGGGCGTAGGCCAACCAGATCAAGCAACTCATTCACGCGTGCGGGGATCTGCTCTGACGCGACCTTGCGTTGCACCCGAAGCACCTCGGCAATGGTTTCACCGATGGTGTGGCGCGGGTTCAGCGCGGCGTACGGGTCCTGGAAGATCATTGCGGTTTCATGGCGCAGGCGGGTGATGTCGATGGCGCTGCCATGGGCCATGTCGATGCCATCAAACAAGACCTGGCCGGCGCTGATGGGGTTGAGGTGCAGGATCGCCCGGCCCAGAGTGCTTTTACCGCTACCGGATTCGCCCACCAGCCCCAGGGTTTCACCCGCCGCCAGGTTCAGCGACACGCCATTGACCGCCCTCACCCACTGCTTGTTCAGGCCGAACACGCCCGTGCCGGACGCGGCAAACTTCACCTCAAGGTCCTTGATCTGCAACAAGCTCATGGCTGGCCTCCGAGGGGATAGTGGCACGCCACTCGCGCACCTTCAGGCAACACGCGGGTACACAACGCGCCGACCTGCGGGCAACGCGGGTTGAACCGACAACCGGCGGGCAATGCGTCCAGCAAGGGAGGCTGTCCGGGGATCGTGCGCAGCAAGGCGTGACCGCTGCTATGGGCAGGCTGGCAGTCGATCAAACCCGCTGTGTACGGATGTTGCGGATGGGCCAGCACCTCGTATTTGCTGCCGTGCTCGCACAGGCGCCCGGCGTACATCACCGCGATGGCGTCACAGGTTTGTGCCACCACGCCCAGGTCATGGGTGATCATGATGATCGACAGGCCGCGCTCGTCACGCAGCGCCAGCAGCAGCCGCAAAATCTGCGCCTGCACGGTGACGTCCAGGGCGGTAGTCGGTTCATCGGCGATCAGCACTTTCGGGTTGCAGCCCAACGCCACTGCGATCATCGCGCGCTGGCGCATGCCGCCGGAAAACTCGTGGGGGTAGTTGTCGACGCGGGCCTGGGGGTCGGGAATACCGACCTGGCGCAGCACCTCGATGGCCTGCCGGCGTGCGTCTTTTTTCGAGGCACCTTGATGCAGCCGGATGCCCTCGGCGATCTGCTCGCCGATGCGCATCAACGGGTCCAGGTGGCTGCTGGGGTTCTGGAAAATCATGCCCAATTGCCCACCGCGTACGGCGCGCATACTGGCATCGTCCAGTTGCAGCAGATCCTGGCCGGCCAGCCGCACCGCACCGCCTTGCACACGCAGGTTGGGCGACGGCAGCAGGCGCATCAGCCCACGGCAGGCCATGGTCTTGCCCGAGCCGCTCTCGCCCACCAGGCCGAGGATTTCACCTTCGGCCAGGTCGAACGACACGCGCTCCACCAAGGTGACATCACGACCGGCGTTACTGGCGATCACACTGAGGTCGCGCACTTGCAACAGGCTCATGAGCGATCTCCCAACACTTGCGCCACACCGTCGGCCAGCAGGCTGAAACCCATGGCCAGGGTCACGATGGCCACGCCGGGAAAGGTGCAGATCCACCACGCGGTGGTGATGAACGCTTGCCCTTCGGCCACCATGGTGCCCCACTCCGCTGTCGGTGGTTGCACACCCAGGCCCAGGTAGCTGACGGCCGCGCCATTGAGCAGCACCAGCACCGCGTCCGACATGGAAAACACGATCGAGCCAAACATCGCATTGGGCAGCAAATGCCGAAACAGAATGCGCCCATGGCCAAAGCCCAGGCTCTTGGCCGCCAGGGCGAAGTCGCTTTCCTTGAGCACCAGGATCTGCGAGCGAATCAGCCGCGCGTAAGACACCCAGCCCACCAGCGCCATGGCGATGTAGAAGCTCTTCAAGCCCGGCCCGAGGATCGCCATGATCGCCAGCATCAGCACCAGGAAGGGAAAGGCCAGGATCACGTCGATCACGCGCATGCAAAAGCTGTCGAAGCGCCCGCCGATATAACCGGACACCGCGCCGACGAAGGTGCCGATCATGAACGGGAAGATCACGCCGACGATGGCCAATTGCAGGTCGATGCGCGCGCCCCAGATCACCCTCGACAGAATGTCGCGACCGTAGTTATCCGTACCAAATGGATGGGCCAGGCTCGGCCCGAGCAAACTGATGTCCGTGTTCTGTGCTATCGGGTCATAAGGCGCAATCCACGGGGCGAACAGCGCAAGCCCCAGCCACGCCAGCAGAATCAGCAAACCCCACGCGGCCGTCAGACGGCCATTGCGAAAACCGAAGCGCAAGCGCAGGCGCCAGGGCGCAATCAACGGACGGCTGCTCATTGCATTTTCACCCGTGGGTCGAGGGCCACAGTGACCACGTCAGCGATGAAGTTGATCAGCACCGTGGCGCAGGCCAGCACCATGGCCACGCCCTGCACCACCATGTAGTCGCGGGTAAAGATGCCGCGCACCAGCAATTGGCCGATGCCGGGAATGGCGAACAGGCTTTCGATCACCACGGTGCCGCTGATCAGCCAGCCGATATTCACCGCCAGCAGGTTGACCGCGGGCACCAGGGAATTGGGCAGCACATGCCGACGAAACACCGCGGCTTCCGACAACCCACGGGCCCGGGCCGCCGTGACATGGTCGGCCTGCAGCTCCATCAGCATGCTTGCGCGCAAGTTGCGCACCAGCACCGCCGACAGCGCCAGGGCGATGGTCAAGCATGGCAGCACCATGTGGTGGGCCTTGTCGAGCCAGGTGCGACCGTAGCCAGACACCGGAAACAAGCCCCACTGCACACTCAGCAACAAAATCAGCATCAAGCCCAGCCAGAACGCCGGCATGCCCAGGCCGACCGTGGTGAACACGCGGATCAAGTTATCCGCCCAGCCACCTTTATTACGTGCCGCCCAGGTTGCCAGCGGCACCGCGATCAACAGCGCCAGCACCACACTGCCGAGCACCAGCACCAGGGTGGGTTCGATGCGTGTGACGATCAGCTTCAGGGCATCGACCTTGTACAGCAGGGATTGGCCGAGGTCGCCCTTGAGCAGGTTCTTGAGGAAGTAGAAATATTGCAGCCACAACGGCTGATCCAGGCCGTACTGGGCGCGGATCTTCAGCAAGGCGTCCGGCGTGCTGCGCGAGCCCAGCAACGCGCGTGCCGGGTCCCCGGGGATCGAGCGCACCAGCACAAAGGTGATCAGGCTGATGCCAAACAGCACCGGCAGCAATTGCAGCGGCCGGGACAGCACAAAACGGTAACGCGCCAGGTTCATCCGTCAGCCCCGGTGACGAGCGAGAAAGTCCAGCAGCACCGGAAAGTACGCCTGGGGCTCTTCATAAAAAGGCATGTGGCTGCTGTTGGGGAACACGTGCAACTGCGCGTGTCTGGCCGCGAGCTTCATGCGGTGGGCGCAGGCCGGGGTGAGTTCGTCGTGCTGCCCGGTGGTGATCAGGATCGGCATCGTGAACTCGCCCATCTCCTTGATGCGGTTCCAGTCCTTGAGGTTGCCGATGTAGAGGAATTCGTTGGGGCCTTGCATGGTTTCGTACGGGCCCATGTTCCAGTCGCCCAGAGAGCGTTTGACCGGCTCCGGCCATTCGTCCAGGCGGCACACGTGGCGATAGTTGAGCAAGGTGATCGCGGCCTGGTACTGCGGATGATCCAGGGTGCCCATGGCTTCGTGGCGCTGCATCATGGCCACGGTTTCGCTGCCGAGGGCGCCGCGCAGGCGTTCAAGTTCCTGGGACAGGTGCGGAATGTCGCCGACCGTGTTTTCGAGGATCAGGCTTTTCAGCGCGTCGGGGTAATAAATGGCGTACTCGATGCCGAGCCAGCCGCCCCAGGAATGCCCGAGCAGGTGCACGCGGCCCAGGCCCAGGGCCTGGCGCACGGTTTCGACTTCTTCGACATAACGGCGGATATCCCACAACGAAACGTCGGTCGGTCTGGCTGAAGCGCCCGTGCCAAGCTGGTCGAATGCAACCACTCGCAGGTTATGGTCCTTGAGCCAGCCATGGGCGTCGCGCAAGTAGTCACACGGCAGGCCCGGGCCGCCGTTGAGACACAAGAGCACCTCATCGCCTTCGCCAAAGCTGTAGACCACGAGGTTATGGCCGTCGACTTGCACGTTGTACTGCTGGTCGGGGGCAATTTCACGCCACATGCATACATTCCTTGTGTTGTATCGGCCTGGCAGGTAGCGGCCGTTTATCAGGCCAACACTACCGAGGATGCCGTGCGTCCATAACCTAGTATTTCTTATAGGTTTGGCCTGGCAGTCCTTCGCCGGGGCGTGGCATTCTACTTGCCGCAAGTCGAGATTCAAATGAATTCGGGAGCAGAACGGATGCTGGCCAAGCTTACTGCCTTCAACAATCGTCTGATGCCGGGCAGGAGCCTGGATGAGCAGATGGACAATACGTTTATTCTCGCCCAGCAGTTGGGCTTCGATGCACTGGTGTACGACTACACCCCGGTGCCCATCGACCAGGATGGCTCGCTCATCACCCCTTCGGTGCTGGAGCTGCGCAACACCCCGTCCGACTGGCACGCCTTGTGGTGCAGTGAAGGGTTCTATCAGATCGACCCGGTTCAGCACCTGGCCCTGAGCACGGTGTCGCCGTTTGTCTGGTCCTATGAGGCCAAGGCCGAGACCGCGCTGCAAAAGATCATCGATCCTTGCCATGCCCCGGTGTCTTCCTACCTGCATGAGCGGCAACTCACCTGCGGCGTGAGCGTGCCCATCCACCTGCCCCGTGGCGGCTTCGCATCGCTGACCGGCCTGCGCACCGGCAAGGCGCGCACCGTATTACGCGACGCCCAGCAGACCCTGGCGGACTTCAGCCTGATTACCCATGCATTGCAGGAAGCAGCCTACCCACTGTTCAGCAAGGCGCTACGCAGCTACCCCCATATTCACCTGACCAAGCGCGAACGCGAATGCCTGAAATGGGCCGCCGACGGCCTGACCGCCGCCGAAATCGCCACGCAACTGAGCCGGTCACTGGCGGTGGTCACCCTGCACCTGGCCTCGGCGATGCACAAGCTGGGCGCCAAGAACCGCGTGCAAGCGGTGGTACGCGCCACCCATTACCGCCTGCTGGAGGACTGACCCTTCGGCAAAACCTAGCTGTTTTGCTAGTTACCTAAAGCTGCCCTGCCGACTATGGTGTCCCTGATCCTTTTTTTAAGAGCAGGGTACGAAATGGAATTCATCGAGAAAATCCGCGAAGGCTTTGCGGCCTTCGGCGCCTACCAGACCTGGTATCGCGTCACCGGCGACCTGACCACCGGCCGTACACCGTTGGTGATCATTCACGGCGGCCCCGGCTGCACCCATGACTACGTCGATGCGTTCAAGGACGTCGCGGCCAGCGGCCATGCGGTGATTCACTACGATCAAATCGGCAATGGCCGTTCCACCCACTTGCCCGACAAAGACCCGTCTTTCTGGACCATCGGCCTGTTCCTTGAAGAGCTGAACAACCTGCTGGACCACCTGCAAATCAGCGACAACTACGCGATCCTCGGGCAATCCTGGGGCGGCATGCTCGGCAGCGAACACGCCATCCTGCAACCCAAGGGCCTGCGCGCATTCATCCCGGCCAACTCGCCGACCTGCATGCGTACTTGGGTGAGCGAAGCCAACCGCCTGCGCCAGTTGCTGCCCGAAGGCGTGCATGAAACCCTGCTCAAGCACGAAGCGGCCGGCACCTACAGCGACCCCGAGTACCAGGCTGCCTCACGGATTTTCTACGACCAGCACGTGTGCCGGGTCAACCCATGGCCAGAAGAAGTGGCACGCACATTCGCCCAGGTCGATGCCGACCCGACGGTATACCACGCCATGAGCGGCCCCACCGAGTTCCACGTGATCGGCAGCTTGAAGGACTGGAATGTGATTGGCCGGCTGTCGGCGATCAAGGTGCCGACCCTGGTGATCTCCGGCCGCCACGACGAAGCCACACCGCTGGTGGTCAAGCCGTTCCTGGATGAGATCGAGGATGTGCGCTGGGCACTGTTCGAAGACTCGAGCCACATGCCTCACGTGGAAGAACGTCAGGCGTGCATGGGCACGGTGGTGAAGTTTCTGGATGAGGCGTGCTCGTTGCCGCACCGCGCACTCAAGGCCGGCTAAACACCCCTGTTGCTACACCGACTGGCTGAAACCCTGTAGGAGCTGGCTTGCCAGCTCCTACAGGTATATCGGGGAGGTTTTAGACTTCGCTGGTCTCGGGCTTGGCGGACTTCTTGGGCACCTCGGCCACCAACGGAATCTCCTTGCCCTCGGCATCAAACAACTTGCCGCCACTGAAGTAATCGCCATCGCGCAGTTCCGACACATCGCGGAAGCACAAGCTGCGCTCGGTCCCCGCCACGAACACTGACTGCTGGTCCGAGTTGCCGGCCGTGAAGTGGTTGAACGCCAGGTTCAGCAGGATCGCCATGATCGCCGACGAGCTGATACCCGAATGGAAAATCGTCGCAAACCAGCTCGGAAAGTGGTCATAGAAGCTCGGCGCGGCGATGGGGATCATGCCGAAACCGATGGAAGTGGCCACGATGATCAGGTTCATGTTGTTGCGATAATCCACCTTGGACAAGGTACGGATACCGCTGGCCGCCACGGTGCCGAACAACACGATCCCGGCACCGCCCAACACCGACGTCGGCACCGCCGCAATCACCCGCCCCATGAAGGGCAGCAAGCCGAGCACTACCAGAAACACCCCGCCGGTGGCCACCACAAAACGGCTCTTCACGCCGGTCACCGCCACCAGGCCTACGTTCTGGGCAAATGCGCTTTGGGTGAAGGAACCGAAGATTGGCGCGAACATGCTCGACAGCATATCGGCGCGCAAGCCATTGCCCAGGCGTTTGGAGTCGACCTTGGTGTCGATGATTTCACCGACGGCCAGGATGTCTGCCGAGGTTTCCACCAGGGTCACCATCACCACGATGCACATGGAAATGATCGCCGCCACGTGGAAGGTTGGCATGCCGAAATGGAATGGTGTAGGGAAACCGAACATCGGCCCCTGGGCCACACCGGAGAAGTCGGCCATGCCCAGGAATACCGCAATCACCGTACCGATCACCATTGCCAACAGGATCGACAACCGCGAGATCGTCGCGCTGCCGATTTTGCTCAGCAGCAGCACCAACACCAGGGTCAGCGCGGCCAGCCCGATGTTGGACATACTGCCAAAATCCGCCGCGCGGCTATTGCCGCCCATGGCCCAGCGGGCCGCGACGGGCATGAGGGTCAAGCCGATGGTGGTGATCACGATGCCAGTCACCAGCGGCGGGAAAAACTTGGTGATCCGCGAGAACACCGGCGTGATCAGCAAGCCGATGAACGACGCGGCCATCACCGCCCCGAGTATCGCCGGCACGCCGCCCGCCCCATCACTGCCGACAATCGCCACCATCGTGGCCACACCGGCAAAGGACACGCCCTGCACCAGCGGCAACTGACAACCAAAAAACGGCAAGCCAAGGGTTTGCAGCAGCGTGGCCAGGCCACCGGCAAACAGTGACGCAGCGATCAGCAGGCCGATATCGGCGGGCGACAACCCCGCTGCCTGACCGACGATCAACGGAACGGCAACGATGCCGCCGTACATGGTAAGCACATGCTGCAGGCCGTAAGCCATATTGGCCGCGACGCCGAGATTCTCATCTTCTGGCCGCTGCGGTGACGCCTTCGGGATAGTCATGGTGGGGGGTCTCTGTTTTTGTTGTGTATTCACTGTATGCAAAGGAAAGACGGGATGTCCATAGAGTTGTATACAATCAATTTCACAATAAGCCAGATGACGGCGATACAAAAATCCATTCAGCCGCCCTGCCCTGTGGCTTGAAGCCGTGCGCAAAAGGACCTGAAAAAAAATGCTCAACCGCAAGCTGCGTATTCATGCTCCGGCCATCTACTACTTCGACATGGTGCGGCGCTGCCATTCGATCCGCGAAGCCGCGCGGCGCCTGAACGTGGCGTCGTCGGCCGTGAACCGGCAGATCCTCAAGTTGGAAGACGAGATGGGCGCACCACTGTTCGAGCGGTTGCCGGGCGGCCTGCGCGTGACGGCCGCCGGTGAGATCCTTACGCGCCACATCAGCCTGCTGCTGCAGGATGTAGAACGGGTGCGCGGTGAACTGGATGGCTTGCACGGCGTGCAGACCGGGCATGTGGAAATCGCCACGGTGGAAGGGGCCGCCGTCGAACTGCTGCCTGCCGCACTCCGGCGTATGCGCGAGCGCTATCCGAAGGTGACGATTGGCGTCACGGTGCAGGGTTCGCAGTCGATTCCCGGCGCGGTGGTCAATGGCCAGGCGGACCTCGGCCTGGCGTTTGCTCTACCGCGCAGCAACGAAATCACCCAGTTGTGCGTCGGCCATTTCCGCTTGGGCGCATTGATGACGCCGGAGCATCCGCTGGCCGGTGAAACGCGGGTGAGCTATGGGCAATGCTGCGAATACGGGGTGATCCAGGCCAAAAGCGAACTGTCGGTGCATCACCTCATCGCCCCGTTGCACACATCCACAGCGGCAGCGAGCAAGCCCCTGCTGCACAGCAACTCCATGGAACTGGCGCGACAGTTGGCGCGCCAGCAATTGGGCATCGCCTTCCAGACTCGCATCGGTATCGAGGCCGACCTGCAGCGCGGCGAACTGCTGCACATTCCGCTGAGCGACCAGGGTGGCATCTTCAGCGACCTGGGCGTGTATGCCCGCAAGGACCGTGACTTGCCCGTGGCGGTGCAAGCCCTGACCCACCTGTTGGGCGAAGAGATCGCCTTGCGCGAACGCGAGGAAATGCCTGCGGCGCCGCGTATTTCCTGACTTTCAGGGCAAATACCGTGCTGCCGTTTCGGCATCGCCCCAGGCGAGATTCTGTTCTTTGGCGCACGCCCGCCCTGTGCTGATACTGCGCCCGGCGGTCCCTGCAAGGCCGCCATGAGCCAAACGCCAAAGGAATAAAAACAATGAAAAAGGCACTGCACGGCGCAACCGTCTTACTGTCCCTCCTCGGCGGCGGGGAGGCTGTCGCGGTGGAATGGATGAACAACAGCGTAGGTTTCCGCTACGGCCAGCACTTCACCAATCCGAACAACCCCGACGATTTCAGCAAGCGCATCTACAGCTTTACCCACGCCAGCGGTTACACATACGGCAGCAACTACTTCAACCTTGATGTGTTCCTGTCCGACAGCAGCGACCCGCGCAAAGGCACGGACCATGGCGGCAGCGAGGTGTACGGCGTGTACCGGCACCAGTTGTACGCGTCGCGGGTATTCGATGTGCCGCTGGGCACCGGCCTGATCAAGGATTACGCCCTGACGGCGGGGTTTGACGCCAACCGCAACAACAACTTCGCGTCAGCCAAAAAGCGCGCCCTGGTGATTGGTCCTACCTTGAAATTCAACACCGTCGGTGTGCTCGACCTGAGCCTGATGTACTACAAGGAAAAGAACCACACCGGCATCCCCGGCGCGCAAGAGTCGAACCACACGTTCGATGACACCTACATGCTCAACCTGACGTGGATGCGCCCGTTCGAGGTTGCCAGCCACGCGGTCAAGTTTCAGGGCTTCATCAATTACGTCGGGGAAAAAGGCAAGGACTACCACGGCCGCGACACCGCGCCGGAAGCGCTGATGCGTACCGCGCTGATGGTGGCGGTGCGGCCGGGCAAAAGCGTGAAACCGAACCTGTACCTGGGCGTGGGTTATGAGTACTGGCATAACAAGTTCGGCGTCGACGGTGGCCGAGGTACTCGCACTTCAACCCCGACGCTGAACATGGAAGTCACCTTCTGACACCCGCCAACCTGTAGGAGCCGGCTTGCCGGGGATAGCGGTGGGTCAGCGACGAATGGGCTAACTGATAGACCGCGATCGCCGGCAAGCCGGCTCCTACAGGGGTCAGGCCTGGGCCAGTTTGGCAGGGTTGTTTTTTGGCCGCGCCAGCCAGTAACCCAATACCGCCAACGGCGCAGTCGCCAGCATCACGATCACGGTGATCAACAACGGCTGATCGATCATCGACGACACCAACAGGCTGCTGAGGAAACACAGCCCCAATTGCAGAGTGTTTTGCAGAGCCGCGGCCTTGCCGGAATTTTCTGCAAACGGCATCAGTGCATTCGCCACCACGATGGGATAGCTCGCGCCATTGACCAGGGCCATCAGGCAGAACGGAATCAGCAAGGTGGTGAGGGTCGGCACGGTCAAGGTGGCAACCAGGTACAACGCCAGCATGCTGATGCAATACGCCACCAGCAACCACGGCAGCAGTGTTTTGCCCTGATAACGCTGCAAGGCGCTGCGGCAACTGTAGCCGCCCACCAGGAATGCCAAGGTCGGCAACACGTAGCTCAAGCCAATGTCATTCGGGCTGTAGCCCATATCGCCCAGAATGAACGGTGAGGCGGTCAGCCAGGCGAAGAAGCTGGCGGAGCACGCGGCAAAGATCATCACGTTGCCGGTAAACACGCGGGATGTCAGCAGTTGCCCGTAACCCAGGCGCGAACGTTCGCCCGTCTGCGCCTGACGTTTCGGTACAGTGCGCAGGAACAAAGTGGGCAACAGCAGCAGCAACGACACGCCCAGCAACACGCCGAAGATCGCTTGCCAGCCGAAGTGGTTTAACACCATCGCCCCCAGCAACGGCGCCAGGGCCGGCGACAGTGACATCAGCGGCATGATGCTGGCGAACACGCGATGGGCCTTGTCGGCCGGGTAACGGTCGATCACCAGCGCCTGCCAACTCACGGCGGCGGAACACACGCCAATCGCTTGGACAAAGCGCAACGCCAGCAGTTGCGGCGCGGTCTCGACCCAGAACATGCCCAAGCAACCCAGCACAAACAGGCTCAGGCCGGTGAGCAAGATCGGCTTGCGCCCCAAGCGGTCAGACAGCGGCCCCCACAGCAACTGCCCCACCGCAAAGCCCGCGAGGAAAATACTCAAGCTGGCGCCCACGGCACCCGCGCCGATCTGCAACTGTTCGCCCATGGCGCCGAAGGCCGGCAAGTACATGTCCATGGCCAGATAACCGAGCATGCTCAGCCCCGCCAGATACCCCGTGAAACCAAAAGAATTTTTCATTGAAGCCTTGAAGATCCTGCCATCAAACTATTTGCTGACTGGCGCCCATTATGAAGCTGACAGTTTTTGTGTGAAGCGATAATAATTGGACACTCTGATCAAATATTTTGAAGGCAACCATCATGTGGTCTGAATACTCTCTGGACGTGGTCGATGCGGTAGCGCGCCATGGCAGCTTCAGTGCGGCCGCCCAGGAATTGCACCGTGTGCCGTCGGCCATCAGCTACACGGTGCGTCAGATCGAAGAGTGGCTGGCCGTACCACTGTTCGTGCGCAGGCACCGGGACGTGGAGCTGACACCCGCCGGCCGCCTCTTTATAGAAGAAGCCCGTGGCGTGATGAAAAAGATGCTCGGCACGCGCCGGCTATGCCAGCAGGTGGCCAATGGCTGGAGCGGCCAATTGAAAGTGGCCGTGGACTCAATCGTCAAACCCCAGCGCTGCCGGCAACTGGTGCTGGATTTCTACCGGCAGTTTCCCGAAGTGGAGTTGCTGCTGGAATACGAGGTGTACAACGGTGTGTGGGATGCGCTGGCCGATGAGCGCACCGACATTGTGATCGGCGCCACCAGCGCGGTGCCGGTGGCCAGCCACTTCACGTTTCGTGACATGGGCCTGTTGAACTGGCTGTGCGTGGTCAGTGCCAAGCACCCGCTGGCGACAGTCGAGGGGTTGCTCAATGACGATCAGCTGCGTCCCTTCGCCTCCCTGTGCATGACCGACACGTCGCGCAACCTGCCCAAGCGCGACACCTGGACCCTGGATAACCAACGGCGGCTGGTGGTGCCCAACTGGGCCTCGGCCATCGATTGCCTGCGCGACGGCCTGTGCGTCGGCATGGCGCCGGCGCATCAGGTGTTGCCGTGGATCGAGCGCGGTGAGTTGGTGGCGTTGCAACTGAGCCGGCCGTTTCCGGCCAGCCCGTCGTGTGTGGCCTGGGCACAGAACAAATTGTCGCCGGCCATGGCGTGGTTGCTGGAGTACCTGGGGGATACCGAGACGATGAATCAGGAGTGGTTGAATGGGCCTGATCTCTGAAAATCACACCGCCTGAGTGTAGGAGCTGGCTTGCCGGCGATAGCGGACTATCTGTGCCAACTGTGTTGGCTGGCACACTGCAATCGCAGGCAAGCCCGCTCCCACACTTTAATCGCATTTCAATCCAGTAACCGGGTAATGGCCCGCACGATCATCTCGGCTTCCTTGGCATCCAGGGTCAACGGCGGCAACAGCCGGATGATCTTGCCCCGCGTCACGTTGATCAGCAGCCCATGCTCCTGGGCCGCCCGCAGGGCCAGGTCACGCAATGGCTCGGCCAGTTCAATACCAATCATCAAACCCTGCCCACGGATCGCCAGCACATTCGGGTATTCGCTCAACGCCACCCGCAACCGCGCCAGCAGGCGTTCGCCCTGTTGCGCGGCGTTTTGCAGCAAGCCTTGTTCCTCGATGATATCCAGCACGGTGCAGCCCACACGGCAGGCCAGTGGATTGCCGCCAAACGTGCTGCCGTGGCTGCCGGGGGTGAACAGTTTGGCCACCGAAGCACGCGCCAGACAGGCGCCGATGGGCACACCGTTGCCGAGGCCTTTGGCCAGGGTCATGACGTCCGGGACAATGCCCTCGTGCTGGAACGCGAACCAGGCGCCGGTACGGCCGATACCGGTCTGGATCTCGTCGAGCATCATCAACCAGCCGTGGCGCGTGCAGTGATCACGCAAGGCGTTGAGATAGCCCGGTGGCGCAGGCAGGACGCCGCTTTCGCCCTGGATCGGCTCCAGCAGCACTGCCGCAATGCGCGCACCGTACTGCTGGGTGATTGCCTCCAGCGCAGCCAGGTCGCCAAAGCCGATCTTGAGGAAATCCCCCGGCAGGCGCTGAAAACCCAGGCGCACCGAGGGACCATCGCTGGCGGCCATGGTGCCGAGGGTGCGCCCATGAAAGGCGTTCTCCATCACCACCACCAACGGTGCTTCGATGTCCTTTTTCCAGCCGTGCAGCCGAGCGAGTTTCAATGCCGTCTCATTCGCCTCGGCGCCGGAGTTGTTGAAAAACGCCTGGTCCAGGCCTGACAAGCCGGTCAGACGCTCGGCCAGCCGTTGCTGCCAGTCGATGCTGTAGAGGTTGGAGGTGTGCAAGAGCAAGCCGGCCTGCTCACTGATGGCTGCCACCAGCTTGGGGTGGGAATGCCCGACGTTGGTCACGGCCACGCCGGCCACGGCATCCAGGTATTCGCGCCCCTGCTGGTCCCACAGACGCGTGCCCAGGCCACGGGTGAAGCTCAAAGGCGAAGGTTGATAGGTGGTCATCAGGCAGGCGGCGGTCATGGCGTCGAACTCCAAGGCAGTGTGTCAGTGCACCCAGTATCGTTAGCCACTCGAGCTGGATAAACTGTGCAAACCTGCAATGACTTTAAACCTGGGCTTGATAATGGATTTGTTCCAAGCGATGACGGTGTACGTAAAGGTGGTGGAGACCGGCAGCATGACCGCCGCGGCGCAGGAGTGCGGGATGTCGACCACCATGGTCAGCAACCACCTGCGCGCGCTGGAGCAACGGCTGGGGGTCAGCCTGCTCAAGCGCACCACCCGCAAACAAAGCCTTACCGAATTTGGCGGGGAGTACTATCAGCGCTGCCTGGAAGTACTGGGGCTGGTGGCCGACTCTGAGCTGCTGGCCGAACAGATCCACAGCGAAACCCCCAAGGGCGACCTGCGTATCACCGCGCCCCCGGTATTCGGCACTGAACGCCTTGTGCCAGCCTTGAGCGAATTTTCCAAGCGCTACCCGCTGATCAACCTGTACGTCGTGCTGAGCAACGAGCGGATGGACCTGGTCGACAGCGGCTTTGACGTGGCGATCCGCCTCGGCGAACTGGAAACCTCCAGCCTGATCGCCCGGCCCATGCAGGACTACACCCTCACCCTCTGCGCATCACCTGACTACTTGGCGCGACGCGGCACGCCGCAGACGCCTGATGACCTGCAACAGCACGACTGCCTGGCGTTCGCCTACCCGGCCAACGACAACTGGCGCGACACCGGCAAACTGTGGCGCATGAGCAATGACGGGGGCGAGGTGGAGGTTCCGGTGTCCGGCTCATTGACCATCAACAGCTCACAAGGCTTGCGCCAGGCGGCCGTGAACGGCATGGGCATCATCATGCTGGCCGATGCCCTGGTACACCCGGACCTGGAAAGCGGCAAACTGGTGGCCTTGTTGACCACCTACAAATTGCCCAGCCGCCCCATGCACCTGCTGTATCGCCAGGACCGTCATCGCCTACCCAAGCTGCGGGCGTTCGTGGACTTCGCGATGGAGCAGTGGGCGCGCTAGAAGCCTACGCCCAACTCACGCAAGCGTGCCGCTGTGCGCTCGGCCGACACGTGATGAACGCCCTGCCAACCGAGTGCGACGGCGGCCTCGATATTGCCGGCCACATCGTCGATAAACACCACCTCACTGGCCTGGATATCCGGCAGATGGGCGCGCACCTGGGCGAGGCTGGCGTGATAGATCGCCGGATCCGGCTTGATCAGCTTCAATTCGCCGGACACGACGATGTCGCGAAAACGCTGCAGGAACGGGTAGTTGGCCCGGGCATACGGAAAGGTTTCGGCTGACCAATTGGTGAGCCCGAACAATGGCATGTCGGCCTCGTGGAGCGCCTCGAGGATTGCCACACCGTCCGGCAAAGGCCCGCGCAGCATTTCGTGCCAGCGGTCGTAGTAGGACTGGATCAGCGTTCGGTGTTGGGGGTATTGCTCGATCAGGCTGCGAGTGCCTTCTGCCAAGGTGCGGCCGGCATCCTGCTCGGTGTTCCAGGCCTGGGTGCAGATGGTGTCGAGAAACCATTGCCGTTCATGGTCGTCGGCAATCAGCTTGCGGTAGAGGTGCTGCGGGCTCCAGTCGAACAGGACACCGCCGAAATCAAAAACTACTGCACGAATCGTCATCAGATTCTCCGTTAGCGTGGCTTGATAGCCAGAGGAGTCTGCCAGATTGTGAGGGAGGATAGGAGCGCAATGGCGCGCAGGAAGGCTCTTGGGCGTTACACAAAACAAATGTGGGAGCGGCGGTGCGACGATTCGACTTGCTCGCGAAAGCGGTGCATCAGTCGCCATATTCAGTGACTGACACTCCGTATTCGCGAGCAAGCCCGCTCCCACATTTTTTCGACCGTGTTTAAGCTTGGATCAAGCCATTAATTTTCACGGTCGGGTTCACGTCGGCGTCGTAGTCCACGCCGTCGATTTCAAAGCCGAACAGGCGCAGGAATTCTGCCTTGTAGCCGGCAAAATCGCTGATCTCGTTGACGTTGTCGTCGGTCACTTGGTTCCACAGTGCAGCCACGGCGTCCTGGACTTTCGGCTCAAGCTCAGCCAGGTCGGCACGCAGGCGGCCGTCGGCGTCAAGTTTCGGCGCTTTGCCGTACAGGCTGTCCTTGAACAGGCCGTAGACCTGCTCGATGCAACCTTCGTGGGTGCCCTGCTCTTTCATCACTTTGAACAGCAGCGACAGGTACAGCGGCATGATCGGGATCGCCGAGCTGGCCTGGGTCACCACCGCCTTGAGCACCGACACACGGGCGTCGCCTTTGAGGGCGGCGAGGTTGTCGCGCAGGGTCAGGACTTTCTTGTCCAGGTCTTTCTTGGCCTCGCCGATGGAGCCGTTCCAGTAGATGTCCTGGGTCAGCTTCTCGCCGAGGTAGGTGAACGCGGTAGTCTTGGCGCCTTCGGCCAACACGTCGGCATCACGCAGGGCGTCGATCCACAGCTGCCAGTCTTCGCCGCCCATCACTTTGACGGTGCCGTCGATTTCTTCCTGGGTCGCAGGCTCCAGGGTGGTGTCGACCACAACGCCCTTGTCGGTGTTGATACCGCGCAGGGTCACGGCCTTGCCGATCGGCTTGAGGGTGGAGTTGTGCACCACGCCTTGCGGGTCGGTACGGCGTGGCGCGGCCAGGCTGTAGACCACCAGGTCGATCTTGCCCAGGTCTTTCTTGATGGTTTCGATGGTCAGGCGCTTGATCTCGTCGGAGAACGCGTCGCCATTGATGCTCTTGGCGTACAGGCCTTTTTCAACGGCAAACTTCTCGAATGCGGCGCTGTTGTACCAGCCGGCGGAACTCAGCTTGCCCTCTTCGCCTTCTTTCTCAAAAAACACGCCCAGGGTATCGGCGCCGCAGCCAAACGCAGCACTGATGCGCGCGGCCAGGCCGTAGCCGGTGGAAGCGCCCAGGACCAGCACCTTCTTCGGGCCGCCTTCGATGGCGCCGTGTTGGGTCACGTAGTCGATCTGTTCCTTGACGTTCGCTTCACAGCCAACAGGGTGAGCGGTCACACAGATAAAGCCACGAACCCGCGGTTTGATGATCATAAAATTTCTGCCTCTTCCAAGGGGTCGACGGCCAGTGGTGGCCATTCAACTTCATTCGTACGGGTCTATGACGTCCGAAAAACCGAAGCGTCACGATAGTCGCAAATCTTCTGTTTACAAAATCCAATCCCAAAAACGCAGGATCGGCCGTCGCAAGGGTTAAAAACTGTGTCGGGCCTTCACAATTTCGCAATATTTAAAACGCCCGCCGGGGTCATAACCCCCTATCATGACTACATTGTTTCGTTATGTTTCATGTCCGGAGCCACGTTTCATGAGTAAAAGTGCTGTTCGCAAGAAGCTGATCTCCGTCGCCTGGGCGCTCGGTGTTCTGCTGTTCATCTACTGCTTCCCACGGACCACCCTGGTGTTTGCGCTGCTGGTAGTGTTCTGCGGCGTTTACGATTTCCTGCGCAATGGTCTGTATGACACTGACACGATCAAGAAATATTTCATCGGCAGTGGCCGCAACACCTGGCTGCTGGCACCGTTCAACACCCTGTTCGACCTGGTGAGCCAACGCAATCGCCATGTCTACACGATGCGTGACCTGCCACCCGCCTGGCGCGAAGACCTGCAGCAAGTGATCGACGACGCCATGGCCCGCAAGGATGAAATCATCGGCTACTTGGACGAGCGCATGGCCGAGAAAAAACGCGGCATGCTGTTTTTCCAATGGTACGGTCGCCCGATCGAAACCAGCCTGGATATCCCGCAACTGCGCAAGAAACTGCCGTTCGTGAAGACCATCGGCGTCTCGGTGTTCAACGAAAACCGTTCGACGTCGTTTCACTTCGGCCCGCTGCGCATGATGTTCCGCGTGCTCTACAACATGGCGCCGGCCCCTCACCACGAGGGTGTGTACATCCAGGTGGGCAAGCACAAGCATTACTGGCACGACGACCCGCTGTTTATCTTCGATGACACGCTGATGCACGCGTCCTTCAACAAGAACGACGCAAAACGTTACTGCTTGTTCATTGATATTGTGCGACCGACCTTGCTGCCGTCGGTGCTCAACGCCGTGATCGCGGGCTTTGCCGGGCTGGTCTTTACCCTGCGTCGGGTTTTCTACAAAAACTGGAAGCTGATTCAGTAAGTTCTGCGGCATGATGGTGCTGGACGGTATTTGCACCCGGCATTGCGACTGGGGTAAAAAATCGTCTCGTGCGTCCGTATTCGGCGCCCACCATTCTCGAGCCATCGCGTTTCAACAGGGCGCGGTGGCTGTGCTTTCAAGGAATCAGAATGCCCCAACGTCAAGTCATCAATGCCTCCGTCAGCCCCAAGGGCAGCCTCGAAACCCTGTCTCAACGTGAAGTGCAGCAACTGAGTGAAGCCGGCACCGGCAGTATCTACACCCTCTTCCGCCAGTGCGCCCTGGCCATCCTCAACACCGGCGCACATATCGATAACGCCAAGACTATTCTCGACGCCTATAAAGACTTTGAAGTGCGCATCCACCAGCAGGATCGCGGCGTGCGCCTGGAACTGCTGAACGCCCCGGCCGATGCGTTCGTCGATGGCGAAATGATCGCCAGCACCCGTGAGATGTTGTTCAGTGCACTGCGCGACATCGTCTACACCGAGAACGAACTCGACAGCCAGCGCATCGACCTGAGCAACTCCCAGGGCATCACCGACTACGTGTTCCACCTGCTGCGCAACGCCCGCACGCTACGCCCGGGTGTCGAGCCGAAGATCGTGGTGTGCTGGGGCGGGCACTCGATCAATACCGAAGAATACAAATACACCAAGAAAGTCGGGCATGAACTGGGCCTGCGCAGCCTCGACGTGTGCACCGGCTGTGGCCCTGGTGTAATGAAAGGTCCGATGAAAGGCGCGACCATTTCCCACGCCAAGCAACGCATTACCGGCGGGCGTTACCTCGGCCTGACCGAGCCTGGCATCATCGCGGCCGAAGCGCCGAACCCGATCGTCAACGAGCTGGTGATTTTGCCGGATATCGAAAAACGCCTGGAAGCCTTCGTGCGCGTCGGTCACGGCATCATCATCTTCCCAGGTGGCGCAGGCACGGCGGAAGAGTTCCTGTACCTGCTGGGCATCCTGATGCACCCGGACAACAAGGGCCTGCCGTTCCCGGTCATCCTCACCGGGCCAAAACACGCCGCGCCTTACCTGCAACAACTGCACGCATTCGTCGGCGCCACCCTGGGCGATGCGGCGCAGGCCCACTACCAGATCATCATCGACGACCCGGCCGAAGTGGCTCGCCAGATGACGGCCGGCCTCAAGGCCGTGAAGCAGTTCCGCCGCGAGCGCAACGACGCGTTCCACTTCAACTGGCTGCTGAAGATCGACGAGGGCTTCCAACGCCCGTTCGACCCGACCCACGCCAACATGGCCAGCCTGCAACTGAGCCATGCGCTGCCACCCCACGAACTGGCGGCCAACCTGCGCCGCGCCTTCTCGGGGATTGTGGCGGGCAACGTCAAGGACAAGGGCATTCGCCTGATCGAACAGCACGGCCCTTATGAAATCCACGGCGACCCGGCCATCATGAAACCGCTGGACGAACTGCTGCAGGCGTTCGTCGCCCAGCACCGCATGAAGTTGCCGGGCGGCGCGGCGTATGTGCCGTGCTATCGCGTGGTGCAGTAACTAGCGCTGCACCGCCACACATTTGATTTCCACCAGCAGGCCGGGGTGTGCGAGTTCCGACACCCCGATTGTGGTCCAGGCGCAATGCCCGCGTGGGAACAGGCGGTTTTTCACCTCACGAAAAACCGCCATGTGCTGGCTCATGTTCACGTGGTAGGTGGTCATGTCCACCACGTCATCGAAACTGCATCCCCCCTCCTCCAAAACTTGACGCAGATTCTCCCAGGCGGCGACGAATTGCGCCTCGGGATCCTCAATCACGGCCAATTGGGAGGTACGGCCGACCTGCCCGGCGCAGTAGAGCGTTTTGCCGACTTTGACAGCGGGCACGTAGCCGGCGCGTTCGACGATGGGTTGCATGGCGGTGGGAATGATGAGCTGGCGATCGGTCATATGTTGTATCTCTTTACAGTCGTTTTCAGGCGTGCCGATGGGATGAGTCGGGCTAACGTTTTACCTGTTCCCACTCACCCACACCAGAAGAGCGACCTATGGACCAACGGATCTTGTCCTTCACTATTCCTTACCCTAAGGTAAGGAGCATTGCGATGGAGATTTTTAATATGGCAACCGCCACACTGACTTCAAAAGGGCAAATCACTATTCCGGTCCAAGTGAGGACCGCCCTGGGCCTGGAAACAGGCGACCGCGTCGAGTTCGTCGAAATGGAGGACGGCAAGTTCTCGATCATCTCGGCGAGTAAAACCGTGCAAGACCTCAAGGGCCTGATCCGCAAACCCGCCAAGGCCGTCTCGGTCGAGGACATGAATCGCGCTATCGCAACGCAAGGAGCCAAAGCGGGATGATCGGCCTGGATACCAACGTGCTGGTGCGCTATGTCACCCAGGATGACCCCGTTCAATCGCCCAAGGCCTCCGAGCTGATCGAATCGCTCTCCACACTGTCGCCAGGTTTTGTCAGCCTGGTGTCGGTGGTTGAGTTGGTGTGGGTTTTACAAAGCTGCTACCAGTCGACCAAAAGTGAAGTGGTGGCGGTGCTGGAAACGCTGCTGCGCACCCGCGAGCTGACCATCGAACATGCCGAGATCATCTGGCAGGCCCTGCGACGCTTTTCAGCCAACAAGGCCGATTTTGCCGATTGTCTGATCGAGCGGTGCGCTCATTCGGCCGGCTGCAAGTACACGGCCACGTTCGACCTCAATGCCGCCAAGGCTGCTGGAATGAAACCACTGAACTGAGCCACGGCATTGCTACGCTATTCAGCCTTTGGTAAAAATCGCGTTCAACCGTGATCAAGAGACATACTCACCGTGCGCATGCTCCTTCTCGCTACCTTGAGCATGGCTTCGGCCTTTGCCAACGCCGAAGCCATCACTTGGCCCGACTTGCCGAAAACCTGCTTCGTCAGCGGGCGCTCTGCCACCAGCCAGGATGTCGACACCGGCTGTGCGGCATTCTTGATCAACGTGAAAGGCCAGGCAGCAGGCACGCCGATCAAGGTGGATATTCCGCAGTACGCCCTGCATGTGGATGAAGCCACCGGCAAAGAGACGCCGGTGATCATCATCCAGGCGGAAGAAAACGGTGACATCAAGGCCGTGGGCTACAAGGAGCTGGGCACCGATCAACTCGGTGCCGCGCTGTTGCGTGAGGTGCGATTGCTCGGTACCCAGAAGCCGATCTAGGCCTCAACGTACCCAGCCACCGCCCTGCCAGTGGTAGCCATCGTTACGTTGCACCCAGTGCGGGTGCACATAGCGATAACCCTCGCGCACGGCCTCCCAATGGCCGTGCACCGCCACATAACGCCCGCCTTCCCAGCGCCAGTAGCCACGGGACCACACGTAGCCGTAACGGGCTGCGGGCTCAACTTCGATCACCTGCACCGGTGGCGGCTGCGGCGCGACGACTTCGACATATTCACGCTGAACCGGCCCACGCTCGTGCACGACCCGTTCCTGCACACACCCGGACGCTGCGACGACGACCGCTGCCATTGCTGCATAACGTAGCAACATACAAAAACCCTCGGGCGTACTCGCCCAACAAACACACTGAAAATGCCCCCTTTGCTGCAGCCTCGCTCCTGCTCGGCTCTGGATTCTTTTTAACAGGTAGTGTCTGTCGGCGGGCTGAACGGCAGATGCCTCCCCCCGGATGCTTGTAGTGAGCGGGCTTGCCCCGCGCCGCGGTGTGCCAGTTGCATCGTGGTTGGCTGATACACCGCCGCGCGGGGCAAGCCCGCTCACTACAAAGTTAGTTGCTTCTTCTTGGCTCTGGTTTTTTAACCGGTGGTGTCTATCAATAGGCTGAACGGCAGATGCCTCATGCCCTACGGATGCTATGGGCTTGCCCCGCGCCGCGGTGTGTCAGCTGCATCGTGGTTGGCTGACACACCGCCGCGGGACAAGCCCGCTCACTACAAATAAAAAGCCCGCTGACCGTTACCGGTTCAGCGGGCTTTGTTGCATCGGGCTTGGCTTACAGCGCCAGGTCAGACGCCGGCTTGCTTGGCTCTGCCGCAGGCTTGGCAGCCTCGGTGGCCTTGGGTGCAGCCAGTTGCGGGATCGCAGGCGGTGGAGTCAGTTGCAGGACGCCAGCCGTGTAGGCCCATTCCTTGGCAACTGCTTCAGGGCTGTCGTTCAGCTTGGTGCCGTAGCTCGGTACGATCTGGTGCAGCTTGGCCTGCCACTCAGGGGTCGCGACCTTGTCCTTGAAGACCTTTTGCAGCACGGTCAGCATGATCGGAGCCGCGGTGGACGCGCCTGGCGATGCACCCAACAGACCAGCGATGGTGTTGTCGGCGGAGCTGACCACTTCGGTACCGAGTTTCAGGACGCCGCCCTGCTCTTCGTCACGCTTGATGATCTGCACGCGCTGACCGGCTTGCCACAGACGCCAGTCTTCTTTCTTGGCGTTCGGGAAGTACTCTTTCAGGGCGTTGTAGCGGTCGTCATCCGACAGCATCAACTGGCCTGCCAGGTACTCGACCAGTGGGTATTCACGAATACCGACTTTGGTCATTGGCCAGATGTTGTGGGTGGTGGTGCTGGTCAGCAGGTCCAGGTACGAGCCTTCTTTCAGGAACTTGGTCGAGAAGGTCGCGAATGGGCCAAACAGGATCACGCGCTTGCCATCCAGCACGCGGGTGTCCAGGTGCGGAACCGACATCGGTGGCGCGCCAACCGAAGCTTTACCGTAGGCCTTGGCCAGGTGCTGCTCGGCGATGGCTGGGTTATCGGTGACCAGGAACGAGCCGCCTACCGGGAAGCCAGCGTATTCACGAGCTTCAGGGATGCCGGATTTTTGCAGCAGGTGCAGTGCACCGCCGCCCGCGCCGATGAACACGAACTTGGCGTCGGTTTCGGTCTTGGTGCCGTCTTTCAGGTTTTTGTAGCTCACACGCCACGAACCGTCGGCGTTCTTGGTGATGTCCTGCACTTCGCTCGACAGTTTCAGGTCAAACTTCGGCGTGGTTTGCAGGTGGGCGACGAACTGGCGGGTGATCTCGCCGAAGTTCACGTCGGTGCCGATCGGGGTCCAGGTGGCCGCGATTTTCTGGTTCGGGTCACGCCCTTCCATCATCAGCGGGACCCACTTCTTGATCACAGCCGGGTCTTCGGAGTACTGCATGCCAGCGAACAGCGGGCTCGCTTGCAGGGCTTCGTAGCGCTTTTTCAGGAACTTGATGTTGTCATCGCCCCACACAAAGCTCATGTGCGGAGTGGAGTTGATGAACGAACGCGGGTTCTTCAGCACGCCCTGCTGGACCTGCCAGGACCAGAACTGACGGGAGATCTGGAACGCTTCGTTGATCTCGACCGCTTTGGGGATCTCAATGTTGCCGTTCTTGTCTTCCGGGGTGTAGTTCAGCTCAGCCAGGGCCGAGTGACCGGTACCGGCGTTGTTCCAACCGTTGGAGCTTTCTTCGGCCACGCCATCGAGGCGCTCGACCATTTCCATCGACCAGTCCGGCTGCAGCTCGTTGAGCCATACACCCAGGGTTGCACTCATGATGCCGCCGCCGATCAGCAGCACATCGACTTTCTTTGCCTCTTCCGCGTGAACGGACGTGATCCCCACCGACAAAGCCAGCCCCAGCAGGGCAGTGTTCAGTTTTTTAAACATCTGTAGCACCTATGATAAAACGCCATCCGCCCCACCGCCCCTGATCATGGGCAGCCCTCCATCACGGTGCGCCAGGCAACGCACCGCGGGGTTTGCACATTCACGAGGAGACCGCAGGGTGGGCACACAAGGCCGACGTGTCGACCTCACTTTTATGTCCCTTCTGCGCTGACTTCTTATCATTATTGGCTTCAGCTACCTGGGCGACAGCCAATCGCTGGGACGTATACGGATGTACGCACCAAGGAAAGACTAGACCAAGACGGCGCGCAGAATATCACGGCAGATGGCCTTTATGCGCCGTTTGGCCAATTGACAGCTCTAAATCGCGGGTTTTAACGCGCCAGTGTCAAGCCCGACAGGCGCGACCTGGGGTCACAGGCCTGGAACTCTCACGCAAAAGGCTGTTCTAGACACCTTCGCCGCCTGTTGCGTAGCATCGGCGGCTCTCCTTCGTGCGTTCCATCCAAATAGAGTTACCCATGACTATCCAGCAAACACCCGGGCACGTGCTGCCCGCGCGCAGCGCCGCCAAAATGGAAGCTGCCATGGCCGTGGGCGCCTTTGCGATCGGCACCGGCGAGTTCGCCATCATGGGCTTGATGCCCGATATCGCGCAGAACCTGGGCTTGAGCGAACCGCAAGTCGGCCACGCCATCAGCGCCTACGCGCTGGGGGTGATGGTCGGCGCGCCGCTGCTGGCCATCCTCGGCGCCAAGTTGCTGCGCAAACATATGCTGCTGTTGCTGATGGGGCTGTATGCCCTGGGCAACCTGGCCACGGCATTTACCCCGACCTTCGGCTCACTGGTGGCCTTCCGCTTCATCAGCGGCCTGCCCCACGGCGCCTATTTCGGGATTGCTGCGGTGGTGGCCTCGAGCATGGTGCCCAACGACAAACGCGCTGGCGCCGTCGCCCGCGTGATGATGGGCCTGACCCTGGCCATGCTGCTCGGCAACCCCATCGCCACCTTCCTCGGCCAACACCTGGGCTGGCGCTCGGCGTTCGCGCTGGTCAGCGTGATTGCCCTGTGCACCATTGCGCTGGTCTGGCAGTTCGTGCCACACCGTCACGACGAACAACGCAGCGACCCGCGCAAGGAGCTGCGCGCTTTCACCAAACCCCAGGTGTGGATGGCGCTGTCCATCGGCGCGATCGGGTTTGCCGGGATGTTCTGCGTGTTCAGCTACCTGGCGCCGACCATGCTTGAAGTGACCAAAGTCTCGCCGCAGTGGATTCCCTTCGGCCTCGCCGCGTTTGGCGTGGGCGGCATCATCGGTAACATCGCCGGCGGCAAGCTGTTTGATCGCCTGCAATTTCGCGCGGTGGGCTGGATCATGGTGTGGTCGATGGCCGTGCTGATTTTCTTCACCTTCGCCGCCAGCTCGCTGTGGAGCGTGCTGCTGGGCATCGGCCTGGTCGGCACCATGATCGCCATGGCGGCGCCGTTGCAAATCCGCTTGATGGACATCGCCCATGAAGCGCCAAGCTTGGCGGCAGCGTCCAACCATGCGGCGTTCAACCTGGCGAACGCGCTGGGGCCGTGGCTGGGCGGGATGGCGATTACGGCGGGGTATGGATGGACGAGCACGGGTTACATTGGTGCGGTGACTGCGCTGATCGGGCTCGGCCTCTACCTGATCGCAAGGCGCATGAAAGGCGGGCACTGAACGGAATAAACGCGGGCCCTGAATTGTTATGTTGATTCGAACAACCCCAACATAAAACGAAGGGCCCCATGGACATCACTCTCCCCTTGCTAAGCATCCTCGGCGCCATTGCCATCGGCGCCGCCAGCCCCGGCCCCAGCTTCGTCTTCGTCACCCGCACCGCCATCGCCCTTTCGCGGCGCGACGCACTCGCAGCGGCGATGGGCATGGGCGTCGGCGGCGTGGTGTACGGCGGGCTCGGCCTGTTCGGCCTGCAAACGCTGCTGGCCAAAGTGGAATGGCTGTACGTGATTTTGAAAATACTCGGCGGCGCCTACCTGATCTGGCTGGCCGTACAGCTGTGGCGCTCGGCAAAAAGCCCGATCGTCGTACCCACCACCGCCGATGGCAGGCCGCAAAGCGCACGCAAATCCTTCACGCTGGCGGCAGTAACGCAACTGAGCAATCCGAAAGCGGCGGTTGTGTACGGCAGTATCTTTGCGGCGTTCTTGCCAGCGCACGCCCCGGCCTGGACCTTTGCCGTGCTGCTACCGGCAATCTTTGCGATTGAGGCCGGTTGGTACACCGTCGTCGCGCTGGCGTTCTCGTCGGAACGGCCTCGCGCCGCGTACCTGCGCTCAAAACACTGGTTTGACCGCACCGCCGGCCTGGTCATGGGCGCGCTGGGCCTGCGCCTGATCCTGGGCTCAGCTCACGCCCAAGCCTAAACTGAACACCCATCCCTGTAGTGAGCGGGCTCGCCCCGCGCTGGGCTGCGCAGCAGCCCTAAGCCCTATCAATCGTCATGCATCAACCCCGCCCCATACTCCCCAAAACTGCTCCCCAATCCACTGCCGCCACCAAAATTCATCTTGGCGGCTTTGCCAGGGCTGTGGTCACCAAACGCCTGGCATCCCCCCGAAAAACAAGGGTCACTGCTACCGCCCGACGACCCCGACGAACAAGCACTCAACAGCAACGCACCAGCGACCATCACGACTTTGACGAGGTTCGAGATCATGTTTTCAGTTCCCTATGGACCGGAGGCACGGAGGTCCTCTCTTGAAGAGGATCGTAGACCTCAAAGATGCTGGGGATGATGAAACTTTACGGGGCGACAGGGCGGGTTCAGGTTATCCCTTCGTGGCGCGTCGGGACTTACCCAGCCCAAACGCCATGGAATAAAAGTCGGCGGCTGCGTGTTGTGTTCCTAGTCATTTCAAGATCATAAGGAACACAGGTGATGATCCAAAACTACAGCGCCTTCCCCAACATCACCCTGGAGTCAGCCAGCCTTGAATTCATGAACAACCTGATCACCGCGCTGCAAAGGATCGAGTCGAGAAACACCGGGCGCGACCTGCTCAAGGAAATCAATGAGCTTTGCGGCCCCAGCACCGGTAAAACCATCAAGATCATTGCTATCGCCAGCGATTACTCGACGACGCCGAACACTTGCGCCTCCGTCGGCAATGCAACCGACGCCTTGAAAAAGTGGATTTTCAAAGGGCCCGGCACCAGTGTCGAAGTGACATGGAACCCCTACTCCAGCCTCGCACTGGACGCCCAAGGCGTTCCCACCGGGATGAGCTATGAAGACAGCTCGACGAGCTTCATTGGCCTGGCCCACGAACTGGTACACGCCTATCGCATTCTGCGCGGCACTTACCTGGGGGGCAGCAACATCAAGGAAGAAACCCGCGCGACGGGTATTGGTGATTCGGCGAGCAAGAAATTCAGTGAAAATAGCATTCGCGCTGAACACAGCTTGCCGCGACGGACTGCTTATTCGAGGTGAATGGCTATCGGGGGCTGCCTCCAATGTTCACGCAACTCTCAACACGGTGAAAAACGCAGCTAATGCCTCTGCCACACCCAAGAGGCATCCCTGATAAACTGCGCGCCATTCGCCTCGTTGACTCAGATTGCCCATGTCTCTACAAATTGCGCCACTCTCTCGGCGCTTTAGCGTTGCACCCATGATGGATTGGAACTGCTAATTCTACAGGCCTTGTAATACAAGCCTTGTAGCGCACCATAGAAATCTCTGTACCACTTTCGTACCACCACTACTCTCGAGCAGTGACGCCCCCCCCCCTTTTTCCGCTGCTTTAGCAATCCCGAAAACTGCTACTGCTATGCTTGATAACTTTCAAAACGGATCACCGACTATGGCAAGCGAGTATTCACTGACGGACGTGCTGGAACGGTTTTATCAAAATCAACTTGCCCTGGAAGCGGCGGTGATGGAGCTAACTCTTTGGGCTGAGCAGCAAAACGCTTTAGAGCTGGGTGAGAACGTTCGGGGAGCCCTTCACACTATTGGGGAAAACTCGGGTCACATCAAACAAGGCCTAGCGCGATTGAGGGGCGCGAATCTGACCTAACTGGACGTTCTAGGCACATAGAGGATGGTGGGCACACGAGGAGCAGAAATGCGTATAGGAAACCAGCCTCAAGCCTACTCATTAGCTGGCTGTAAAGGCTGTGCCTGAATGGTCGAAAAGGGCCTAGCGTAGCCGCTTGTCGTTTCCCAAAGCGTGTGCAGATTCAACGGGACGCCTTAAACAGACAGAGGAAAAATGTGAGAACAGTCTACAATCAGCAGCACATGGAGTTCGACCCCACCCGTCGGCGCTAGGAACCAAGAGCGTTAATTTCCTTGCGATCTTCATGAGCGGGACCGATAAATAAAGAGGACACTTGGCCCGCGCCGATGTCAAATGCATAGATTAAACAGCGCAAAGGAGGTCACCGTGGCGAAGAATTTCCTGGATCTGGATACCAGCCCAGATCTGTTGCTTGCACTCAAAGGGGCCGCGCAGCATAAGCAATCGGCTGAGGAAGTATTGGAACAGCGTGTATCGTTCGTCTACGGGTCTGTGGGCTCTAAGAACGGCGTCACTCGTGAGCAGGTTCGCAAGCTGATCCTTGAGCAGGAAGGGATACCAGGGGCGAAACGTTGATTCTGTTCGAGCTGTGTGGAGGCACTGAGCAACACCCTGTTTATCAGGAGCTTGAAGTCTCCAATGGCAATCGACAGTACGATTTCTTGAAGTCCATTGTGGGCGCTGCATTGGCTACGCAGCGCCCTTTTTTGTCGACTCACATCATCAAGGCATTGAACTTTCATGCGATCACTTGCCTGCATACAAATGCTGGCGAATACCGCCCGTGCCAAGTCTACGTCGGCCAACATACGCCCCCCGACCACTACCGGGTCGAGGCGCTCATGGATGACCTCGTCAATATGGTCAATAGAAACTGGGAGCAAACCGACCCAGTGGCGCTGTCGGCATACGTGCTTTGGCGGCTGAACCACATTCACCCGTTCATCAACGGTAACGGTCGAACAGCTAGGGCCGCCTGCTATTTCGTACTGTGTGTGAAATCCGGTAGCTGGCTACCAGGAACTACGATCCTTCCCGAGCTGATTTGTCGCGACCGAGATGAATACGTCGTTGCTCTCCAGCGTGTAGACGCGTCCTTAGCCCTAGGTTCGCCTGACCTAAGCCCACTGCATCAGCTGCTGTCCAAACTCATCACCGAGCAACTCAGCACACAACAGCCCCCTGCTGAAAACCCTCAGGATGAACCTCAATAATCCCTTCGCCGTCTCAGGCCAAAATCACCTTGAGGATTCTGCAAAAGCCAGTTTTGGGTTGATCTCTTTCAGTAAGGCGAAAATAAAAAATGTCGTTGGTGATGCATTGGAGGTCTTAAAGCTATAGGTATGAGACAAGAGACAATACAGTAATACTCCCAAGTATTAGCATCACCCCTGTAACAGCACTATTCCTACATGTTAAACCCTCAACGCGTTTCCACCGCAAAAAAGTAGCTACTTCACAACAGACCACTTAATTTCCCGAAGCTTTAGAATCTCTTCAGTTACGGACGCAACATAATCCATGGATATTTTAGTACGCGTACTAGCTAAAGCTGACTTAAATTTTGACTCTTTGTTCATAACACCTGGAACAAGCGACTCTACAAGCTTATCAAACTCTTCCTCTTCCTTTGAGTAGGGCCCTAACGGCGCCAAAATTGAAGGGTCCTTGGCTGCCCGCTCCGGAAGAGTGTCGATATCTATTAACGCTTTTTTTTGCATTTCCGACAATTTACTACAAATCGACTCAACGGCATTTTTGAGAATTAAATAGTCGTCAGCAGTAAGAATAGATACAGCTCCTCGAGCTTCGAATTCTTCTTGCAAGCACTGGGCAGCGTCAACCTTTAATAAATGTTTACCTAACTCCCCGCCTTCCGACTTATCTGGCGAGCTTGGTGGTGTCATCAAACCTGAGCAATATGGAGACACTGAAATTATCCCCTTAATTAAATCCTTCCTATTTCGATCGTAAATCTCAGCTTTGACCTTTTCAAATGAGGCAGTCGCAATCTCTAGCTTACTGTTCATCACACTTAGCTCAGCCTCGCGCCGAGCGATACTTTCCTCTAGAGCTGCGGTTTTATATAACGGAATAACGGTATAATAAAGAGCTCCAATAGTTAGCGCAAAAAGCCCAAACTGAGAAATATGACTTAGTCGTGACAGCCAAATATCCAGATTATTTTTATAGTCGCCTCGACTCATGTTTCTCTTGGCCTCATTTGGCCTATTCTGGGTAAGCCTTTTTCTTCGTAGACGCTGCATGAATTACACTCCAAAAGCAGGATAGAACGCTCCGTGCTTCGCCATGTTACCCGAGCGAGAGTTTGAACCGGCCGCTGTCACGTCGAAATGATTACGAAAAAGGGGACAGATTTATTTAGCAGCCCTACCGGGGCCTGCCGAACCAACACAGCGACCAGCGATTTAAGATGCCGACTAGACGTAATCATTGAGGCTGCTATGACACGGAACTCCTGACCCTGCCGGAAGATTCAACCCCCTCAGCTCTGTAGCCGCCGACCTTACCCGATCCCAATCCTGATAAACTCCCCGCCTCTGCCTCACCCCCTGAGCTAGCTCTCGTCTGGCCGGCAAAACCACATCCGCATGGTTGCGCCACAGTGCTTGTCGCCAGTGCCTGTCGCCCCAATCCCAACATCCCCTGCAGACGTCAACATCGGACGCTGTGTGAGTGCGGGCGCGTGAACGTAAAGGTCGTGAGTACTGCGCAATGCAGCATGCAGCTTCAAAAGTGCCCCGCCCTAGGCACATTTCGCGTTTTCATGTTGACCCACGGGAAAGAGGTTAGGAGGGTTAGTTTTTTGCTGGGGGCCCTGAAAGCCTTGTCTGTTATGACTTTCCGACGGGTTGGCAAGGTTAGCTTTTGGGTTAGGTCTGGTTATTTCCTAACCTTTATTAGTGTTAAATATTAAATATATTAATTCCTTTAAAAACAGTCACTTACGAATTACTAACCTTTAACCTAACCCAACCTAACCCATCAAAGTTAGGTCTCAAGCCCAACAAACACGGGCCTCCCAAGCCCTAAGCACCCCTTCAAAAAAAAACTAACCTTTTTCCCGAGGCACCTACTGATTTCAGCCGTTCGTGCGTGCTTATAAGCGTTGCGTAAAACATCCACCCTCGCAGGGTTCCGCAGGTTTTTGACCACCCCACATCCCCGAGCAGCCCCCCAGCCGGGGCCGTGTTGAACGGTCCGCAGGTATGCAGAAAAAACGACCCATTTAGCCCGCAGGCGTGGTGGGGGGACGACGGCGCGCGCCGGGTGCTGATCGGGTTGCCTGCCGCGACTGGACTGGGCAAACTACTCGGCGCAGAGACCCACAATGGACGAGATGTCGAAAGGAATGAACCGGTGACCATGCCCATGCTATTTGAGTTTGAAGCATTGCCGGTGCGAGTGGTGACCGAAGAGGATGGCGAGTATTGGTTCTGCGCCAAGGATGTCTGTGATGTGCTCGGGTATAGCAACACCAGCCAGACAATTGAAGACCATTGCCGTGAGGCTGGTGTATCGAAACGATATACCAGCTCAGGAGGTCAGCAACGCGAGATAGCGTTCATCAATGAAGGCAACTTGTACCGCCTGATTATCAAAAGCCGAAAAGAGGAAGCACGGCGGTTCGAGACCTGGGTATGCGATGAAGTGCTCCCAAGCTTGCGCAAGACCGGCGGTTATCAGTTGGGTAACCCCTCAACAGCAGCTACGCGCATTGCCAACCACCGGCTTCGCCTAGCATTAGGTAAAGAGCTTTATCGCACCCGAGACTCTGAATTACGTAAGTTAATTCATCAGCAGTTGGCTGACGTCTCCTTTGCACTCGGCCTACCCGCACCCGAAATCGAAAATTTAGGTCGCTCCGCTCCTGTCTTACCGGACGCTCTCAAGGCATTCTGGGAAGCCCTAGCTTACCTCGAAGGTAAAGGCGTGGATTACAACCACTCCACAGCCTCTAAAACTCTAGCCATCAATCTACGAGAGTTGGCCAGCCTGCTGATTAAACACGGCCAACCACTAACCTTCGACAGCGTACTACGCCAAGCAATGTGGCAGAGCCATACGCCCCGCTGCCTGCACAAGAACTACACCGTTTACAGCCGCCTCACCGGTAAAAGCATCAAATGCTGGGTATTTGAGCGACTTGTGGAGCGGACCTGACTACAGTAACCAGACACATTTAGCACTCGGCCACAGTTGGACACTAAATTCCCCCCGCACAACACAGTGGGTGGTCTTCACCCTATAAGGAAATAAAAATGAAACTGGTCGTACAGCCTCACCAGATATCGGACGACGATTTCGGTCCAGATTTGTTCGGGCGAAAAAATTTCGGCATCGCACTAGCAAATATCGTAAAAAACTCGAAAGACCCTTTGGTTATTGGTCTCGATGGCAACTGGGGGGAGGGAAAGTCAACATTCGTAAAAGCATGGCAAAAAATACTAGACCAAGAAAAAGTACCTAATATTTATATTGACGCTTTCGCTTCCGACTATGTCGATGATGCATTCATGGTAGTCGCAGGTGCAATTACTGACTACGTTACAGAAAATGCACCTCCGAAAAAATCAACAGAGTTTATCGACAAGGCTAAAAATGTCGGCGCACATGTTTTATCATTAAGTGCAAAAATCGGAATCCGAGCGATATCCGCAGGAGTCATTAAAGAAACTGACTTACAAGACTTTGGAAAGATAAGCGAAGACATCTCTAAAGATATAAGCTCAAGCGCCGAAAAATATATAAAAGACCGGTTAACAAACCATAAAGCTGAACGTCAATCTATAGAGCACTTTAAATCCTTTCTTTCCACCATCCCAAATAGTTTAAAAGAGCCGTCTGAAAGCCCTCTTACTATCATCATCGACGAGCTAGATCGGTGCCGCCCGTCGTTCGCGGTTGAAATGTTGGAAAAAATAAAACATCTATTCTCTGTTCCAAACGTAAATTTTCTTTTGGTAATCAATAAATCACAGCTGCAAGAATCAATAAAATCCACATATGGCGCAAACCTTAACGCTCATACATACTTACAAAAATTTATCACCATCGAAGCTACTTTACCGAAGAAAAAAGGCCGAAACGGTGACATCGAAAAATATTGTGCACACCTAATCAACCAATACAACTTAACAGACGGAGAATGGGCAGAGTTCTTTACGACCCTAGGAACTCAGCTTAATTGTTCTCTAAGAGAGCTTGAGAGAATCTTCTCAAACTTAGCAATCATGCTAATGAGTGAGAAAAAAGGCGCGGAAGTTCATGAGGCACTTATCGCCACCGTATGCACATTAAAAGTAATGCGCCCTGGAATATTTTCACGCTTGGTGGAAGGTAACATTCCAATAGGAGATATTCACGATGCGTTCAAGTACTATCCAGACCCTAAAAACGAAAATTACAATATGGAGTACATAATGAAGTGGCTATACATATGTGTAATGTCCGATTCAGACTTCAACAATCTTGATCCTTCCGATGACCTTAGAAGGCTGGGACAGCACCTACGTAATAGAAAAACCTTTCTTGGGTTATTGGTTCAAAAACTCAATAGCTTTTCGGCTGGGTAATTTCTAGCAGTTCGCCGTCGAGCTGAATCTACACAACACAGCTCGACGCCTCAACCAGTACGCAGAGGTACTATTTCTCCCCCGGTCCAAGTTCAAAAGGTTTGAAGCGCACGACTTCCTCGCCGACCCAATCATTGAGAAGGGCCAGGCGCGTCTGAATCGGCTCAAGCTCCAGGGTGGCCCAGACCGCCCCCGCTTCCTTCGGTGAACCAAAGCCCCCCGCGTTCTTCGGCACGATGCCCATCAATTGGGGATAAACCCGTAACGCTGCGAGCACATCGCCTTGGGTCTGGTCTTTGATCGAGTTGAACTCGTCCTTGGCCGACACCTCGCTCACCGGTATTAGCTGAATGCCCTCCTTCTTGCCGTTCGGCGCGTACACAAACAAGTTTCGAAAGTTGCCCGGCCCCTTGGAGTTTTTCAGCGCAGTGCGCAGATCGTCGATATCGGATTCGCTTTGCGCGGCGTCCGTCATGTACAGGATGAAACCGGCATGGCTGCCGTTCTCGTAGTACTTGCGGCGGAACAACGTCGCCGACTGGTTCAGGAGCGCCGATTGCAATGCACAGAGCCACTCCGGCAACCCGTAAATTTCCTGATGCAGATCCAGCTCACGCAGATGAAACACGCTGCCCTGGTCGAATTCGTGTTCACTCTTCCAGCCCTGCACCTGAAAAAAACGATCGTCCTTCCCTACTCGCATGTACTTAGCCAGCGCGGGTTTCAGCGCTACCGTCGTGCCCAGCAATGATCGTCGGGCCTCCATATACCCATTGCCTAGGGCCAAGTAGTCCTGGGCGTATTGGTCGAACGCCTCGCGGCTCAGCAACTTGTGCGGGATGAACGTGCGGGTCAGCTGGTTGCGCTTAAAGCGCAGCCCTGAATCAAGATGGACGCTGGCCTTCACCGATCGAGCCAGCCCATCCAGCGACAACGGCGGCTCATACCAGCGCCCGTTAAACCAGCACTCCAACGAGTCAAATATCTCCCTGGCCGAAAGCACCGACTCCGGCTCGCCGAACGTGAACGCCACCGACTTGTGATCACTCACCGCCTGCTCCGTGGCAACCGCCACCTCATTGTCTGTACTCATCAAAAAAGCTCCATCCGCCCAGTATTGGCAGCCGTCTGCCCTTCGAGCGGTTCGTGGTGTAGTGCATGGAAAAGCGCCCAGGCCAGGTCGGCGTGGCCGGTTGATTCGCTGCGGCCGGCTGTATAGGTGAACTGTCGGCCGCTGGCGGTGATGGTTTTGCGGATAGCCATCAGTGATTGCGCGAAGTCCGTCCAACCAGCGTCGAACTCAAGACGGCCTTTGTTAATCACGTCATAGGCCTTCATCACCAGGCGCGACTTCACCTCTGGCGAATAGCTGAACGTTGTCAGCCCTGGGAAGAACTGCCGCACCAACTGCGCCACGCCAGAGCCCATGCCTGTTGTATCGATGCCGATATAGGTCACCCAATAACGCTGGGTCACCATTCGGATGGCCTCGGCCTGCGCCGCGAAGTCCATGCCACGGAACTGGTGCCGCTCAAGCACCCGGAACTTGCCGCCTGGCACCATCGGCGGAGCCACGACCACCAGGCCCGAGCTGTCGCCCGTTTCGGCCGGGTCATAGCCCAACCACACCTGGCGATCGGCCAGCGGGCGCGGCGCCATCGGCTTGTAGTCCTCGGCCCATTCGACCCAGCTGTCCACCATGCACGACTGCAACATCGACAGAGGGAAAATGCTCGCCCCGTCATCCACAAACTGGCACATCAGCAAGTTCTGGAAGGCTTCGGCGTCGTATTCCTGGCGCAGTTCCTCAAGGTCAAACAGGTCACAGCCGCGCTGCTCGGCGTCCAGAATCGTGACGATCTGCCGCCACACCTTGTCCTCGCACAACCGCCCCTGTTGCAGGGCATCGTGGGAAACATCGACTGAAATACGGTTGGCAGCGGGTTTGCCCTTGTTGAATCGCTCCCCCGTCCAGAACGTGTATGCCTCGTGTGCCATGCTCGACGGCGTGCTGAAGTAGGTACGGCGGTATTGCTTCTGCATCGCCATACCCGAGGCGACTTTGTTCAGTTCCTTGAACTTGAACGTCCAGAAGAATTCGTCGAAGTAGAAATTGCCGTGGTAGCCCTGGGCGGTTCGGGCGTTGGTGCCCAGGAAGTGCAGCTCGGCGCCGTTCGCCAGCGTTATGGGATCGCCGGTCAACTCGACGCCGACGACTTCCCTGGCAAATGACTGAATATACGACTTGAAAATGTGCGCCTGATTCTTCGACGCCGACAGGAAGATCTGGTTACGCCCCGTCGTAAGCGCATCAATCAACGCCTCCCGAGCGAAGTAGAACGTCGCCCCGATCTGACGGCTTTTCAGGATGGCGCGAGTACGCTGATTGCCGGCCCGGTACCAATCAAGCTGATAACCGAAGCATCCATCGACAAACGCCTGGGTGAGCAGCTCGATATGCTCTTCGCTGAACTCATTGCGGCTCGGTTTTTTCTTCGGCCCGCTGTTGCGGTCATTCAGTTTCGGGTTTAGCTCAGCGTCGGTACCGCCGCCCTGGAACCGCTCAATGCGAGCCTGGCGCTCCAATTGGCGGTGCAGCAGGTCAATTTCCTTGAAGTCGCCGCTGGTCTTGCCTTCCTTCAGGATTAACTGAACCAGCCGGGCCTCCAGCGCCCCGCCGATGCGCTCGACGTTATCCGCCCGGTCCCATTCGTCACGGGCCTTCCAGCTGTGGACCGTCTTCTCTTTTTCGTCGAGGTATTCGGCAATTTCAGTGATGCGCCAACCGGTCCAGTACAAAAACTTGGCCTGGCGACGGTTATCACGGACGGGAATTTCAGCGAGAGCATTCATGGCGCAGATGCTGCCTCCCGCGCGCGTGGCATACCCGCTCTGCTCCCTGTAGGGCGTTGCTCTACAAGTGCGGCTCGTTGCCCGCGAGGCCGCACCTATCGACCATGCCCACATCGCAACGGCAGTTCGCCGCCACAGCACTGAGGACTCCCCATGGCCAGCAGCACCAAACAGAAATTCCGCTCCAAGTGGACCCGCATTGCAGTAGAAGGCGCGACCACCGATGGCCGCATCATCGAGCGGAGCTGGATTGACGACATGGCCTCGCAATACAGCCAGAACACCTATGGCGCTCGCATCAACTGCGAACACATCAAAGGTTACTGGCCTGGTGGCGAGTTCGGCGCTTACGGCGACGTAGTGGCGCTCAAGGCTGAAGAAGTCGAGATTGCCGGAATCAAGAAACTGGCGTTGTTCGCGCAGCTTGAACCCAATGATGCCTTGCTGGCTTTGAACAAAGCCGGTCAGAAGATCTACACCTCAGTCGAGATCCAGCCGAAGTTTGCCGATAGCGGCAAGGCCTACCTGGTGGGCCTAGCCATCACTGACACTCCAGCCAGCCTGGGCACCGAAGCCTTGAGCTTCAGCGCTACCCACGGCACTTTGGCCGGGCGTAAACAGGACAAAGACAACCTGTTCAGCGCCGCCGAAGAAGCCACCCTCGAATTCGAAGAAGTCACCGACCAGCCAAGTGCTTTCGCAGCAATCAAGGCCAAGCTCAGTGAGTTCATCAAAATGAGCAAGGACAAGGATGGCAAGGACGCCAACACTTTCTCCGACATCGGTGAAGCGCTGGAAAGCCTGGTCACCCTCGCGACCCAGCAGGCAGAAAAAGCCGAGACCTCAGGCAAGGCCCTGGAAGATCTGAAAAAGCAGTTCACCAGCCTGGATACCGAGCTGAAAGAGCTCAAAACCAAGCTCGGCCAAACCGCTGATACCAGCCAGCCGCAGCGCCCGCACAGTACTGGCAGTCAAGGCACCGTCCTGACCGCCTACTGAACCCACGGCCCGACACCGACAAGCCTTTTCACCGGAGAACACCCCCATGCGTAAAGAAACACGCTTCGCCTTCGCCGCCCTGGCCGTGCAGATCGCCCTGCTCAATGGCGTAGCCAGTGCCCACGAAAAATTCAGCGTCGACCCCAGCATCCAGCAAAAACTGGAAGTTGCGGTGCAGGAATCCGATGGTTTCCTGAAACAGATCAACATCATTGGCGTAGACGAGCAGTCCGGCGAGGCCCTGCTGCTGGGCGTAAATGGCCCGGTTGCAAGCCGCACTGATACCTCCGGCGGCACCCGTCGTAGCCCGTTGAGCCGTAGCACGCTGACCAAAGACAGCTACGTCTGCAAGCAAACGAACTTCGACAGCGCGTTCCCCTATGCCCTGCTGGATGCCTGGGCCAAGTTCCCCGACTTCCAAGTCAAGCTGAGCAACGCGATCATCCTGCGCCAGGCCCTGGACCGCATCATGATCGGCTTCAACGGTACCAGTGCCGCAGCGACCACCAACCGTGCCGCCAACCCTTTGTTGCAAGACGTCAACATCGGCTGGCTGCAAAAAATTCGCCTCAGCGCCGACGACCGCGTGTTGGACGCTGCCACCATCGGCCCCCGCAAAGTCATCAAGGTTGCGGGAGTAGACACTGTATTCGAGGGTGATTACGCCAACCTCGATGGCCTGGTGTTCGACGCGATCCAGATGCTCGACCCATGGCACCGTACCCGCCCGGATCTGCGCGTCTTGGTTTCTCGCAACCTGATGCACAGCAAACTGCTGGCAGCCGTGGAAAAGGGGGCCGACTCCAACCAGGAAGAAAACGCCGCTCAAGAGATTGTCAGCCGCGCCCGTTTGGGTGGCCTGCCGGTCGTCGACGCGCCGTTTTTCCCGGATAACACCGTGCTGGTCACCACCCTCAGCAACCTTTCGATCTACTACCAGAACGGTGCCCGCCGCCGTCACCTGAAAGACGAACCAGAGCTGGATCGGATCGCTGACTATCAGTCGTCGAACGAAGCCTACGTGATCGAAGACTTCGGCTTGGTCGCCCTGGTGGAAAGCATCACGGCCGTAAATTACCCAGCACCGACTGCGGCTTAAGAGGCGCGCCATGCACCAGACACCTGCCCAACGCAACCAGCTGCGCAAACGCGCAGCCATTGAGTCCGCTGCAACTGCGCCGGCCACTTCAATGGAAGGCGCAACCGCCTACGAGCACCAACTTGCCCAACTGGCTCAGCACCGCGCGCGTCTGAAGCAGGTGCAGTCCAACCAGGGCAAAGCTGAACTCAAGGCGCTACTGATCCCTGAGTACGAACCCTATGTGCAGGGCGTGTTGGACGCCGGCAACGGCGCTCAGGACGAGGTGCTCACCACCATCATGCTCTGGTGCATTGATGCGGGCGGCTATGGCGGCGCGCTGAAGATTGCTGACTACGTCATCAAGCACGGTTTGAAAATGCCGGATCGCTTCGAACGCACCACCGGCACCTTGATCGCAGAAGAAATCGCTGAAGCCGCCCTCAAAGCGCAAAAAGCTGGCGATAGTTTTCCACTGGAGTTCCTTGAAGAAGCCCAGCGAATCACTGCCGGACAGGACATGCCCGACCAAGCTCGCGCCAAGTTGCACCTGGCGATCGGCAAGGCTCTGGCAGCCATTCCCGACGATACCGCAGCCGGCAATCTGGTGGCCCTGACTGAGGCCAAGCAGCACCTGGCCAAAGCTATCGACTTGCACAGCAACTGCGGCGGCAAAAAGGATCTGGAGCGCGTCGAGCGTCTCCTCAAGAAACACGCTGCTCCCAGCAGCTAACCGAGCGTCCCCACGCACCCCGCCGGCTCGGGGCGGATCGGCCAGGCCGCTCCTCCTGAACGTGAAGCCCCGACCACCGGCGATCTATTTTTGAGTGCCGTTTTCATGAGCGCATTTGTAGCCAGCGGCCCAGTCACCGGCGGCCATATCAACACCGACCCGTTCTGGCCCTCAATTGATCTTGAGCAGCTGCGCGCCACTCTGCGCATCGACAACAGCGTCACTCCTGCCCGCCTGGAAACTGCCGTAATCGCTGCTGCCATCAACCTCAACCGTGAACTGAAGTCCTGGAAGGCCAAACAACAGGCTGCCGGCCACGCAACTTTGGCCGATGTGCCAGACGACAAGATCAACGACGTATCGGTCCAGGCCCACCTGTACCGCCGTGCGATCGAGGCCGGTACCGGCGCCGAAGTCTGCGAGCGGTACCGCGACTACAGCGCGACCAACACCGGCAGCGACAAAGCCGAAGAAACCACCCCAACCATCGACGACTACCGCCGCGACCTGCGCTGGGCCGTCCGTGACTTCCTCGGAATCAGCCGCACCACCGTGGAGCTGATCTGATGCCCACCGCCATCCGCACCAACCAAGGCGACACCGTCGACGCCCTCTGCTGGCGGTTCTACGGCCGCACTGCCGGCGTTACAGAGGCCGTGCTTGAAGCCAACCCCGGTCTGGCCGACCACGGCCCGATCCTGCCGCAAGGCCTTGTCGTCAACATGCCCGAAGCCCAAACCAGCGCGCCCCAGCGGCAGATGGTGCAGCTATGGAACTGACCCCCTGCATCCAAGGAAACCCACACCATGGCTGATCCGACTTCCAGCGCTGTGACCGGCCTGCTTATGGGCCTGGGCCTGGCAACCGTGACGCCGATCATCGACGGCGAGGCGCTGTTCGGGGCGATCCTGGGCGCATGGCTGGTGACCAGTACCAAGCACGACCTAAAGGTCTGGCAGAGGCTGGGCTCGCTGTTCTTGTCTGCAGGCGTTGGCTATCTGTTCGCACCCATGGCCTTGCAGGTACTCCCTTTTATCACCAGCGGCGGCGGTGCCTTCCTCTGCGCCCTGATAGTCATCCCCATCAGCATCAAGCTGATGGTGTGGGTGGAAAAAGCGGACATCTGGGACATCTGGCGTCGTATCCGAGGGGGCAGCTGACATGCCTAGCATCGAACTGGCCGTGCAACTGATCACGGCAATCGCCTACCTGCTGAGTGCCCTGCGCCTGGCCTGCTACAGCCGAGGCGAGGCCAGGTACCGGCGCAGTATCTCGCTACTTGCCAGCCTGTTTGGCTCGGCACTGTGCATCTGCGGTCTGGAGATCCTGTTGTATCGCCAGCCCACCAGCCTGTGGCAGGCCGTTTCCATCGTTCTGCTCTGCACTCTGATTTTCCGTTCACGCGGCAACGTCGCCGCCCTGTTGAGGCCCAGCGCATGACCACCACCCTTCGCCACGGCGACCGCTCGCAAGCGGTGCTAATGCTGCAAAAGAACCTCAACAAGCACGGCGCCGGCCTGGTGCCGGATGGGCACTACGGCGACGCCACAGAAGCTGCCGTCCGCGCCTACCAGGTCAAAGTCGGCCTGGTCGCCGACGGTATCGCCGGCACCAAGACCCAAACCAGCCTGGCTGGTGGCGACTGCACACAGCTGCTGCGCAACAATGACCTGGTGGCCGCTGCCAAACGTCTCGACGTTCCGTTGGCGAGCATCTATGCGGTCAATGAAGTGGAATCGAAGGGCAAGGGCTTTCTCGACAACGGCAAGCCGGTGATCCTGTTCGAACGGCATATCATGTACCGCCAGCTCGCCACGGCACGACATGCCGGCGATGACGCGGCCGAACTCAAGCGTCACGCGGACCAGCTCGCCACCGCCAACCCTGCCCTGGTCAACCCGAAGCCCGGCGGATACATCGGCGGTACGGCCGAACACCAGCGCCTGGCGATGGCCCGCCTGATCGACGACACAGCCGCACTGGAGTCGGCTTCCTGGGGAGCGTTCCAGATCATGGGCTTTCACTGGCAGCGCCTGGGCTATGCCAGCGTGCAGGCCTTCGTGGCGGCGATGAGTGCCGGCGAATCGCAGCAGTTCGACGCGTTCACCCGCTTCATCGAAAGCGATCCGGCGCTACATAAGGCGCTCAAAGCCCGCAAATGGGCCGAGTTCGCCCGACTCTACAACGGGCCGGATTACCAGCGGAATCTCTATGACACCAAGCTCCAGCGCGCCTATGAACGGCACGCCAGCTGCGAATGCGGACAAGGGGTGGCGGCATGATCGACTTCGAAGCGGTGAAGAAATTGCGCGTTCAGGACGGCGATCTGCTGGTCGTACCCGATTCGACTGAACAGGCCGACATGGAGCGACTGGCCGAATGCATCCAGTTGATGAACAACGCCAGAGCGGTGATTGTGCGTGGCCCGATCATGCAACTCGACACCGCAGCCATGAACAAACTCGGCTGGTACCGCGCGTGAGCACGCTGCGCCAGGCCCTTTACGGCATTGCCTTGCTCGGCGCCCTAGCCCTGCTGATCTGGAGTCAGGAAGTGCGCATTAACGTCGCCGAAGTCAAAACCGACCTGGCAAAGGCTGCGGCCAAGACCGCCCGCGATGACGCTGACCGCAACCTGGCCACCGCCAACACCCTCACTGACACCCTGAAACAGGAACGTGAAGCACAGAGCCAACTGCGCAGCCAGCAGGACCAACTGCGCCAGGGCCTGGCAAAGCGTGAGCGCACCATTGAGGTACTCAAACTTGAAAACGACGAACTTCGCAAATGGGCTGACCAGCCTTTGCCTGACGCTGCTCGCCGGTTGCGCGAGCGTCCCGCCCTCACCGGCGCCGCAGCTTACCGTGACTGGCTGTCCGGCCGTGGTGCCGTGCATCCTGCCGGCGACCAGCCCACTCAATAACGGCGATCAACTCACCGACCAGGACCGCGTCGAAGCCGCGTGGGCCGATTGTGCCGCCCAAGTCGACATGGTCTACAAACACCAACAGGCGACCCCATGAACAAGCACGAAAGCCTGCGCGCTCACCTCCTGGCCACCGTCGCCGAGTTCAAGCACAACCCCGACCGCCTATTGATTTTCATCGACAACGGCAAAGTCCGTTGCACCGCCGCACACACACTGTCATTCGAATACAGCTTTGACCTGCAGATCATCCTCACCGAGTTCGCCGGCCACCCTGACAGTGTGTTCTTGCCCATCCTGGCTTGGCTCAGCGTCAACCAATCCGAACTGCTGGAAAACCTGGACAAGGTCAAAAATGGCATCCAGTTCGAAGCCGACATCCTCGACAAGAACAAGGTGGACCTCAGCATCACCCTGGCGCTTACGGAGCGCGTGGTTGTCGGTAAGGATGACCAGGGCAACACCACCGTCAAGCACCCGAACGAACCGCAGTATGTGGTGGGCTATCTCGATCCGAACTGGAAGCCTGGTGCACAGGGCAATACCAGTGAATGGATGGTGCCAAGTGGCGAATAATCTGGAAGCGCTGGAGACCTGGGCAGCGGTGCTGCTGGAGCGCTTGGAGCCAGCGGAGCGCAGTAAACTGGCCCGGAGCATTGGGCAGGAACTGCGCCGAAGCCAGCAGAAGCGCGTGATGGCGCAGGAAAATCCCGATGGCAGCAAGTACGCGCCGCGTAAAAAGCGTGACCTGCGAGGCAAAAAAGGCCGTATTCGGCGGAAGCTGGCGATGTTCAAGAAGCTGCGAACCGCTTCCTATCTGAAGGTGCGGGGCGACAGCAATGGTATTTCGGTGGGGTTCACCGGGCGTATTGCCCGTATTGCTAGGGTTCACCAGTTCGGTTTGAAGGATCGTGCCGAGCGCGGCGCTCCCGATGTGAAATACGAACAACGTGAGGTTCTCGGCTTTACAGATGCCGACCTAGATATGATCCGTGATGGTTTGCTTGCGCACCTGACACTGTAATCCCCACCCCTACAAGGTGATGAAGCTGCACTCGCACGCGCGTGGCGCCACCATCGGCGCCATGAACGACTTCGCCGCCCTCTCCCGTATGCTCGAAAACCTCATCCGCTTTGGCGTCATCGCCGCCGTGCAGATGGAGCCTCCGCGCGTGCAGGTAAAAACCGGTGAACTGACCACTGCATGGTTGCCGTGGCTCGCCCTGCGCGCCGGATCCGACCGCGAGTGGGACCCGCCCACAGTGGACGAACAGGTGATCCTGTTCAGTCCGTCCGGCCAGCTCGCAAACGGCGTCGTCGTAACCGGCCTGTTCAGCGACCACATCCCAGCCAACGGCAACCGCGCCGGCCTGCACCGTCGGACCTATACGGACGGCGCAGTGATCGAGTACGACAGCGCCCTACACCACCTGAACGCCACCCTGCCCGACAGCGGCACCACCAGCCTGGTGAGCAAGGGCGGAATCAACATCATCGGCCCGATCAATCACCAGGGCGATTACAACCAAACCGGCAACCAGAACGTGATCGGCCTTGTCACCGTTTCCGAAGACGTGGTCGCGGCGGGTGTGAGCCTGGTAAATCACCCGCACCGCGACGTGAAGTCCGGCAGCGAGCTATCTGGGGGGCCTGTATCAACATGAACCGAGAAACCGGCGCCGCCATCAGCGAACTGGACCACATCGGCCAGAGCATCAACGACATCCTCACTACCCGCATTGGCACTCGCGTGATGCGCCGCGAATACGGCAGCCTGCTGCCCGAGTTGGTGGACCACCCTTTCAATGACGCCACGCGCCTGCGTGTTTACGCGGGCACGGTCATGGCGTTGATGCGTTGGGAACCCCGTATCAGCCTGAGCCGCGTGCAGTTCCTCGGCGCAAACCTGCAAGGGCAATCGGCGCTGGAGCTGGAAGGCTCGATCGTCGACAGCAATGAACCGTTAAGCCTGAGCGTGCCATTGCAGATGGGTGGCAGCGTATGAACTCCTTCGCCGCGATTGACCTCAGCCAGCTCCCGGCCCCGCAAATCGTCGAGCAGATCGACTTCGAAGTGATCCTGGCCGAGCGCAAGGCGTACATGATCAGCCTGTGGCCGATCGAGGAACAGGCGCAGATTGCCGCCCGCCTTGAGCTGGAATCGGAGCCCCTGACCAAGCTGCTGCAAGAGAACGCCTACCGTGAAACCCTCTGGCGTCAGCGGGTGAATGAGGCGTCGATTGCCAACCTGCTGGCCCTGGCGAAAGGCCCAGACCTGGATCAGTTAGCCGGCAACTTCAACGTCAAGCGCCTGGTGGTTCAGGAAGCCAAGCCGATGGCGATTCCGCCTGTGGCACGGTTGATGGAAAGCGACGACAGCCTGCGTGAGCGCGCGCAGATGTCCTGGGAGGGTTTGAGCACCGCTGGCCCACGCCAGAGCTACATTTTCCATGCTCGAGGGGCAGACGGCCGGGTTGCCGACGCCACCGCCGAAAGTCCATCACCTGCAGTCGTGGTAGTGACCGTGCAGGCATTGCTCGGCGACGGAACAGCGTCGGCCGACCTGGTAGCTGGGGTCAAAAAATACCTGAGCGATGATGATCGCCGGCCCGTGGCCGACCGCCTGACCGTCCAAGGCGCGGAGATCATCCGCTACCAGGTCAAAGCCAAACTCTATTTGCTGACCAGTGGCCCCGAATCGGAGCCCATCCTTGCTGCAGCTGAGCAAAGGCTACTGGCCTATGTCCACCAACGTCGACGCCTGGCGATGGAGGTATCAGAGTCTGCCCTGCACGCCGCGCTATTCGTCGAGGGCGTGCGCAAGGTAGAACTGGAGAACTGGGTCGATATCGTCGCCACCAAAGCCCAGGCGCCATACTGCACTGCCATCACCATCACTCGGGGTGCCGAGTAATGGGCGCCCAACAGCTGGTTCCCAACAACTCCACGCCGCTCGAAAGCCTGGCAGCCAAGGCGCTCGCGGAAATTCAGCGCGTGCCGATTCCACTGCGCCAACTCTGCAACCCAAACACTTGTCCGGTCGCCGTCCTGCCCTACTTGGCCTGGGCCTTCTCAGTCGATCGCTGGGACAGCAACTGGAGCGAGGCCACCAAGCGCGCCGCCATTCGTTCATCCCGCTACATCCACGCGCACAAGGGCACCATCGGCGCCTTGCGGCGCGTGGTCGAGCCGCTGGGGTATCTGATTGAAGTGATGGAGTGGTGGCAAACCGTACCAGAAGCTGTGCCCGGCACCTTTGCCTTGAAGGTCGGCGTGCTGGACACCGGTATCACCGAAGAAATGTACAGGGAGCTGACGTGGCTGATCGATGACGCCAAGCCCCTCACCCGGCACCTGACCGGTCTGGCGATCAGCCTGGAAAATACGGGCACCGTGCACATCGGTGCCTGCGTGTACGAAGGCGACGAACTCAGCGTTTACCCACCAATACAGCGCGACATTGGAGTCAGCGGCGCGTTTCGCCTCGGTGGCCGCGAACATCATATCGACACGATGGACATCTACTCATGACCGACCAAAACAGCCAGTTCTTCGCGATCCTCACCGCTGTCGGCGAAGCCAAGCAGGCCAACGCTGCCGCCCTTGGTACGTCCTGGACTTTCGCTCAGATGGGCGTGGGGGATGCCAATGGCACAGACCCAATCCCCAGCCGCACGCAGACCAAGCTAATCAACGAACGCCGCCGTGCTCCGCTCAATCAGGTGAAGGTGGACCCGACCAACGCCAGCGTCATTATCGCCGAACAGATCATCCCGGAAAGCGTTGGCGGTTGGTGGGTGCGCGAACTCGCGCTTTACGACGCAGACGGCGACATGGTCGCAGTCGCCAACTGCGCGCCCACGTTCAAGCCATTGCTCGCCCAGGGTTCCGGTCGGACACAGGTGATACGGATCAACCTGATCGTCAGCAGTACGAGCAACATTGAGTTGAAGATTGACCCAAGCGTGGTGCTCGCCACGCGCGAATACGTGGACACGTCGGTCATTGAGGCGCTGGCCAAACTGGACTTCAAGCACTCGGTATTGGTCGCGACCACAGCCAACATCACATTGAGCGGCATTCAGACGGTCGACGGTGTGTTGTTGGTGGAGGGCTCGCGGGTGCTGGTGAAGGACCAGGACCTGGCCAGGAATAACGGCATCTACGTTGTGCCCGCAGGCGGGGCGTGGAAGCGTGCGCAGGATGCAGACGCCAGCGTGGAGGTGACGCCAGGTCTTTTTGTCGCTGTCGAAAAGGGTACGGCCAACGGCGATAGCGTTTGGCAGCTGGTAACGGATGCTCCCATTGTCCTGGGTACAACGGAGCTGACGTTTGAGGTTGTCGCTGGGCGCACCGGGATCGTAGCAGGTACTTATCGCAGTTTGACCGTAGATAAGCTCGGTCGCGTGATTGCAGGAACGAACCCAACTACGTTGGCCGGGGCTGGCATTACTGACGGGATGCCCAAAAGCGGCGGCGCCTTCAATCCAAAATTTATGGGGTTGTCTTTTAATTCTGAGGTCACAGGTTACAGCGAGCTGGGTTCTTATGTTGGTTGGGGGTCTGCTGGCACTGGGACGGCGCAATTTATCTGCAATAAGGGCGGCGGCAGTACGGGTGGTTTCGTCTGGGGAACAGTTGGGGCTGATAATCAGACCCTTGGTCCTCTTATGTCCTATAGCGCAAACGGAATCCTGAGTGTTCCAAATGCTTTGTCCGTCCCTGCAATCACAAGCAACACCACAGTATCGACTCAAGCCCCAGGATACGTGGGTGGGTTCATAGCCAACTGCGCCTATGTATCGACGGCTATAAGCGGAAAACTAAACGGCAATACCTGCTCCGAAGCGGGGTTTGCGGGAGGCAACGCAGCACTGCCATACATGAAACACGCAAATGGTACCGTGGTGAGTTTGCAGGTCGATCGCCCTAAAGACACGGCGCTGCTGTCTACAAATGGCTGGAGCAAAAACCCGGATACGGGGGAAATCAAGCAGTGGCAAGAAATTGCCTTTGATGATCTTTCATCGATCAAAGCCATTAATGTCACCTGGCAGTTTCAATTTCCGAATCAGTTTATCAACGCGCAGATAACCCTGAAAAAAACGACAACTGCGGCCGCGTGTGTTCAGGCGTACTACCTGTCCCCAACTAAAGACGGCTGCATTATTCACATAGAGGAATGGGCGGGCATTGTCCAAGGTGGCTTGGTGGCGATCATTGAAGCAAGGGGTAACTGAATTGTGAAAATCTTCTATAGCGCAAAAGCGAACGCTTTTTTCAATGAGCTATTCCACGGAACTCGCACCATCCAGATACCGGATCCCGAATGGGTAAGGCCGACTCGAAAAGTCCTGGATCCGGCATGGGAACTCCCCACTACTGAGGTGCCTAACCCGGAATGGAGCGAAGACAGTTTGGCCCCAGAGTTCATACTGATCCCCGATATGGACGCAGAGGCGCCCCTGATTGACGTGCCAGATGACCAAGCAAAATGGCCGGAGATTTCTGCCCCCAATCCAGCATGTTTACTGCCGCCAGAAGATGAGGTCGTTGAGGTATCTCAAGCGGACCATGACGCCATATTTCGGGCTGTTGCTAGTGGTGGCTCAACCTTTACGGCGGGCGAGAATGGTAGGCCGATCATTATTGATGCCCCAGGGCCGACCTTGGAGGAACTGAAGAGCCGGGAACGTGCTGTTCGTGACAGGGTTTTGTTGCTCACCGATCCGCTGATCGCCCGCCACCGCGACGAACTGGAGGCTGAGCGCCCTACGACTCTCACCGCCGAGCAGTACAAGCAACTGCAGGGCTACCGCCAGGATCTGCGCGACTGGCCTGAGTCGGAGCATTTCCCAGCAATCGAGTACAGGCCCGAACAGCCCGCTTGGTTGGCTGAACACCTCCAGTAACCCACTCGCACCTGTACCCCGCCTCTCTACAAGCCTGCGCGCTCGCCCAACCGGCGCGCGCGCGGCAGCCTGTGCACTGTCATTCCATCACAGCGCAGGCAACCACCCATGGCCGGTTCAGACTATCTCCACGGCGTGCGGGTTCTCGAACTCAACGACGGCACCCGCCCCATTCGCACCATCGCAACCGCAGTCATCGGCCTGGTATGTACGGCTGAAGATGCAGACCCGCTCGCTTTCCCGCTGGACACTCCTGTCCTGCTGAGCAATGTGCAAACTGCCATCGCCAAAGCCGGCGTCAAGGGCACCCTGGCGAAGAGCCTGCAGGCCATCGCCGACCAGACCAAGCCCTACACCATCGTGGTGCGGGTCAAGGAAGGCGCGGACTCAGCCGCCACCACCACCGCCCTCATCGGCACAACCACCGCCGACGGTAAATACACCGGCATGAAAGCCCTGCTCGCGGCCAAGGCCCGCGTGGGCATGACGCCACGCATTCTCGGCGTGCCAGGCCTCGACAGCCAGCCGGTGGCAACTGCACTGGTATCTATTGCCCAGGACCTGCGCGCCTTCGCCTACGTAAGCGCCTGGGACTGCAAAACCAAGGAAGAGGTGGTCGCCTACCGCGAAAACTTCGGCGCCCGTGAGGTCATGGTGATCTGGCCAGAGTTCCAAAACTGGGACACGGTCACCAGCGCGACCGTTACCGCATCGGCGGTGGCCCGCGCCCTGGGCCTGCGAGCCAAGATCGACAAGGAAACCGGCTGGCACAAGACCCTCTCCAACGTCGCGGTCAACGGCGTGACCGGCATCAGCGCCGATGTGTTCTGGGATCTGCAAAACCCGGCTACCGACGCCAACTACCTCAACGCCAACGAAGTCACCACGCTCATCAACGAAGGCGGCTTCCGCTTCTGGGGCAGCCGTACCTGTAGCGACGATCCGCTGTTCGCGTTCGAAAACTACACCCGTACCGCACAAATCATCGCCGACACCATGGCCGAGGCCCACATGTGGGCCATGGACAAGCCCATGCACGCGTCCCTGGTCAAAGACATTATCAACGGGATCAACGCCAAATTCCGCGAGCTGATCGCCCAGGGCTACCTGATCGGCGGCAGCTGCTGGTACCCCGAAGACATCAACGATAAGGACACCCTCAAGGCCGGCAAGCTGACCCTCGATTACGACTACACGCCTGTGCCGCCCCTGGAAGACCTCACCCTGCGTCAGCGCATCACCGACCGTTACCTGATGCAGTTCGCCGCCGCCGTCAACGCGTAAACCGGGCCTCCCCGCAAGGGGAGCCAACCCTGTGCCATAACACCGGAGAACACCGCCATGGCCCTGCCCCACAAGCTGAAAAACATGAACCTGTTCAACGACGGCGGTAGCTACACCGGCATAGCCAAGACCGTCACCCTGCCGGCCCTGGGCCGCAAGATGGAAGCCTATCGCGGTGGCGGCATGAACGGCCCGGTCAAGGCTGACTTGGGCATGTCCGACGACGGCATCCAGTTGGAGTGGAAGCTCGGCGGTCTCGATCTGATCGTGCTCAAGCAGTTCGGCGCGGTGAATGCGTCGGGTGTAGCAATGCGCTTCGCGGGTGCTTTCGAGCAAGACGACACGGGTGAAGTCAGCGCCGTGGAAATCACCGTGCGCGGCCGTCACGAAAGCATCGAAATGGGTGAAGCCAAACCAGGCGAAGACACTGAACACACCATCAAAACCACCTGCACCTACTACAAGCTGACCGTCGACAACGAAGACATCATCGAAATCGACCTGCTCAACTTCATCGAGAAGGTGGGTGGCGTCGACATGCTGGAGAAACAGCGCAGCGCCATTGGCCTTTGATAGCCGTCATTGATCGCTAACCCAATCTTTTCATCACCAGGAGCTCTACCCATGAAAGACGAAGCCACCGAACAAGCCCAAGTAAAAACGTTGGCAGACGACAACACCGTCATCCTCGACACGCCGATCCGCCGTGGCACCACCACCATCGACAGCATCGCGTTGCGCAAGCCCAACGCGGGCGAACTGCGCGGTGTGAGTTTGGCTGAGCTGCTGCAGATCGACGTCAACAGCCTCATGAAGGTCGTGCCGCGCATCAGCACTCCATCCCTCACCGCCGTAGAAGTCACGTTAATGGACCCTGCCGACCTCTTCGCGCTCGGCACCAAGGTGTGCGGTTTTTTGCTACAGAAATCGATGAAGACGGATGCATCCCTCGTTGCGTAGAGGACGCCATGGCTGACCTGGCTGTGGTTTTTCACTGGGCACCGGCTGACATGGATCAGTTGGGCCTGCAAGAGCTGATGGACTGGCGCGAGCGTGCCAGGGTACGGAGTTCTAACGATGGGAAATGATCTGCGACTTCAGGTGCTGCTCAGTACCATCGACAAGGCTACACGCCCACTGAAGCACATCAGCGAAGGTGGCATTGAAACCGCTCGCGCGCTCAAGGCTGCTCGCGACAGCCTTAAGCAACTCAACAGCCAACAGAAAGACATAAGCGCCTGGCGGACGCAGCGTGCAGCCGCCGAGCAAACCGGCGCGGCCCTCATCGATGCCCGTGATCGCGTCAAAACCTTCAGCCAGGAACTCGCCGCGACCGACACGCCGACCCGGGCAATGACCAGGAGCTTCCAGGCGGCAGTTCGGGAAGCCACGAGGCTCAAGCAACAGCACCAGCAACAGAGCGAACAGTTGCAAGGCTTGCGCTCCAAGCTCTATGACGCTGGCATCAGTACGAAAAACCTTGGCACTCACGAACGCCAGCTCCGCGAACAAATCAACGCTACCAATGCCAGCATCAGCTTGCAGGGCAAGCGCATGGCCGAGCTGAGTGCACAGCACAAGCGGGCGGCGGTGGCACGAAGTCAGATGGAGAAATCCCAGCGTGCCGCCGGCAACATGGCCGTGAACGGTGCCGCCGGTTTGGGTGTCGGCTACGCGGCGAGCCGCCCGGTAGTAGCTGCTGTGAAAGCCTTTGCGCCCAATGAGGACTCCGCCACACAGCTCAAAGTGTCGATGATGGACGACACCGGCAAGGTCTCGGAGGACTTCCAAAAAATCACCGAGCTGGCCACCAAGCTGGGCGACCGTTTGCCCGGCACCACGGCCGACTTCCAGAACATGATGACCATGCTGCGGCGCCAGGGTCTGAGCGCGCAGAGCATTCTTGGAGGCACGGGTGAAGCTGCTGCATACCTTGGAGTCCAGCTGAAAATGGAGGCTACGGAAGCGGCGGAATTCGCCGCCAAGATGCAGGACGCTACACGCACCACCGAAAAAGACATGATGGGCCTGATGGACACCATACAGCGCGGATTCTATGCCGGTGTGGACCCCGGCAACATGCTCCAGGGCTTCAGCAAGATCGCCCCAGTGATGGACGTGATCAAGAAGTCGGGGATTGATGCAGCCAAGGAACTAGCGCCGCTACTGATCATGATGGATCAGGCTGCTATGGACGGCGGTTCCGCAGGTAACGCTTTCCGCAAAATTTTCCAAGCCGGGCTAAATCAAGACAAAGTCGATAAAGCGAACAAAGCGCTCGCGAAATCTAAACCGGGGATGTCATTTAAGTTTACGGACGACAAGGGAAACTTTGCGGGCCTGGAAAATCTGTATGCACAAATTGAGAAACTGAAAGGCCTGAACGATATCGACCGAACAGAAATAAAAAAGACGTTGTTCGGGGATGATGCGGAGACGATGTCGACCCTGGACGCCATGATGAACAAGGGTCTCGCTGGTTATCGGGAAGTCCAGCAGAAGCTGCAAAGCCAGGCCGACCTGCGCACCCGCGTCAACGAACAGCTCAACACCCTGACTAACGTCATGGAAGCCGCCGAAGGCAGCTTCACTAACGCCATGGCAGAGTTCGGTGCGGCTGTAGCACCCGATCTGAAGGATCTGATCAACACACTGGGCGAGATCACAAACAGCATCGGCACCTGGGCACGAGAAAATCCGAAATTGGCCGGTGGCTTGGTCAAGGTAGTGGCCGCGATAGCTGGGCTGGCATTCGTTTTCGGCGGCTTGGCGCTGACCATGGCAAGCATGCTGGGACCTTTTGCAGTGCTTCGCTACGGCATGACGATGTTCGGTCTGCAAAGTGGCGGTGTCAGCAAGATGATCGGCAAGTTGTTCCCCACACTGACCGGCCTGGCTCGCAACGTATTCCCCATGTTTGCCCAGGGCGTTCGTATGCTCGCTACTACCATGGGCGGCGCCCTTGTCACTGCCCTGCGCACAGTCGGTATTGCGCTATGGGGCCTGGCGGCCAATCCGATTGTATTGACCATCGCTGCAGTCGTTGCCGCTCTGGCTGCCGGTGCGTACCTGATCTACCAGAACTGGGACGCAGTGAAGAACTACTTCACCAACGCCTGGACGGAGATCAAAGCAGGGTTCAGCGGCGGAATCATCAGCATCATCAACACCCTGGCGAACTTCAGCCCCATCGGCCTGATTTACCAGGCCTTCGCCGCAATGTTGAGTTACCTGGGCGTGGATCTGCCAAACCGCTTTACCGAGTTCGGCAACATGATCGTCAACGGCTTGGTCAACGGGCTGATGGCAGGACTGGGCAGCGTCAAAGCGGCGATCAGCTCGATCGGCGACGCCAGCATTGGATGGTTCAAGGAAAAGCTTGGTATCCACAGCCCGTCCCGCGTGTTCGCCGAGTTGGGTGGGTTCACAATGGCCGGCCTCACACAAGGCCTGGAAGGTGGGCAGAAAGGCCCTCTGGACGCCCTGAGCAGCATGACCAAGCAGATGACAGCCGCCGGTACGCTTGCCCTGGGCGCCACTGCCATGCCTGCATTTGCCGTCGACACCAAGCCGCCGATCAGTAGCGCGGCGCCGACAGTCGTTTACGACAGTCACGACGTGTACCAAATCGACGTCGCGGCAGGGCCTGGCACAGACATGCAAAGCCTGGAAAAGAGCCTGCGCGCCATCCTCGCCCGCATCGAAAACGAAAAGAAAGCGCGTCAGCGCAGCAAACTCTCCGACCTGGAATAACCACCATGATGATGGCCCTCGGCATGTTCGTGTTCAGCCTCAGCACCGCCGCCTACCAGGAGCTGCAACGCCAAACCGATTGGCGCCATGCCAGCAACAACCGCATCGGCGCGGCGCCCGCGCGGCAGTTCGTGGGCCGTGGCGACGACGCCATCGCCCTCCCCGGCATTATCTTCCCCGAGCTGGCCGGCACCACCCTCAGCCTCGACGCCATACGCCTGATGGCGAACACCGGCAAAGCCTGGCCCATGGTCGAGGGCACCGGCCGGATCTACGGCCTGTGGGTGATCGAAAGCCTGAGCGAGACCAAGACCATCTTCTTCAGCGACGGCACCCCACGGCGCATTGAATTCACCCTGAGCCTCAAGCGCACCGACGACGACCGCATTGACCTGCTCGGTGCCGGTACCCGGCTAGGCGTCAACATCCTGCGAGGCCTGTTGTGATCGAGTCCGTCATATCCAAGGTCACCGGCTACCTGCGCAACACCGCCGAGCGCTATGTACGCGATGCAGCCTACTCGGTGCCAGCGTTCCGCCTCACCGTTGACGGCCTGGACATCGCCCAACTGATCAGCCCGCGACTGATGACCCTGGAGCTGACCGACAACCGCGGCGTAGAGGCCGACCAACTCAGCATCACCCTCAGCGATCACGACGGCCTGCTGACCATCCCGCCCAAGGGCGCGGTGCTGCGGTTGTGGCTGGGCTGGAGCGACACCGGCCTGGTGGACAAAGGCACCTACACCGTCGACGAAACCGAACACAGCGGAGCACCGGACGTGCTCAGCATCCGCGCTCGATCGGCAGACCTGCGCAAGGGTCTGAAAACCAAACGCGAGCGGAGCTGGAGCAACACCACGCTCGGCGACGTCCTGGGCGATATCGCCATTGGCAACGGCCTCACCGCCACCATCGCCGGCGCCCTCGACGGCTTGCCCATCCTGCAGCTCGACCAGGCCAACGAGTCCGACGCCAACCTGATCAGCCGCCTGGGCGAAGAATTCGACGCGGTGGCCAGCGTCAAAGCCGGCTGCCTGCTGTGCCTGCCAGCGGGCGGCGGCAAGACCGCCAGCGGCATGGACCTGCCCCACATCGTCCTCACCCGCGAAGACGGCGACCAACACCGCTACCTGCAAGCCGACCGCGACAGCTACGACGGTGTGAGGGCCTATTACTACGACGTGAACAGCGCCAAGAAGCAGGAAGCCATTGCCGGCGGTGGTGACAACCTCAAAGACCTGCGCCACACCTACAGCGATCAGCAGTCAGCCCTGCGCTCGGCACGGGCGGAGTTTCGGCGCTTACAGCGCGGCAGTGCCACGCTCAGCTACACCCTCGCGATGGGCCGGCCGGATCTGATTCCCGAGCTGACGTACACACTCCAAGGTGTGAAGGCAGAAATTGACGAGATCATTTGGTATGGCGGGAATGTGCAGCACAGCCTGAGCCCGGACGGCGGGTATACGGTGAGCCTGGAGCTGGAAAGCAAGTTGCCGGAGGACAACGTTGAAGACTTGGCAGAAGAGAACAAGGGTGACTACACGGGGATCATCGCGCACTACCGCGACCAGAAAACCGGGAAGGAAAAAACGATTACTGCGGGGGATCAGACCAAACCGAGGCGGCTGAAGTGGTTGTATGCCAGCGAGAAGACGGCCAAACGGGCGGTGGATAGGGAATGGAAAAAAATGCAGGCGGTGGTAGAGGCGTGAGTATTTGACCGCTCCAATAAAAAACCCGGCAATCGCCGGGTTTGAATGAAAATCTGACAGTTATTTGGTCAACAGCTGTAGCACCTGGTCAAATCGGTTGTTCGCAATCCAAGCCAGAATGGCCGTGATAACCACCGCAGCACCCGCAAAATAGGCCAGCCTATTTTTGATGATTTTGACATCACCACGGACTTCATCCAGATCTCTACGGATGTATTCAACGTGGGTTTCAAGTTTCGCTACGCGTGCTTCCATTGGATCTTCTCCCGGAGGTCCCGGTGGGGGGCTGACTCCATTATCGTCTCCACCTCCCTTTCTGTCACCCTCGAAGCGACCAGGGAACCTGTCATTCAGGCTAACCAGCTCAAACGGCTCGCTCATGGCGCCTCCTTTAACGGACCGACTTCAATGACGTCGGGCTCGACAAGAACACCGTCCAATGCAGCAAGAGCATGCAGCCGCATGAACCCGCAGTTTTTGCAATAAAGCATCACAGCAGCTGGACCAGTCATAAGAAAATTGTTTCCAAACGCCCAAGGAACCCTTACACCGGAGGAACCCGTGATATGTGGCAACACCCAATCATCGTGCTCGCAAAACGGGCACTTGGGTTTTGTTATGCGTTCCTTGAAAATCTGAGCCAGACGATCTGTATTAAGACTTTGATAATCGCTAGACACGTGCCCTCCTATGCTCTGGGTCAACCTCAATCAAAACCCCGACGCAGTGCCGGGGTTATAGCTCACTGGTCAGGTGCGTATACAAAAACTTCCAACAATCGCATTACATCAGTTTGTCGCTGGACGTTGATCGCCCTGAACATCGCGAGCAACCTCACTTCCTGGTCGCTCAGGCAGTTCGCGTCTACGACTGACACTTTGCTTTCCGACACACCGCTGTTCTCCATCATGCGAATACTCCTTTCACACGCAACCGGTACCCGGCGCCACCATGGCGCCGTTGAGGTTTCCCGGGGAACAGCTAATCTCCATCACGTTTTTGTGTGTCATCGCACCGGACAGAAAAAAACTATGAGCCTCTGTTACGTCACAATTGCCCTGGACGAGCGCGAACATCAAGTATCTGGTTATTCGCGGGATTGAAGTCGCACTCGTAGATGTGTTTTTGGAAGGCACCGAAACCGTTCTGAAATTCGATTTTATCGCCTATGTAAGTAATGGTGCCTTGCTCTTGGTTTAGCCAACGGAAATGGCTGAACTTCGGCTCAAAGGTTCCATCTGTCCAGCGGGAGGTGTACTTAGCCAGGCGTGCCACAGAATCCTTGCAATACACACCAACCGCGACGGTGTACTTGTCGCCCGCGCATTGAAGGTCTTTGCGACAGGCCGCTTCATCCACCTGCGCTTGTTTCTCTGCCTGTTTATCTTCGGGTTTGTCACTCTTCCCGCCAGAACACATTGAAACGACAACTGCAATGATGATTACAAGAAGGATGCCTCCTCCAATCGCGCTGCCAGTTGATACACCTGGATTCGCCACGCCGCAGTTGGGGCATGTTTTCGCAGATGCGTCCACGGTGTGTTTGCAGGACTTACAAGGCTTCAACGCCATTCCTCTACTCCTTTGAGCTTCCATGAAAAAACCGACCTTCGTGGTCGGTGTGCTACTTCCTACTGCCTTGCTTAAAGATCGACTCAGCCGTTGTTCTTTATACCTGCGGCAGCCGCAAACGCTGACGCCATTCTCAGAAGCACCTGGCGGTCGTCATCGTTGACTTGCTCGTAGACCTCCAGAAATCGTGCTGCCTCGATACTGAGGCTGTCGGCCATCTGTGGCTTACGCTCTCCAGTAACGACGTACAAGATATCCACACCAAGTTCTGACACAGCTGCAAGGTACGTAGCGTCCGGGCTCCCTACTCCTTTTTCGTAATTTATCTGGGTGGTTTTGCCGACTCCACCTACAGCACCTAAATCAGTCTGACTGAGCTTCAGGCGCGCTCTCTCTTCCTTCAGCCGAATGCTGATGGTCATATTTTTTGAACCTCAAGCATTGACAGGTTCAAATACCTGAACCAATATCATCACACCATTACGCGAAATCACACGAATCCGAACTATGCACGCCACCTATGCACCCGAGCAAGCATGCCAGGCCGCTAGAACTCGTCTGGAAATGAAGGGCATGTCCGTCAAGGACTTTGCCATTCAGTACGGCCTTCATCCCTCAACCGTCTACGCAGTACTGAACGGGCAGAAAAAGTGTCTGCGCGGTGAAGCTCATCGCGCCGCCGTGTTACTCGGCATCAAGAAAGACGGCGTGATCACAAACTAGGGCCTCTGGCTCCAAGGGGAAACCAGAAGATGAAACGCCCAGTTCTAGACAGCAGAAAGAGCGTTGTGATGGCCGTCATCGGCGCCTACCCAGGTGGCCGGGAATACGCCTCGGCAGACCTCGGCATGCCGCTGAAGAAGTTCGACAACCAGGCCTACGAGAACGCCGGCAGCCGCCCGCTCACCGACGTGCATATTCACCGTCTGGAGCAAGTCGCCGGCACAACGTTCCTGGCCGATTACATCGCCTCACTGTACGGCGGCATGTTCGTTCCGTTGAGCCTTCCGGAGAACCTGGACAACGTGGAGTTGTATAGCCGCTCACTCAAGGCATCGGCTAAACGGGGCAAGGTCGACCAGATCATGTCTGCCGCCTTGGACGATGGCGTCATCGAAAAGAAGGAAGCCGACGCAATCATCTCCGCACTGATCACCTACATGTCCGCTCGCTACGCCGAAGTGTTCGCGACCATCCAGCTCTACAGCCAGGGAGCTGTCTAGTGAGTACCTACAAACTGGTTTGCCCCCACTGCCAAGGCCGTATGCGCATCCGCACCAGCGAAGGCCAACACATTTTCCTGCGTATCACTTACATGCAATGCACCAACGAAGCTTGCGGCTGGTCGGTGCGCGCTGAATTTCAAATGACCCACGAACTGAGCCCCAGCGGCATGCCCAACCCCGCTGTAAAGCTGCCGATTGCGGACGTGGTCATTCGTCGCCAGGCAATGAAAACCGCCAATGATCAACCTGATCTGTTGGACCAAATGGAAATGGAGGGTGCAACTGTATGAACGCCATCGCCTTGACCACAAACCCCACCAGCGACTACCGCGCCGCTATGCAACAAGCGGCGGTGGCCTACCTCTATCGCCATCGCTGCCAGCACCTGGCCGGTGACACGCAGTTGCTTGAGAACTGCGCCCGCTATCTGACGCTGTCGCTTGAAGTCCCTCAGCACCTGGTGCAACGCATCGCTGAACTGGCCGTTGCCGAGTTCGAAAGCATGACCTGCAAGCGCGTTGCATGGCTTGGCGTTCACCCCAATAGCAGTCCGTTTCGACCGGTCATCTGGCTGCTCGACAACTGCACCCAACAGCGACACCCCGTTTCAGCGCGCTTGCTTCCCACGCGCCTGCTGCTGACTCGCAACCTCCCGCACTAACCCGAAACCAATCCCTGATGTATGCCCGCACCGCGTGGGTAGGGGAAATTTGCAACTTACTGGTGGCCGAAATGAGCAAAATCACCATAAAACTTGAGCTGGACGAGCAGCAGGCGCAGCACTACCTGTTGTGGTTGACCAGCCAGTACGAAGTCACCATGGCTGATATTTGGTACTCCGATCGCTACCGGAATGTACCGAACGGCCAGCGCGGGCCAAAAGTGCTTGCCGACTACCCGCACCTGGCAGGTATTGGTAAGACGCGCCACGAACTGAAGAAGCAGCTCGTTGTGCCGACTGCGGAGCGTCCGCAGTGATACGTAAGCCTATGGAAGACAAGATCCGGGCTGATGTACTTCAGCGTCTGGAGTCCGATTACGGCCTTCAGCACATGACCGGCACGCATTACATGCGCAAGGGCACCTGCCCCCAGTGCAATCAGAAACGCCTGTTCTCGCGTCACGATGAGCCGTGGTTCATACGCTGTGGCCGTGAGGAAAAGTGCCGGTACATGGCTCCCACAAAAGAGCTGTACCCGGACCTATTCGACGACTGGAGCAAGCGCGCACCGGCTACCAGTGACCAGCCAGCCGCCAGTGCCCAGGCTTACCTGGCGTTCGCCCGGGGTTTCCGTGTGGAGCTGATTGAGGGCTGGTACACCCAGGAAAGCTACTTCGATCGCGACCTGAATATCGGCTCTGCAACCGTGCGGTTTCCACTTGAGCATGGCGGGTACTGGGAGCGCCTGATTGATCAGCCTTCCCGCTTCGGCAAGAAGAAGGCCCGGTTCCAACCGCTCCAGAGCTACAGAGGGCATTGGTGGTGCCCACCGTGTCTGGACCTGTTGGAAGTAAACGAACTGTGGATCGTTGAAGGCATCTTCGACGCGATTGCGCTCATTCAAAACGGTATCTCGGCTGTCGCCGCTCTGTCATCAAACGCCTTTCCAGAAGAATCGCTGAAGGCGCTCATCACCGCTCGCGGCGGTAAAACTCCCAAGTTGGTTTGGGCCTTGGACAACGAGCCAGGCGCTCACAAATACACCCGCACCTGGGTGAAACGTGCCCGCGAACTCGGCTTTACCTGCGACGCCGCTCAGGTCACGCAGCCGGATGCACGCAAGGTTGACTGGAACGATCTGCATCAACGCTGGGCATTTATCGATGACGAGAAGGCCCGTGCGGAACGAATCGAAAAAGACCTGAAGGAAGCCCGCCATCAAGGCGCCCTGCTGATAGCAGACAGTGCCAGCGACAAGGCGTTGCTCATGTACCAGTGGCGTGAGCGTGAGGAGTTTCACTTCTGTTTCGACTCCCGCCTGTACTGGTGGAAGTTGGACCTTGCGAAATACAACAGCGCCAAGCAGGCGCTGGAGAAAAGCGAAGACCAGGAAGCCCAGATGCTGAACGAAAAGCAGCTGCGGGAGAAGGCCCTGAACGTGGCCGGCTGCGTCGTCGAAATCGCCAACTGCTACCCCAAAGCCCTCTATTTCCAGCGCAACGAGATTACCGACGAGTCCTGGTACTTCTTCCGCGTCGACTTCCCCCACGACGGTGGGTCAGTGAAAAACACCTTCACCGGGGGCCAGGTCGCCGTCGCCAGCGAATTCAAAAAAAGACTTCTCGGCATGGGCGCCGGGGCCGTGTTCACCGGCAGTGGACAACAGTTGGACAAACTCATGAAAGACCAGCTTTTCGGCATCAAGACCGTTCAGACCATCGACTACGTGGGCTACAGCAAGGAATACCACTGCTACGTGTTCAACGACGTAGCCGTCCGCGAAGGCCAGGTCATCCACATCAATGAAGAGGAGTTTTTTGAGATGGGCAAGCTGAAGCTCAAGACCCTGCAAAAGGGTGTGAAGATCGATCTGGAGAAGGACGGTAAAAACTACGACCAACAGTGGCCGGGCCTTTTGTGGCAGTGCTTTGGCGCGCAGGGGATCGTCGCGCTGACGTTCTGGTTTGGCTCACTGTTCGCCGAACAAATCCGCAGCCGCTACCAGTCGTTTCCGTTCCTTGAAGCAACGGGCGAAGCCGGCGCCGGTAAAACCACCTTGCTCACCCTGCTCTGGAAACTGGCAGGCCGGGACGGATACGAAGGGTTCGACCCGTCCAAGTCCACCAAGGCCGGCCGCAGCCGTCTGATGGGCCAGGTATCCGGCATGCCCATTGTGCTGCTGGAGTCGGACCGCAGCGGCGACGACAAGGCCCACGCCAAGACCTTCGAATGGGACGAACTCAAGGACTACTACGGCGGCGGCACGCTCGCGACCAAGGGCGTCAAAACCGCCGGCAACGAGACCTACGAACCGCCGTTTCGCGGCACGATTGCCATCAGCCAGAACGCCCCTGTGGTGGCGTCTGAAGCAATCATGACCCGGATTGTGAAACTGCACTTTGTGCGCCCGAACGTTACGCCTGAGAGCCGAGCGGCGGCAGATCGGCTCAATGCCCTGGAAGGCTCGAAGCTCAGCAACTTTGTATTGCAGGCGGTTCGCAAAGAACTGGAAGTGATGGAGCTGTTCGCCCAGCGCATCCCTGGCTACGAGGCGAAGTTGCGCAACCTGCATTCGCATTGCTTTGCCTGCGAGACACCGTTTCAGGACGAGCAAGCCGATTGTCAGCACTGCGGCAACAAGCTGCGCGGGTACATCCGAGTGGAGCGGATCAACAAGAACCACGCCCAACTGCTCGCCCTGCTCGACTGCCTGCGCATGGTGGTGCCACTCACCGAACCGCAGATCAGCCACACCCGCACGCAGATCATCCGTATGGCGATTGAGCGTCAGTCCTCGATCAGCTCCGACCACCCGGTGGTGGCTGAATTTTGGGAAGTCTACGAGTACCTGGAAGGCCTCGACGCTGACGGTCCCGTGGTCAACCACAGTAAGAAAGACAACGTCATAGCCATCAACCTCAACGACTTTGTGAAGTGCGCGGCCGAGCATCGCCAGAAGATTGCCGACGTCAGCGAGCTGCGCGAGCGCTTGAAAGACTCACGTTCGCGCAAGTTGATCGACACCAATAAAGCAACGGATAGCGCGGTACGGGCTCACCAGGCCAAGAACAGCAACGCCGTCATCACCAAGCAGCCGATCGTGAAGTGCTGGCACTTCAACGCCTGACGAATTCGACAGCCAACCCCTTCAGGCGCTGCAACGCCTGCCACCCAAAGGAGAAGCACCATGCACTTACAAGTCATCACTGGTGACGGCCGCGAGGGGGAAACCAACCGCCTTCGGCACGTGAAAGAGCTGAAAGACTGGTTTAACGAGTCCGGGAAAATCGTTCACGCCGAAGCCTATGACCCTGCCGGTCTGATCGCGATTCTTGAAGTTCTAGCGGTCAGCGATAAAGAGATTCTGGTGCTGGAGTGCAGCCGGGATCAGATCCAGGCAGTGCTGGAATGGCAGTCGGCAACGGATGAAGTCGTTGAGTTCGAAAACCTGCTGCTGCACCTGGTGCGAAAGCAAAACCCAACCGGCGAAAGCCAATAAGAAGGTGGTGCCGAGGGGCTGCAACCCCTCGACACCGACCACCCAAAGGAGAAGCACCATGCAAGTGAATCAACCCAAAGGCGGCACCGCAGAGGCTACCACAACACCGCTCGCTGTCGGCGACGAGGTCAGCTACGTGGCAATGAGCGGTGGTGACCGTGAATACCACCTCAGTGCTCTTACTGGCGTGATTGAAGAGATCGATGGAGGCGTTGCCACAGTACGCACCGCGAACGGCGGCACTGTCACCAAACCACTCCACAAGCTGACGCCGGACGGCCAACCCAATGCACTGACACGCATGCTTATGGGGGTTAACGTATGACCGTATTCCTTCTGCTCTATCTGTGCGCGGATGCAACCCGTACGGACTGTCAGGTGGTCAGGGCCGATAGTTGGGAAGGCTCTGACGCCTACGAGCAATGCACCTCAGTTGTGCCAGGCCTGACTGAGGCTCTTACTCCGCCCAATCAAGGCCGGCATCGATTCGTTTGCGAGATTCAAGGCGACCGGGCAAAACCCGCAGAACACAAGGTGCCACCCGCGTTCATTCATCAATCGTTTCGGATGTAAGGGGACCGCCATGAATACAGCCTTCATCCTTATGGCCCAATACGACGGCCAGGCGATTATTCCCCTGGAGCTGGTGTGCCGGGACTACTTCACGCACCTGACGCCAGAGATGTTCCAACGCAAGGTGATGAGCGGTCAGATCAAGCTACCCATCACCCGCCTGGAACCGAGCCAGAAGTCGGCCAAAGGTATCCACCTCACCGACCTCGCTGCCTACCTCGATTTGCAGCGCGCCGCCGCTGTGAAGGAACACAACCAGCTCAACGGGATAAAACACGCCGTTTGAGCCACTTCTCTGATGCGGCGCCCAGTTGGACGGGCGCCCTCAGTATCTTTCCGTGCCATTCCCAGCCCACATAACGGTCACCCTTGCCACGCAGGTGGGTGTAGCGCCGCATTGAATTCCAATCCCGGTGGCCCGACACACTTGCCACGCGTGGAATGTCCCAGTCCATTTCAAACAGGCGACTGACGCCTTCATGCCGAAGGTCGTGGAAGTGCAGGTCCACAATTTCCAGGAACTTGCAGGCTTTGGCCCAGGACGTGGAGATCGATTCAGGGCTGTAGGGGAAGATGTCTTCGCCGGCCTTCGGCATGGTCTGGAGGATCTGCCAAGCCTCGTCCGGCAGGTAGCACCACACGTCGTTGCCGATCTTCTGCCCGGGGTTCTTCATGTCACGCACCAGCACACGCTGGCCAGGCTCGTCGACGTCAGCCCAGCGGATGCGGGTTATTTCATCCAGCCGGCGCGTGGAGAACAGGGCAAAGCCCACGACCTTGAGCATATTGATGACCGTTGGGCGCCGCGCCTGCATGGCCTGATAGTGCGTGAGAACCTTGTCCAGCTCGTCCAAAGTCGGCCGGCGGTCACGCTCGCGGCTTTTCAGGTTGTAGCCCAACTTACGCAGCACCCGGCGGGCGCCGCCCATGGCGAGCGGATCTACCTGATAGCCCCAGGCGTCTTTGGCGATCGCCAGAACGGCGCCGAGATGCGCCAGGTCGTTGCCGGCGGTTTGCGGCTGGACGCCCCCGCCCTCACGGCTCATCCGAAACAGGGCAAAGTCGACCAGGCATTGGGTGGTGATGTCGGTATCGCTCAGTTGGCCGATGTCCATCTTGCCGATGGCTTCAAGCGTGGCCTTCTTGGTTTTGCCCAGCGGCCGGGCCTTTCCTACTTCCAACAGGTACTGGTCGATCATGTCTTTGACGGTGACGCCCTTCCGACTGGCCCGCTCGATCGCGCCAGGCTGGTCCAGCTCCGATTCACGCTTGCGCGTCCACGCCTGGGCGGCCTGTTTCCGGGCGAAGGTCTGGCTCTCTTGGTAGACTTGCACTCCGTCGCGTTTGATGCGGATTTGAGCCGTGTAGCTCACAGTCCCATCCGCCAGTTTTCTTGCCCTGATGGTCGCCATATCGAAAGTGGTACGTGTCAGTTTTGATGTGGTACATCGTACCACCGAGCTTCCAAAAACACCTGAAAACGCCCTAAAACTCGCCTAGAACACGTTGAGTAAAATGCTAGATAAACAGAGCTTTAGCCCAGCAGAATCAAGCACCGCACTGTCTCGGCGCTTTAGCGTTGCACCTATGATGGATTGGACGGACCGCCATTGCCGGTTCTTCCTGCGCCTGCTCTCCAAACACGCCCTGCTCTACACCGAGATGGTCACCACCGGCGCTATCCTCCACGGCGACCACGACCGCTTCCTGCGCCACAACGAAGCCGAGCACCCGCTTGCACTTCAGTTGGGCGGCAGCGTCCCCGCCGACCTGGCCGCCTGCGCTCGCATGGCTGAAGCCGCCGGTTACGACGAAGTGAACCTGAACGTCGGCTGCCCCAGCGACCGGGTGCAGAACAACATGATCGGCGCAATCCTGATGGCGCACCCTGCCCTGGTGGCCGATTGTGTGAAGGCGATGCGCGACGCAGTGTCGATTCCGGTGACGGTGAAGCACCGTATCGGGATCAATGGGCGTGACAGTTATGCCGAGCTGTGTGATTTTGTCGGGACGGTGAGGGATGCGGGGTGCACCAGTTTTACGGTGCATGCGCGGATTGCGATCCTGGAGGGGTTGTCGCCGAAGGAGAACCGTGACATTCCGCCGTTGCGCTATGACGTGGCGGCGCAGTTGAAGCGGGATTTCCCGGCGCTGGAGTTCATTCTCAACGGTGGGATCAAGACGTTGGAGCAGTGCCATGAGCATTTGCAGACGTTTGATGGGGTGATGCTGGGCCGGGAGGCTTATCACAATCCGTATTTGCTGGCGGAAGTGGATCAGCAGTTGTTTGGCAGTGCGGCGCCGGTGATCAGCCGAGCTGAGGCGTTGGTGCAGTTGCGGCCTTATATTGCCGAGCATTTGGCGAGCGGTGGCTCGATGCACCATGTCACTCGGCATATTTTGGGATTGGGGACTGGGTTTCCGGGAGCGCGTAAGTTCAGGCAGTTGTTGTCGGTGGATATTCATAAGGCGAGTGATCCGCTGGCGCTGCTGGATCAGGCCGGGGCGTTGCTGGAAGGACGGTAACCGATCTCAGCCGACGGTCTCAAGGCAGTCAATCAAGGTCTCGATAAACCGCTGCAACGAGGGTGGCAGTGTGCGTTTGGGCATGGTCAGGACTTGAACGGAGCGGTCGGCAAATCGAGGGTTTGTCAGCGGGATCGACACCAGCTCATCGCTGCCATTCACTCGCTGGCTGATTGCGCCGCCCAAGGCGACGGTGTCGGTGTGGCGCACAAACTCGTGGATGGCTCCGGAGTAGTTGCAGGTCATCACGTGGTTGAAGGCCAGTCCCTCCATTTCGCAGACCAGGTCGAATAGCTGCCGTTGGGTCGTGCCTTTGGGGGTGAGCGCCAAGGGGAACGGCGCGAGCGCGCGCAGGGGCAATTGCTTGTGCGTCGCCAGCGGATGGCCGGCGCGCATGATCGCGCGTATCGCCGAGCGGCCTGAATAGAGGATCTCGACACCATCGGTCGGCTCTGTGCTGAACGTCAACCCGACGTCGGCATCACCACGCTTCACTTTCTCTGCGCATTCGAACGGCGACATCACCTCCAACACGTACTGGAAATCCGGGTGTTGCCGGTAATGCTGGATCAGCACGTTCGGCAGAAAATAGCGCGATAGCCCTTCTGTCGAGACCAGGCGAATCACGCGCGCGCCGGGGTAATCTCCACCGCGCAACTCCGACAGCAGCGCTTGTTCCTCCAACGAGGCGCGCCTGGCGTGGTGGGCCAGCGCGCTGCCCGCCGCCGTCGGTTCCATGCCCCGTGGCCGACGCTCGAACAAGGGCACACCGATACTCTCTTCCAACAGAGCGATCTGGCGGCTGACCGCGCTGGGGGCGATATGCAGGCGCTCACCCGCCGCCGCCAGCGAACCTGAATCAAACACGGCCAGAAAATAACGATAATCCATGGGTTTCCCGCGCATAAAGGCATCTATTAATTAGAAGCCAGTCTTCAAAAAACAGCAATATACAGTGCGATGGGCGACTTCTATATTGGCCTGAATCACTCAGCCCTTATCGGAACGCTCATGTCCAAGCAACACGCCCTCGACAGTGTTCGCCACGCCTTCACTGACGGTCATTTCGAAGCCGACTTGCGTCGCCGGGTCGCTATTCGCAGTGAAAGCCAGGCCCCCGGCCAAGCGCCGGAATTGACACGGTACCTGCAAGAGGAAATACAACCGGCGCTGGAGCGAATGGGTTTTGAATGCCAGGCCCTTGAGAACCCGAAGGGCGCGGGCCCACTGCTGTTTGCTTCGCGTCATGAAGGCGCGGACTTGCCAACGGTGCTGACCTATGGGCATGGCGATGTGGTGCTCGGTTATGCCGAGCAATGGCGTGAAGGCCTTAACCCGTGGGCGCTGACCGTGGAAGGCGACCGTTGGTATGGCCGCGGTACCGCCGACAACAAAGGCCAGCACAGCATTAACCTGACGGCATTGGAGGCGGTGATCAACGCCCGCGAGGGGCGGCTGGGGTTTAACGTCAAGGTGCTGTTCGAGACCGGTGAAGAGTGTGGCTCGCCCGGGTTGCGCGAGGCCTGCACGGAGCATCGCCAACTGCTGCAAGCCGATGTATTCATCGCCTCGGACGGCCCGCGCCTGAGTGACAACCGCCCGACGATTTTTCTCGGCTCTCGCGGCTCGGCGCTGTTTTCCCTTGAGGTGCAGGCACGCGACAAGGGCTTGCACTCTGGCAACTGGGGCGGCGTGATGTCCAACCCGGCCGTGGTGCTGGCCAACGCACTGGCCAGCCTGGTGAATCAGGACGGCCGTATTCTGTGCCGGGGGCTGGTGCCCTCCTCCATACCCGACGCAGTGCGCGAAGCCATCCACGACTTGGGCATTGATCAACATTCCCTCGGCCGACCTCTGGATGTTGACTGGGGTGAGCCTGGCCTCACCTTGGGTGAACGGCTCTTTGGCTGGAATACCCTGGAAGTTCTCGCGTTCACGGCGGGCAATCCGGCCAAGCCGGTGAATGCCATTCCACCGTCGGCGATTGCGCATTGCCAATTGCGCTTTGTGGTCGGTACAGACTGGAAGAACCTGGAGCACCTGCTGCGCCAGCACTTGGATGCTGAGGGCTTTCACGGCGTCAACATCGTCGTTGATCGCTGCACGCCCAGCACTCGGTTAGACCCTGACAATCCCTGGGTGCGCTTCGCAAAAAAGGTCATCAGCGACACCACACCGAGGCCGATCGCCGTACTGCCGAACCTTGCCGGTACGCTGCCCAACGACATTTTCGCTGATGTATTGGGGTTGCCGACCTTGTGGATTCCACATTCCTACCCCGGCTGTTCGCAACATGCGCCGGATGAACACCTGCTGGGTTCGGTGGTGCTGGAAGGCCTGCAAATCATGACCGCACTGTTCTGGGAACTGGGCGATAGGGCGCAAGCCCGCGCATAAAAAACAGGGCCCTGATCCACCTTTTATCCCTGCCGCTCACACACTTACAAAAACCAGGAGCGTCGAACATGACAGCGCTGTCGTCCACACCCGCCATCGAACAAGCACAGCCCCTATGGAAACCGGTCGGTGCCGCCTTGATCGGCAACACCCTTGAATGGTTTGACTTGTCGGTCTACGCCTACTTTGCGTTAACCATCAGCAAGGTATTCTTCCCCGCAACGGACCCGGCAGTGTCGCTGTTTCTGGCGTTCGCAACGTTCGGCATTTCGTTTCTGATTCGCCCGCTGGGTGCTGCGGTACTGGGCTCCTATGCCGACCGGCAAGGTCGTAAGAAAGCCTTGAGCCTGTCCATATTGCTGATGCTGATCGGCACGGCGATGATCGCGGTGATGCCCAGCTATGCCGCTATCGGGGTCATCGCCCCCCTCGGAATCCTGTTTGCGCGCCTGCTGCAAGGGTTCTCCGCCGGCGGCGAGTTCGGTAGCTCAACCGCGTTCATGATGGAACACGCGCCGCAAAAGACGCGTAACTTTGTCGCGAGCCTGCAATTTGCCAGTCAAGGCTTTGGCGTGGTGATCGCCTCGTTGTTCGGCTACTTCCTGACGACCAATCTGGATGATCATCAGATGCTCGAATGGGGTTGGCGGGTGCCGTTTTTCTTCGGTTTGATTCTGGGCCCGGTGGGTCTTTATATCCGCCGTACGGTGGATGAGTCGCCTGATTTCAAGGAAAGCGAGCCGGGTTCACAGCCGCTAAGGGAGGTGTTTGTTTCGCAGAAGACATTGCTGCTGGTCGCGATGGGCGTGCTGATCGTGTCGACGGCGTCCAACTTCATGATGAAGTACATGCCGTCCTATGCGTCAACCACGTTGAACATTCCACAGTCGTCGGGCTTTCTGGCGACGCTGACCGGCGGCCTGATCCTGACCCTGGTGACACCCGTTGTCGGTTTCATCGCCGGGTTCGTCAGCCGTATCAAGATCATGCTCTGGGCTTCGATCATCTACATCCTGAGTATTTTCCCGGCCTTCGTCTGGCTGAACAAAGTGCCGAGTGCAACGTCGTTATTGCTCGTCGTCTCGATGATGGCGCTGATCAAGGCCGTGTACTTTGCACCGCTGGCCTCACTCATGGCCGATGTGTTCCCGATCCGTACCCGGGTGACGGGCATGTCGTTGAGCTACAACCTGTCAGTGACGATCTTTGGGGGCTTTGCGCCAGTGATTGCCACGGGGCTGATCGCGCTGACCGGGTCGCAGTTGGCGCCGAGTTTTTATCTGATCCTGGCGGCGGCACTTAGCATCAGTGCCTTGCTGGTTGCCAAGCAGAAGTTGAAGCTGTCGTAACTCAACCCCCTATGACGGCAGGATTGCGGTGACAGTGAAGGCGCTATCGCTGGCAAGCCAGCGCCTACAGGGGGGCGGGTTGTCTGGAGGGCATTTGGGTTGAACCTGCTGGCCGATTTGGCCTCCTATTGAGCAGGTAGGCCGGTGTTTCAAACGGCTGTTTTCAGGATGTTGCCCTCGCAAACGATCGAACGCATTTGCGCCCTTGAGCGCCTGTCGGCGCTCGGGTAATGTCATCAGACCCATAGGACAGAGCACGCCCATGACTTCCAAGCTGGAACAACTCAAGCAATTCACGACTGTCGTAGCCGATACCGGCGATTTTTCCACCCTCGCCAAACTCAAGCCTCAAGACGCCACCACCAACCCTTCCCTGCTGCTCAAGGCCGCGTCGATTTCGGCGTATGCGCCGTTGTTGGATGAGGCTGTAAAGGACTGCAACGGTGACGTGGGCCTGGCCAGCGACCGTTTTGCGGTAGCTGTGGGTCAGGAGATCCTGAAGGTAGTACCGGGTCGCATTTCCACTGAGGTGGATGCCCGCCTGTCGTTCGACGAAGCGGCCATTCTCAAGCGTGCGCACCGTCTGATCGACTTGTACGAAAAGGCCGGCGTTGGCCGTGACCGCGTGCTGATCAAGATCGCGTCCACCTGGGAAGGCATCCGCGCTGCAGAGAAGCTGGAAAAAGAAGGCATCCAGACCAACCTGACCCTGCTGTTCTCCTTCGCCCAGGCCGTGGCGTGTGCTGAAGCAGGCGTGTTCCTGATTTCGCCGTTCGTGGGCCGTATCTACGACTGGTACAAGAAAGCCAACGGCAACGACTATACCGGCGCGGATGATCCGGGCGTGCAGTCGGTGACGCGCATCTACAACTACTACAAGGCCAATGGCTACAAGACCGTGGTGATGGGGGCAAGCTTCCGCAACCTGAGCCAGATCGAAGAGCTGGCCGGGTGTGATCGCCTGACCATCAGCCCGGACCTGCTGGAGAAGTTGGCTGCCGACGAAGGCAAGCTGGAGCGCAAGCTGTCGCCAGGCCATGCCGGTGAAGCGCGGGTGCATTTGACTGAAGCGCAGTTCCGTTGGGAATCCAACGAGGATGCGATGGCGACCGAGAAGCTGGCGGAGGGGATTCGTCAGTTTGCTCGGGACCAGGAGAAGCTGGAGGCATTGCTGACTGCCAAGTTGTAAAAGGCGGCGGTTGCAAAAAGGGCGGCACCTTTGCGGGTGCCGCCCTTTTTTGTCTTTCACCGACCTGAAGTCGAACTCAGTACATTTGGAATGTATTCCAACAGTAAAATCAGTGGCGCTCGAGGGCGTTGACGAGGTCGTGGAAGGCTTCGCGGTTGGACTCGTTGAGGCCCATCAGGATCTTGTGCGCTTCCAGCACCTTGACCCGCACCACTTCCTCGGACTGGTCCTGGGATGGCAGGTCGGTCAGGCATTCCGGGCAAGGGATCGGGCGGTCAACGATGTTGAACACCTGGTCGAAGCCCATGGACTGCAGCAGACGGGTGATGTCTTCGTGGGTGGTGACGACCGTAGGCAACAGGCCGACCTTCTGCCGAGACAGAATGGACAACTTGGCCAACAGCCCAAGGGTGGTGCTATCGATGCTGCGGGTTTCGGTCAGATCGATCACGATCGCCGAGAAATTCAGCGCTGTGAAGATCCGCTCAATCGTCGCATCCAGCGCCGAACACAAGGTCAGGCGCACTTCACCGACAAACTTCAGGACGAAGGTCCCGTCTTGCTCGGCGAATTGGATTCTTCCGGTACTCATCAAAGATTCCTGCTCAACACCAATAGGGCGATATCATCCGGCATCTCCCCTAGCGTGGCCAATCCAAACACTTGCCGCAGGCCATCCAGGCTGCCGCCCGCCGACTTGACCTTTTGAGGCAAGGCGGCTTCTTTCTCCTTGAGTGTAGGCTCTGGAAGCAGGTCCAGGATACCGTCGGACATCAGCGTGAGGCTGAAGGTCGGCGGCAGCTCCAGGATGTGGTCTTCGTAGGTGGCTTCATTGAACAAGCCCACCGGCAGGCCACGCCCTTCCAGGTAACGCACACTGTCAGGAGTGTATAAAACAGGCATCGGCAGGTGACCGCCAATACTGTAGGTCAAAAGACCGGTTTCTTCATCGATCACGCCGCCGACCATCGTCACGTGCTTGCCCAGCTTGCAGCTGATCAGGCCTCGGTTGATGTGGCCCAGCACCTCGGAGGGGGTGAACTCCGGCAAGGTGCCATTGCGCTTGGATTCGAACAGCAGCCGTGTGGTCATGAACTTCAACAACACGGTCACAAAAGCAGAGGAAGCTCCGTGGCCGGACACGTCGGCCAGGTAGAACGCGACACGCCGCTCATCGACGCGGAAGTAGTCGACAAAATCACCCGACAGGTACAACGACGGGATGATCTGGTGAGCAAACTGGAAGTCGTCGATGGTCCAGGGGCTGACCGGCAGCATGTTCATCTGCACCTGGCGACCGGCGTTCTGGTCTTCCTGGAGCAGGTTCAGGCTGGCTTCGAGTTCGCGGTTGGCGGTTTCGAGCTTTTCGCGGTAACGCTGGTTTTCCAGCAGCAGGCGTGCACGGTCCAGCGCACGACGCACCGAGTGCTCCAGCACAGCCAGGTCTTCGAGAGGCTTGATCAGGTAATCGGCCGCGCCCAGACGCAAGGCCTCGACGGCATCGTTCATCACCCCGGCACCGGACACAACGATCACGGGCGTCTGTGGGGCAAGGTCGGTCACCTGGCGAATCAGCTCGAGGCCGCCCATCTGGGGCATGCGCAGGTCGCAGATCACAAGGTCGGGCTTGTCGCGCTCGAACACCTGGAGACCCTGTTGGCCGTTACCGGCCTGCAGGACGCTGAAGCCACTGTCTTCCAAATAGGCCGCGAGGCTCGCGCGCACTACTTCGTCGTCATCGATTATCAGCAGCGTGGCACTGGTTTTTTGCATGTGGGCAAACGGCGCCAGAATTAGGTTGGCGTAGGTGGCTCGACAATGGCCGGGCTCACGTACTGGATTCGCTTTCTAGCCACTCTGTCCTACAAAGCACGGGCTTTTGGCCCACGCACAACAGTAAAGCAGAGGTGCCCTTCTAAGGCGCAGACGGTACTCCCATCCGCCAGGGGTTTCAAGCTCATGCCGATGGTCGCCGAGCGTCTTTACACCGCAAATCACCGGGAGTTATAAGAACAGCAACAACCACAACACAAAGTAAGGATGGAACCTGTGAGCGAACACGAGCGCGACTACGCCGAAAAACGCGATTTCATCCGCATGCGAGTGGATGCCGATGTGTCACTGATCCACGCCGGGCAGGAGATTGCCGGGGTTTGCGTGGACCTTTCCAGCTCCGGCATGCAGGTGCAGGCTCCTCGCCAGTTCCAGGTGGGTGACAGGCTCACCGTGCGTATCGACTCGGTGCACGCCGCTCTCAGGGGCCTGGAGGCCGATACCGAAGTGGTCTGGACCAAGGCCAGCGGTGAAGACCAGCACCTGGGCCTGAAGATCCTGAAGATGCACTAAAAAGCCGCACACAAAAAAGGCGACCACTGGGTCGCCTTTTTCATTTCAAAACATCACGACTTAAAAGTCGTCGACCACCTTGCCGTCCTTGACCTTGAACTCACGGTTCTGCAGGTAAGCGTTACGGATGAAGGTGTACTTGTCGCCGGTGATCAGCTTCTCGCTGTCGAGCAGGCTGGCACGGGTATCGACAATGTTCAGGCCGAAGGTGCTGTTACGCCAGCCGATGTCGTTCATGTAGCGGTACGGTTGGGTGTAGCTGTCGACGTATTTGGACGGTGCGTCACGCAGGGTGCTTGGGCCCAGCAGTGGCAGCATCACGTAAGGACCGCTGCCGACGCCCCAGTAGCCGAGGGTTTGGCCGAAGTCTTCGTCGTTGCGGTGCAGGCCCATTTTGGTGCCCACATCAATGAAACCCAGCACGCCAAAGGTGGTGTTCACCAGCAAACGAGCCGTGTCGACGCCCGCCGCGTGAGGCTTGAGCTGCAATACGTCGTTGGCAAAGTTGCCGACATCGCCGATGTTGCGGAAGAAGTTATGGATGCCAGTCTGCACGAATTGCGGGGTGACGAACTGGTAACCCTGGGCCAATGGCTTGAGCGCGTAGGTATCAACGGTGTCGTTGAAGGTGAAGATCGGGCGGTTGAAGCTTTCCCATGGGTCGTCTTCCGACGCGGCCTGGGCGGCAAATGGGGCCAATAGAACAGTGGCACACACAGATAGCTGAGCGATGTAGTGGCTCCAGCGCATAGCTTTGGCTCCTTGAATAGTCTGTCATGGGCGCTATGCCCTGAATAAGACCGTCAGTATATGACGGAAGTGTCAAATTAGGCAGTCGGTAGGAATTGTCTTAATGATAAATGCACAAAATCCCTACAATTACTCATAAGTGTCATCCCCTTGTCATCCGATCCCGATAGCGTCACAGCTATTTCAGGGATCTCGAAATGCCTCACGCCGAAATTGCCGTCACCAGCGCTCCCTCATTGACTGCCGTGCTATTTGGCCTGAGTGGCTGCTTGGTGGATTTCGGTTCCCAGGCGCGCACCGACGCCCCCGCCCCCGATTCCCAAGCCACGCCCGGTGCCCTGGCCATCCTGCGTAGCCTCAAGGAGCAAGGCATCCCCTGTGCCTGGCTGGACGAGCTACCCGCCACAGTCACCACCCCACTGGCTGCCACACTGCCCAAGTGGATTAAAGCCACTTCCCCCTCCGCTATCCGCTGGCCTGCGCCAAACGCCTGCTGGCAAGCCTTGATGGAACTGAATATCGAGCGCCTGGAAGGCTGTGTCCTGGTCAGCGGCGAGCCACGCTTGCTGCAAGCCGGCCTGAATGCCGGCTTGTGGACCATCGGCCTGGCGTCCTGCGGCTCCTTGTGCGGCCTGGCGCCCGAGCAATGGCAGGCACTCACCGAGCAACAACGCGAGCACAAGCGCGGCAAGGCCACCGTGGCGCTGTACGGCCTGGGGGTTCATTCGGTGATCGATCACCTGGGTGAACTGGGCACCTGCCTGGCCGATATCAGCCTGCGCCAGCTCAAAGGCGAGAAGCCCTGACACGGATCATGCACGCTCGGCGCCAGTGGATTAATCTACAGGTCAGCCCGTAGACCTTTCTCGGCGTGCCGTGGTCTATGCCAGTGCCTATCGATAAAAGGAAACACGTCATGCCTGATCGCAAAAAACTGGAAGAACAGGTCGAAATCCTGCGCGGGCAGTTGGAACAGGAACCGCCGCTGTCGGAAGAAAAACGTGAAGCGCTGGAAGCCTTGATTGCCAAGTTTGAATTGCAGCTTGAACTCGAGCCGGCGACTCAAACGCCCAGCATCTCCGACGATGTGAACCAAGCCGCCATAGAATTCGACGCTGAGCACCCGGTCATTTCCGGGACGTTGCGCAATATCATGATCACCTTGGGCAATATCGGCATCTGATCCCGATCAAACTCAACCGCAGACCTCAATGTGAGGGCTGGCCTTTGTGGGAGCTGGCTTGCCTGCGATAGCATCACCTCAGCGCAACTGAAAAAACGAGGTGTCTGCATCGCAGGCAAGCCAGCTCCCACACAAGCCAGCCCCCACAGTCAGTTTGGGGTGATGTTTATTGGCGAGCCAGGCGCACGTTCTGGAACGCCACATCCTCAGTGCTGCGGTACGGGTTGATATCCAACCCACCCCGGCGCACATACCGCGCATACACCGTCAACTTCTCCGGCTTCAGCAGGCGCTGCAGGTCGAGGAAGATCCGCTCCACACACTGCTCATGGAAGTCCGAGTGCTGGCGAAAGCTCACGATGTACTCGAGCAGGCTGGCGTGATCCAGTGCCGAACCACGGTACTCCACCACCACACTCCCCCAATCCGGCTGGCTGGTGACCGGGCAGTTGGATTTGAGCAGGTGGCTGTGCACGCTCTCCTCTACAACACGCGAATCATCGCAGCGCAGCAGTTCCGGGCGCGGATGTTCATAGCTGCTGACGTTGATATCCAGGTCGTCGATGCACACGCCCGGCAAGGCCATCACGCCTTCAGCCTCGATCTCGGCCAGTGTGCGAATACGCACGGTCACGGGCTTGCCGGCGGCTGCGCTGAGGTCAGTGCGCAGGGTGGCTTCCAGGCTCGCCGTGTCGGCGAATGCGGTCTGGTTCAGCGAGTTGAGGTACAGCTTGAAGGACTTGGACTCGATGATGTTCGGCGAGTCGGCCGGTATGCTGAACTCGCCGATGGCCACCACCGGCTTGCCCGACGGCAGCAGCCAGGACAGTTCGAAGCAGTTCCAGAAATCCACACCCTTGTAAGGCAGGGTCTCGGCGCTCAGGCCCAGCTCGGCCCATTTGGCGGCGCGAGGGATCGGAAACAGCAATGACGGGGTGTAGGTGGAGATGTATTCACTGGACTTGCCCAGCGGCGAATGTTCGGCTGCGGGATGCATGGCGGAAACCTGGCTAAATAAACCGCGCCAGTCTACCAGCCTTTGCCCCCGCGCCTAAGCGCCGCCGGATCAATCGACGTTGAGCTTGCCCACCATGCCCGCCTGGTAGTGCCCCGGGAGGTTGCAGGCAAACTCCAGGCCCGTGGCCTTGGTGAACGTCCAGGTCAGCTCGGCGGTTTTACCGGGCTCCACCAGCACGCTGTTGGGGTCATCATGCTTCATGCCGCCCATCTCACCGTGGCCCATGGCGCTGTGGTCCATTTTGCCCATGCCGGTGGCGGTGAGCATGCCGCTGGCCTGCATCTGCAGCATTTCCTTCTGGTGCTCGGCATGCATCGCCGCGTCGCCCAGGTTGAATTCGTGAAGCAACTGGCCTTTGTTGACCAGCACAAAGCGCACTGTTTCGCCGGCTTTTACGTCCAGGGACTTGGGCGAAAAGGAAATATCCTGCAGCGTCACTTCCACAGTGCGCGTGGCTTTATCGGCCGTTGCCGGCTGGCCAAACGAATACGTGTGGGCAGCGTCGGCAATCGCATCAACACTCAACGCCAACAGGCAACCCGCCAACAACAGGGGTGTACGCAACGCCATCGCTCTTCTCCAAAAATGTATGACTGGCCAGGGGAGCACTCTAAGATTGCGCCGCTGCCAGCCAGCTGACTGCTAGATTACAACTTTGTAAGGTTGCGCTCCTGCCCCGCCACCCACGGTATAAAGCCCGTCGTCACCCGTTGCCAAGAGTTGCCCATGAAACTGCTGATCGTCGAAGACCAACCCAAGACCGGCCATTACCTGCGCCAGGGCCTGGCCGAGGCTGGCTTTACCACCGAACTGGTGGCCGACGGCATCACGGGCCAGCACCTGGCGCTGACCGGCGACTTTGACCTGCTGATCCTCGACGTGATGCTGCCCGGCCGCGACGGCTGGCAAATTCTCCAGGCCGTGCGCAGTGCCGGCCTGGATATCCCGGTGCTGTTTCTCACCGCCCGCGACGCCGTGGAAGACCGCGTCCATGGCCTGGAACTGGGCGCCGACGACTACCTGGTCAAACCCTTTGCCTTTTCCGAACTGCTCGCTCGGGTGCGCAGCCTGTTGCGCCGTGGCAGCAGCACGCCCCAGGAAACCGCACTGCAACTGGCTGACCTGCGCCTGGACCTGATCCGCCGCCGCGTGGAGCGCGACGGCCAACGCATCGACCTCACCGCCAAGGAATTTTCCCTGCTGGAACTGCTGTTGCGACGCCAGGGCGAGGTGCTGCCCAAATCGCTGATTGCCTCCCAGGTGTGGGACATGAACTTCGACAGCGACACCAACATCATCGAGGTTGCGATCCGCCGCCTGCGCCTGAAAGTCGATGACCACTATCCCAACAAACTGATCCATACGGTGCGCGGCATGGGCTATGTGCTGGAGGAGCGCCTCAATTGATCAAGCGCCTGTCCCTGGCAAGCCGCCTGGCGCTGCTGTTTGCCGGCTGCACCGCCGTGGTGTCGTTGTTGGCAGGCGTGTTGTTCAACCACGCCAGCGAGGCGCACTTTATCGAGCTGGACCAACAATTGCTCGACAGCAAGCTGGTAGCGTTGCGCAGCACGTTGCAAGGGGTCGACTCCGCCGCGTCTTTCGCCGAGCGAGAAGCGCAGTTGCGCACCGAACTCAACCGCCAACCAGACCTTGCCCTGCGCATCACTGCGGCCGGGAAACGCTGGTTCGACGGCGCGCCGGATGTCGCCCTGCCGACGGCGCCCGGCCTGCATAGCCTGCAAAATGCCGGCACCGACTATCGCGTCTACAACGCGCCATTGATCGCCGGCCAAGCCAACTCGCCGCAACTCACCCTGATGCTCGACATCACCCACCACCAGCATTTCCTGCAACGCATGCAGCACCTGATCTGGCTCACCGTCGGCCTCTCGGCCCTGGCCACTGCACTGCTCGGCGCCTGGGCGGCGCGCAGTGGGCTGCGGCCCTTGCGGCGCATGGGCGAAGTGGCCGCCAGCGTGTCGGCCCATTCGCTGACTCAGCGCCTGCCGCAGCAGCAAATGCCCGCGGAACTGGCCGAATTGGCCCAAACCTTCAACGCCATGCTCGGCCGCCTGGACGATGCGTTCCAGCGCCTCTCGGCGTTCTCAGCCGACATCGCCCACGAACTGCGCACGCCGTTGTCGAACCTGCTGACCCAGACCCAGGTCATCCTCACCCAGCCACGCCCACTGGAGGAATACCGCGAAGCGCTGCACAGCAACCTCGAAGAGCTGCAATGGATGGCGCAGTTGGTCAATGACATGTTGTACCTGGCCAAGGCGGATCACGGCTTGCTGGTGCCCAAGTGCGAAACCTTGGCGCTGGAGGATGAGGTCGATGCGCTGCTGGAGTTCTTCGCGCTGCTGGCGGAAGACGGGCACGTCAGCCTGGTACGCGAGGGCACTGCCCATACCACGGGCGATCGCGGGATGTTGCGCCGGGCATTGTCGAATCTGCTGGATAACGCGTTGCGGTTTACCCCGCCGGGCGGCGAAGTACGCGTGCGCTTGGAGGATGGGGTGAGGCTATCGGTGGAGAACACCGGGGAAGGCATTCCAGCGGAACTGCTGCCGAGGTTGTTTGATCGGTTCTACCGGGCGGACCCGGCGCGCCGTGAAGGCAGCAGTGAGCATGCAGGATTGGGGTTGGCGATTACCCAATCGATCGTGCGGGCCCATGGGGGGAGGATTTTTTGTGAGTCTGGGGTGGGGTGGACACGGTTTGTGATTGAGCTGCCCAAGATAGATTGATGCAATCCGTGACGGCCTCTTCGCGAGCAAGCCCGCTCCCACATTTTGACTGCATTCCAAAAAATGGACTCGGTCGAATGTGGGAGCGGGCTTGCTCGCGAAAGCTGTCTTAAATACTACGAATATCTCAGCGCATGCGCCGGCTCAATCTTCGCCGCCCGATACGCCGGGTACAACGTCGCCAGAAAGCTCAACACAAACCCGGCCGTGCAGATCAGCACCACATCCCCACCCTGCAGCTCCGAAGGCAGGTTGCTGACAAAGTACACGTCCGAACTGAAGATATGCTGGCCGGTCACCCGCTCCATCCAGCCCACCAATTCACTCACGTTCAACGCTGCAATCACGCCCAGCACGCCGCCGATGAGGGTGCCGACGATACCGATCACCGTACCCTGCACCATGAAGATCGCCATGATCTGCCGGGGCGTGGCGCCAATGGTGCGTAGGATCGCGATGTCTGCGCCCTTGTCGTTCACTACCATGATCAGGGTGGCGATGATGTTGAACGCGGCCACGGCCACGATCATCAGCAACAGCAGGCCGATCATGGTCTTTTCCATTTTCATTGCGCTGAACAGGCTGCCCTGGGTGTGGGTCCAGTCATCCGGCTTATAGGCTGCGCCCAGGCTGGCAGCGATGTCCGCCGAAACCTTGGGGGCTGCGTACAAATCTTTTACCGCCAGACGCACGCTTTGCACCTGGTTGGGCTGCCAATGCTGGATCTCGGCGGCATCGGCCATGTTGATCAGCGCCATGGAACCGTCCAGTTCAGCGCCGACCTTGAAGATACCGACCACGTTCAAACGCTGCATGCGCGGGGTGATGCCGCCCGGGGCAGTGCTGATTTCCGGCACGATCAGGGTGAGCTTGTCGCCCACATTCAAGCGGAAACGGCGCGCGGTGATGTCGCCAATGACCACGCCGAACTCACCGGCCTTGAGGTCTTGCAGGCTGCCTCGCACGATGTGTTGGGCCACGATCGACACCTTGCCTTCCTGGTCCGGGTCGACGCCGCTGATCTCGATCGGCTGCATCGCGCCTTTGTAGGAGAACATGCCATCCATCTGCGTGAACGGCACGGCAGCGGTCACTTCCGGGTTCTTCATGGCGGCAGCAGCCACCGGCTGCCAGTCGTCGATGGGGTTCACGCCAACGATGGTGGCGTGGGGCACCATGCCGAGGATGCGTGAGCTCATTTCACGCTGGAAGCCGTTCATCACCGACAGCACCACGATCATTGCCAGCACGCCCAGGGCGAGGCCGATCATCGAGGTCATCGAGATAAACGAGACAAAACGGTTGCGGCGCTTGGCGCGGGTATAGCGCGTGCCGATGAAAATCGATAACGGTCTGAACATTCGCGGGCACCGTTGGAAAAATAGAAAACCCGGTGCCTGGCACCGGGCTTGAAACAGGTCAGATGGCGACCAGATGACCTTCCTGCAGGTGCAATACACGGTCCATCTGGCGGGCCATGCTCATGTCATGGGTCACCACCAGGAACGCAGTGCGCATCTGGGTGCTCAGCTCCAGCATCAAATCCTTGATGCCCTGGGCAGTGTGGGAGTCGAGGTTGCCGGTAGGCTCGTCGAGCATCACCAGGCCCGGGTTGTTCACCAGGGCGCGGGCAATCGCCACACGTTGGCGCTCGCCACCCGACAGTTCAGCCGGTTTGTGCTCCAGGCGGTGGCCCAAACCGACGCGCTCCAGCAGCGCCTTGGCGCGCTGGCGGGCTTCCGGGATCGCGGTCTTGCCGATCAGCAGCGGCATGCACACGTTTTCCAGGGCGGTGAACTCCGGCAGCAGGTGGTGGAACTGGTACACAAAACCGAGGGAACGGTTGCGCAACTGGCCACGGGCCTTTTCGCCCAAGGCCGACAGTTCTTCACCCGCCAGCCATACGCTGCCCTTGGACGGCGTATCAAGGCCGCCCAACAGGTTCAGCAAGGTACTTTTGCCGGAACCGGAACTGCCGACGATCGCCACGCGCTCGCCCGGGTGCAACTCCAGTTGCAGATCTGACAACACCACCACCGATTCAGGGCCTTCCTCGTAGGATTTGCCCAGGTTGCGGCAGCTCAGGATTGCTTTTTCACTCATGCCCGATTCACTCATAACGTAAGGCCTGTGCTGGCTGGGTGCGTGCCGCGCGCCAGGCTGGATACAGGGTAGCAAGGAAACTCAGGACCAACGCGGCGCCGCCCACCATCAACACGTCCTGGGCCTGAACCTGGGACGGCAAGTAGTCGATGAAGTAGACGTCAGCGTTGAGAAACTTGTGGCCGATCAGGGTTTCGAGGGCGGCGATGGCGGCGCTGACGTTCAGCGCGGCCAAAATGCCGACGGCGGTGCCGATCAAGGTGCCGACCACGCCAATCACGGTGCCCTGCACCATGAAGATCGCCATGATCTGCCCTGGCGTGGCGCCAAGGGTGCGCAGAATCGCGATATCGCCCTTTTTGTCGTTCACCACCATCACCAGCGTGGAGATGATGTTGAAGGCCGCCACCGCAACGATCAGCAACAGCAGCAGGCCGATCATGGCTTTTTCCATGCGGATGGCCTGGTACAGGTTGCCGTGGGTGCGGGTCCAGTCGCGAGCGTAGTACTGGGACTCACCCAAATGCTGGGCGATTTCCCACGAGGCACGCGGCGCATCGAACAGGTCGTTGAACTTCAGGCGCAGGCCCTGCACCTGGTCCGGCTGCCAGCGGTGCAGGCGGGCCAGGTCGGTGAGGTTGGTGAGGCCCAGGTACCCGTCGATCTCGCCGGCGCCCACGTGGAAGGTGCCGACCACGGTGAAGCGCTTCATGCGCGGGAACATGCCGGCCGGGGTCACGGTGACTTCCGGGGCAACGAAGGTGAGCTTGTCGCCCAGGCCCACACCCAGTTTGGCTGCGGCCTTGTCGCCGATCACGATGCCGAACTCGCCGGGCGCCAGGTCATCGAGTTTGCCCGAGAGCATGAACTTGTCGATGATCGAGACCTTGCGCTCCTGGGCCGGGTCGATGGCATTGAGCAGGATCTTCTGCACCTTGCCGTCGTTGGTCAGCAGCCCCTGCATCTGGGTGAACGGCGCGACGGCCAGCACCTTGGGGTTCTGCTTGACCTTCTCGGCCAGGCTTTGCCAGTCGCTGATGGGCGCATCGCCTTCGATGGTCGCGTGGGGCACCATGCCCAGCACGCGGGTGCGCATCTCATGATCGAAGCCGTTCATCACCGACAGCACCACGATCATCACGACCACGCCCAAGGCGAGCCCGATCATCGAGGTCAAGGAAATGAACGACACAAAATGATTGCGGCGCTTTGCACGGGTATAACGCGTGCCGATAAATACGAAGAGAGGTCTGAACATGTCGGGGCTTGTTCGGAGGAAAAGAAGACGTCCCGGTGGCGGGGTCTGGTAAGCAGCTTTACACTCTGACCATCACCGTTACCTGGGGTTCGCCATGTCGACATTAGATGAAGAAGAACGCCGCGAATACTACCGTATCGACGACATGATCGCACTTCAAATCAAAAGCCTCTCCACCCCCGAAGCGGCGAGCAAGGAAGTGTTGCTGGATGATTCGCCGCTGTTCAATCTGCTCAGCGAACTGCACCTCAGCGAATTCGAAGCCCAGCACCTGTTGCGCCAGATCAGCGAGAAGGACCGCAGCCTCGCCGCCTTCCTCAAAGTGCAGAACAAACGCCTCGATTTACTCAGCCAGATCATGGCCCGCGGCCTGCTGGACGAGGTCGGCGCACCGCAGCCGGTGATCATTTCCGAAGGCGGCATCGACTTCCAGCACCCTACCCCGCTCGCCACCGGCGCGCACCTGGCGGTCAAGCTGGTGCTGATGCCCCAGGCGCTTGGCCTGCTGCTGCGCGCACGGGTCACCCACTGCGACCCCAAGGGCAATGGTTTTGACGTAGGCACGGAGTTCGAGTCCATGACCGACGCCCAACGCCAACTGCTCGCCCGCTACATCCTGCAGAAACAAGCCCAGGAACGACGCCTGGCGCGGGAACAAAGCGACGCCAAAGACACCTGAATACGTATTCACCCCGCCAGACACCCTGGCGCATAGGAGCAACTGTGACCCTGATTTACGGCCACCGCGGTGCCAAAGGCGAAGCACCGGAAAATACCCTGACCAGCTTTCAGGAGTGCCTCAAGCACGGCGTGCGCCGTTGCGAACTGGACCTGCACCTGTCCATGGACGGCGAGCTGATGGTCATCCACGACCCAACCCTCAAACGCACCGCCGACCGGCGCGGCAAAGTCGTCGAGTACTCGGCGGCGGACCTGGTGAAGATGGACGCACGCAAAGGCGGCCCTGGATGGGTCAAGCCGTGCCCGATTCCGCGTCTGGAAGAGTTGTTCGAACAGTGCGACTTCGATCACTGGCAACTGGAAGTCAAAAGCGCTTCGCGCACCCGCGCGGCAACCACCGTACTGGCAATCCGCGAGATGGCCGTGCGTCATGGCTTGATGGACAAGGTCACCGTGACCTCAAGTTCGCGGGAAGTGCTGAAAGCGGCGGTTGAACTCACCCCGGACCTGTCACGCGGCCTGGTCGCCGAATACGCCTGGCTCGACCCGCTGAAGGTCGCGCAAAACTACGGCTGCGAGATTCTGGCGCTGAACTGGACGTTGTGCACCCCTGAGCGTCTGGAAAAAGCCCAGCGCCAGGGCTTGCACGTGTCCGTGTGGACGGTCAACGAACCTGCGCTGATGCGCAGGCTCGCCGACTTCGGCGTAGATAGCCTGATTACAGACTTTCCCGGTTTGGCCACTGCCACCCTCGAGAATTACTGAAATCGGTCTCCCCGGCCGGCTCAGGCCACCGGCCGGAGCCGCTCAAAAAAGCCGGTTGAGGCCGTCGTAGGCCGCTACCCGATAGGCTTCAGCCATGGTCGGGTAGTTGAACGTGGTGTTCACGAAATACTTGAGGGTATTTTGCTCACCCGGCTGGTTCATGATGGCCTGGCCGATGTGCACGATCTCCGAGGCCTGGTAGCCGAAGCAATGCACGCCGAGAACTTCCAGGGTCTCGCGGTGGAACAGGATCTTCAGCATGCCTTGCGGCTCACCGGCGATCTGCGCACGCGCCATGCTCTTGAAGAACGCCTTGCCCACTTCATAAGGCACCTTGGCCTTGGTCAGTTCGTGCTCGTTCTTGCCGATGGAGCTGATCTCGGGAATCGTGTAGATCCCGGTCGGCACGTCGTTCACATAACGCCAGCTGCCATTGTCGACGATGCTGCCAGCGGCCGAACGGCCCTGGTCATGGGCGGCGCTGGCCAGGCTCGGCCAACCGATCACGTCACCGGCGCCGTAGATGTTTGGCACGCAGGTGCGGTAGTTCTCGTCCACCTCGATCTGGCCACGGCTGTTGACCTTGACCCCGATGTTTTCCATGCCCAGCTTGTCGGTGTTGCCGGTACGGCCGTTGCACCACAGCAAGGCGTCGGCCTTGATCTTCTTGCCGGACTTGAGGTGCAGGATCACCCCGTTGTCCAGGCCTTCGACCCGCTCGTACTCTTCGTTGTGGCGCACGGTGATGTTGTTGTTGCTGAAGTGGTAGCTCAACGCCTGGGAAATTTCCGAGTCGAGGAAGCTCAGCAACTGGTCGCGGTTGTCCACCAGCTCCACCAGTACACCCAGGCCGCTGAAGATCGAGGCGTATTCGCAACCGATCACGCCGGCGCCGTAGATGATGAGTTTGCGCGGGGTATGGCCCAGGCTCAGGATGGTGTCGCTATCGTAGATACGCGGGTGGTGGAAATCGATATCGGCCGGGCGATACGGGCGCGAACCGGTGGCGATGATGATGTGCTTGGCCACCAGCTTTTCGACCACGCCGTTGGAGCACACGACTTCAACGGTTTGCTCGTCGGCGAAGCTGCCGGTGCCGAAGAACAGGTCGACACGGTTACGCGCGTAGTAACCGGTGCGCGAGGCCACTTGCTTGGAAATGACTTTCTCGGCGCTTTTAAGCACGTCCGGGAACGAGAACCAGCGCGGTTCACCAATGGCCCGGAACATCGGGTTGGTGTTGAACTGCATGATCTGGCGCACTGAGTGACGCAAGGCCTTGGACGGGATGGTACCCAGGTGGGTGCAGTTACCGCCGACCTGGCGACGGCTATCGACCATCGCCACCTTGCGCCCTGCCTTCGCGGCGTTCATCGCCGCACCTTCTCCAGCCGGGCCGGAACCCAGTACCACCACGTCGTAGTTGTAGACAGCCATGCGTACTCCTCAGAACAGGCCAGGCGTACGGTTGGACGCCAGGCTAAATCATGCCGCGGCCAGCGGTCATGAAGGACAATTTGGCTCAAGTGTGTGAACCGGGGCACAGTCTATATAAGGCTCAACGCCGCGCACATTAACCCTTGGTCGCGTCGTAGGCCAGTATTGCCTTAACTACACGCTTAGGAAATTGCAATTACACTGTCGGCACGCACCTTTGCAGGACGAGCCATTATGCGGCATGTCGTTTTCTGTTTATTGCTGATGTTGTCGATCACGGTGCAGGCCAGTGAAGCAGACCGCCTCAAGCAGGCCAACTTCCCCACCCAATCCCACGCGTTGGCGCTGAAAAACCAGGCCGTGCTGGTCTATCTCTGGGCCGATGTGTACGCCGCTGCGCTATACACCCCGGCCAATCTCAGCGCGAAGCAGGCGTGGGACGGGCAGAAGGATCTGCGCCTGGCGCTGTACTACTTTCGCAACATCGACCGCAACGACGTGATCAAGGCCGCCACCACGGCCCTCGAACGCCAGCAAACAAGCGCAACCCTTGCCCGCCTGAAGCCGGAACTGGATCAACTGCATGCCCGTTTCCGCGACATCCAAAGCGGCGACCGCTACGCCCTGGATGTTCGTCCCGGACGCGGCCTGAACCTGGAGATCAATGACCAGGTGGTGTTCAGCAGTCGCAACGACGAACTGGCAAAGGCTTACCTCGGCATCTGGCTCGCGCCCAAAGGCCTGTCCGATAGCCTGAGAAACACTCTCCTGAATTAATCACCGCTTGTAAAAACACCAAAGAACCCATGTGGGAGCTGGCTTGCCTGCGATAGCGGTGGGTCAGCCATTCATTGGCTGACTGACACACTGCAATCGCAGGCAAGCCAGCTCCCACAGCGTTCTCTATCGACAATGGCATTCGCGCATTTAGTCAGCTTGCTATCGGTTTCTGTTGCGGGTAGTGGCCAATACACATATGGTTACAAAACACCGCAAGGACGAACAGCGACCAGGGAATCACTAATAAGATAGCCAAGATGAGTGAATGACATGTCCACTTCAACGGGCAAAGGCAAAGCGATTTTTCGCGTTGTCAGCGGTAACTTCCTCGAGATGTTCGACTTCATGGTCTACGGCTTCTACGCCACGGCCATTGCCAAGACCTTCTTCCCCACCGACAGCGCCTTTGCCTCCCTGATGCTGTCCCTGGCGACCTTCGGCGCCGGCTTCCTCATGCGCCCCCTCGGCGCCATCTTCCTCGGCGCCTACATCGACCGTCACGGCCGCAAGAAAGGCCTGGTGATCACGCTGGCGCTGATGGCCGCAGGTACCATCCTCATCGCCTGCGTGCCCGGCTACGCCACACTGGGGGTCGCCGCGCCGCTGCTGGTGCTGTTCGGCCGCTTGCTGCAGGGCTTCTCGGCCGGCGTCGAGCTGGGCGGTGTGTCGGTGTACCTGGCGGAAATCGCCACGGCCGGCCGCAAGGGCTTCTTCGTCAGTTGGCAGTCGGCCAGCCAACAGGCCGCCGTGGTGTTCGCCGGCTTGCTGGGCGTGGGCCTGAACCACTGGCTCAGCCCCGAACAAATGGGCGACTGGGGCTGGCGCGTACCGTTCCTGATCGGCTGCCTGATCGTGCCGGTGATCTTCGTGATTCGCCGCTCCCTGGAAGAAACCCCTGAATTCCAGGCACGCAAGCACCGCCCTACCCTGCAGGAAATCGTCCGCTCTATCGGTCAGAATTTCGGCGTCGTCATCGCCGGCATGGCGCTGGTGGTGATGACCACCGTGTCGTTCTACCTGATCACCGCCTACACCCCGACCTTTGGCAAAGCCGAGCTGCACCTGTCGGACTTCGATGCATTGCTGGTGACGGTGTGCGTAGGCATCTCCAACTTCATCTGGTTGCCGGTGATGGGGGCTGTGTCCGACAAGATCGGGCGTAAGCCCCTGCTGCTGGGTGCGACGATTCTGGCGATTCTTACGGCCTACCCAGCGCTGTCGTGGCTGGTGGTCAACCCGAGTTTCAGCCATTTGCTGATCGTGCTGTTGTGGCTGTCGTTCCTGTACGGTTCGTACAACGGCGCAATGGTGGTGGCGCTCACCGAGATCATGCCGGTGGAAGTGCGTACCACCGGGTTTTCCTTGGCCTACAGCCTGGCGACGGCGACCTTTGGTGGGTTTACGCCAGCGGCGTGTACCTACCTGATCCATGTGCTGGATAACAAGGCGGCGCCAGGGATTTGGTTGAGTGGTGCGGCGGTGTTGGGATTGATTGCGACGCTGGTGCTGTTTAAAGGCAATCGGCATGAGCTGAGGACCGCGCAGGCTTCTGTAGTCGGTGGCGCCTGATGAGCCGTCATCGCAGGCAAGCCAGCGCCCACATTTGAAGGTATTCACAGATCCAAATGTGGGGGCTGGCTTGCCTGCGATGAGGCCCTACCAATCAACACAAATCCAACAGGCATAAAAAAGCCCCGAACCAGTCGGGGCTTTTTCATTCAGCGCTGATGCTTAGCGCGGGAACGACGGCGGGTTGACCCCGGCCATGTCTTCCATCACGCGAACCACCTGGCAGCTGTAGCCGAACTCGTTGTCGTACCACACGTACAGGACAACGCGGTTGTCCTGGGTAATGGTCGCCTCGGCGTCCACCACACCGGCGTGGCGCGAGCCTACGAAGTCGGTGGAGACCACTTCCTGCGAGTTGACGAAGTCGATTTGCTTATGCAGATCGGAGTGCAGCGCCATGTAGCGCAGGTACTCGTTCATCTCTTCACGGGTGGCGGCTTTCTCAAGGTTCAGGTTGAGAATGGCCATCGACACGTTTGGCGTCGGCACGCGGATCGCGTTACCGGTCAGTTTGCCAGCCAGCTCAGGCAGGGCCTTGGCAGCAGCGGTGGCAGCACCGGTCTCGGTGATAACCATGTTCAGCGCGGCGCTACGACCACGGCGATCGCCTTTGTGGAAGTTGTCGATCAGGTTCTGGTCGTTGGTGTACGAGTGAACGGTCTCGACGTGGCCGTTGACGATGCCGAACTTGTCATTCACAGCCTTCAGCACCGGCACAATGGCATTGGTGGTGCAGGAAGCGGCGGACACGATCTTGTCGTCAGCGGTGATTTCGCCGTGGTTGATGCCATGAACGATGTTCTTCAGCTTGCCCTTGCCCGGTGCGGTCAGGACAACGCGGTCGATACCCGGGCAGGCCAGGTGCTGGCCCAGGCCGTCGGCATCACGCCATACGCCGGTGTTGTCCACCAGCAGGGCGTCCTTGATGCCGTACTGGGTGTAGTCCACCTCAGTCGGGTTCTTCGCGTAGATCACCTGGATCAGGTTACCGTTGGCGGTGATGGTGTTGTTTTCTTCGTCGATGACGATGGTGCCGTTGAACGGGCCGTGTACCGAGTCGCGACGCAAGAGGCTCGCGCGTTTGGTCAGGTCGTTCTCGGCGCCTTTGCGCACAACGATGGCACGCAGGCGCAGGCCGTCGCCGCCACCGGTTTTTTCGATCAGGATGCGTGCCAGCAGACGGCCGATACGACCGAAGCCGTACAGCACCACATCGGTGCCTTTGCGGGCGGCGGCGTTTTGCTGGCCGACCACCTCAGCCATTTCTTCACGCACGAACTGCTCGGCGGTACGGCCGGCGCCTTCTTTGCGGAATTTGTAGGCCAGCTTGCCCAGGTCTACCGAAGCCGCGCCGAGCTTGAGCTCGCTCATGGCCTTGAGCAGGGGGAATGTTTCGTGGACGGAGAGTTCGCTGTCGTCGGCGGAGCGATGGCGAGCAAAGCGGTGCGCCTTGAGAATCGCGATGACTGATTGGTTGATCAGGCTGCGGCCATAGATCGAGCTCACCACATTGTTATTGCGGTACAGCTGACCGATAAGCGGAATCATCGCTTCAGCGAGTGCTTCACGGTCGATCCATTCACCAAGACACTGGTCGGGCTTCTGAGTCACGGGAACCTTCCACATGTAGGGGCAGAAAAAAGGGGCTACATTATGCCGCCCGGTCGCCCCCGGAGCAATGCGCCCCAGGCAACAAAAAGTGCTTGCGAAAAATTGACACCCCTCTGCAGCCCAGTAAATACGCGGGTTCCAGAAGGCCACCTGGTTGGCTGCCAGCGTGACTTGTCCGTAACCCTCCGAAAACCTCGTGCTTTTTGACACTACATATTGAGTCAAAACCCAGCATTGTTTGTCTTAGCCACTACATTTCCTACAAACCGTAATAGGCTCAGTCAGCAACTGACAGACGGCGCCTCGGACCGTTACAATTACCGACTTTGTCGCAACGCTTGGAGCTCAACCTTCCGTGCCCGTCCTGCGTCTACCGCTTCTCCCTGCTGCGGCAGGCAAACAGCACTGGGGCAACCTGCCCGGTGCCGCCCTGAGCCTGGCCATTGCCGAGGCTGCCAGCGCAGCCAAGCGCTTTACCCTGCTGCTCACCGCCGACAGCCAGAGTGCCGAACGGCTGGAGCAGGAGCTGAGCTTCTTCGCCCCCGATTTGCCGGTGCTGCATTTCCCCGACTGGGAAACCCTGCCCTACGATCTGTTCTCGCCGCATCAGGACATCATTTCCCAGCGCATCGCCAGCCTGTACCGCCTGCCGGAACTGGCCCACGGCGTGCTGGTGGTGCCGATCACCACCGCGCTGCACCGCTTGGCGCCGACCAAGTTCCTGCTGGGCAGCAGCCTGGTACTGGATGTCGGCCAGAAGCTGGACGTCGAGCAGATGCGCACGCGCCTGGAGGCCAGTGGCTACCGCTGCGTCGACACGGTGTACGAGCACGGTGAGTTCGCCGTGCGTGGCGCGCTGATCGACCTGTTCCCGATGGGCAGCAAACTGCCCTACCGCATCGACCTGTTCGATGACGAAATCGAGACCCTGCGCACCTTCGACCCCGAAAACCAACGTTCCATTGACAAGGTGGACTCGGTCAAGCTGCTGCCGGCGCGGGAGTTCCCGCTGCAAAAAGACGCGGTCACTCGCTTCAAGGCGCGCTTCCGTGAACGTTTCGACGTGGACTTCCGTCGCTGCCCGATCTTTCAGGATTTAAGCAGCGGGATTACACCGGCCGGTATCGAGTACTACCTGCCGCTGTTCTTCGACGAAACCTCCACCCTGTTCGATTACCTGCCCCAGGACACCCAAGTGTTCTCGCTGCCGGGCATCGAACAGGCTGCAGAAAACTTCTGGAACGACGTGCGCAACCGCTATGAAGAGCGCCGCGTCGATCCATCCCGTCCTTTATTGCCGCCAGCCGAGCTGTTCCTGCCGGTGGAAGACTGCTTCGCCCGCCTGAAAAGCTGGCCACGCGTGGTCGCCAGCCAGCAGGACGTGGAAAGTGGCGCCGGCCGCGAGCGTTTTCCCGCGCAAACGCTGCCAGACCTGGCCATCCAGGCCAAGGCCAACCAGCCCCTGGAAGCGTTGTCCAACTTCCTCGGTGACTTCCCTGGCCGTGTGTTGTTCACCGCCGAATCCGCCGGCCGCCGCGAAGTGCTGCTGGAACTGCTCGAACGCCTGAAGCTGCGACCGAAAACCGTCGACAGTTGGCCCGACTTTGTAAAAAGCAAAGACCGCCTGGCGATCACCATCGCACCGCTGGATGAAGGCTTGCTGCTGGACGACCCGGCGCTAGCCTTGATCGCCGAGAGCCCGTTGTTCGGCCAGCGCGTGATGCAGCGCCGTCGCCGTGAAAAACGCGCCGACGCCAACAACGATGCGGTGATCAAGAACCTCACCGAGCTGCGCGAAGGCGCACCGGTGGTGCACATCGACCACGGCGTGGGCCGCTACCTGGGCTTGCAGACGCTGGAGATCGACAACCAGGCCGCCGAATTCCTCACCATGGAATACGCCGAGGGCGCCAAGCTCTACGTGCCAGTGGCCAACCTGCATTTGATTGCGCGCTACACCGGCAGCGACGACGCCCTGGCGCCGTTGCACCGCCTTGGCTCCGAGACCTGGCAAAAAGCCAAGCGCAAGGCCGCCGAACAGGTGCGCGATGTCGCCGCCGAACTGCTCGACATCTACGCACGCCGCGCCGCTCGCGAAGGTTATGCGTTCGCCGACCCGAAGGCCGACTACGCCACCTTCAGCGCAGGCTTTGCCTTCGAAGAAACCCCGGACCAGCAAACCACCATCGAAGCGGTGCGTGCCGACATGCTCGCACCCAAGCCGATGGACCGCCTGGTCTGCGGCGACGTGGGCTTCGGCAAGACCGAAGTGGCCATGCGCGCGGCCTTCATTGCGGTGCACGGTGGCAAGCAAGTGGCGATCCTGGTGCCCACCACCCTGCTCGCCCAGCAGCACTACAACAGCTTCCGCGACCGCTTTGCCGACTGGCCGGTGACCGTTGAAGTGATGAGTCGCTTCAAGTCGGCCAAGGAAGTGAATGCTGCGGTCGCTGATTTGGCCGAAGGCAAGATCGACATCGTGATCGGCACCCACAAACTGCTGTCCGATGATGTGAAGATCAAGAACCTGGGCCTGGTGATCATCGACGAAGAACACCGTTTTGGGGTGCGCCAGAAGGAACAGCTCAAGGCCCTGCGCAGCGAAGTCGACATCCTGACCCTCACCGCCACGCCAATTCCGCGCACGCTGAACATGGCAGTGTCGGGCATGCGTGATCTGTCGATCATCGCCACGCCGCCCGCGCGCCGCCTGTCGGTGCGCACCTTTGTGATGGAGCAGAACAAGAGCACGGTCAAGGAAGCGCTGCTGCGTGAACTGCTGCGCGGCGGGCAGGTGTACTACCTGCACAACGACGTGAAGACCATCGAGAAATGCGCCGCCGACCTTGCCGAGCTGGTGCCGGAGGCACGTATCGCCATCGGCCACGGGCAAATGCGCGAGCGCGAACTCGAACAGGTGATGAGCGACTTCTACCACAAGCGCTTCAACGTGCTGATCGCCTCGACCATCATCGAGACCGGCATCGACGTGCCAAGCGCCAACACCATCATCATCGAGCGCGCCGACAAGTTCGGCCTGGCCCAGCTGCACCAGTTGCGCGGCCGGGTCGGGCGCAGTCACCACCAGGCCTACGCCTACCTGCTGACGCCGCCGCGCCAACAGATCACCGGCGACGCCGAGAAACGCCTGGAAGCCATCGCCAACACTCAGGACCTGGGCGCGGGCTTTGTGCTGGCCACCAACGACCTGGAAATCCGAGGCGCCGGCGAACTGCTGGGCGACGGCCAGAGCGGGCAGATCCAGGCGGTGGGGTTCACCCTTTATATGGAAATGCTTGAACGCGCGGTGAAGGCCATCCGCAAGGGCGAGCAACCGAACCTCGACCAACCGCTGGGTGGCGGTCCGGAAATCAACCTGCGCTTGCCGGCGTTGATCCCTGAAGACTACCTGCCGGACGTGCATGCGCGGCTGATCCTGTACAAGCGCATCGCCTCGGCCACTGACGAAGAAGGCCTCAAGGACCTGCAGGTGGAAATGATCGACCGATTCGGCCTGCTGCCGGAACCGACCAAGAACCTGGTGCGCCTGACCCTGCTCAAATTGCAGGCCGAGCAGCTTGGCATCAAGAAAGTCGACGCCGGGCCGCAAGGCGGGCGTATCGAGTTCGAAGCACAGACGCCGGTGGACCCACTGGTGCTGATCAAGCTGATCCAGGGCCAGCCCAACCGCTACAAGTTCGAAGGGGCTACGCTGTTCAAATTCATGGTGCCGATGGAACGCGCCGAAGAACGCTTTAATACATTGGAGGCGCTGTTCGAGCGCCTCATCCCGAAATCTGCTTGAAGGACGCCCCAATGCGCCTGTTCCGCATGTTGAGCCTGTTGTTGGTGGTCGTGGCGCCGGCGGCCTTTGCCGACAGCCCGTACCAGGTGGAAATGATCCTGGTGCGCCAGAACGCAGAGCCGGTGATCAACAGCCGTGCCGCGCCGGAAAACTGGGATGCCGGCGCAGCGCGCCTGGGCACCGATAAAATGAGCCCGCCGCGCCTGAACAACATTGTCGACAAACTCAGTGCCGACAACAGCTATACCGTGCTGGCGCACAAGGCCTGGGAACAGACCCTGGGCGACCAGCCGGTGAAAGTCGCGATCACCGACGGTGCGGAGCAGTTCGGCCAGTTCCCGATCGAAGGGGTGTTGAGCCTGCAACTGGGCCGCTTTACCGATATCGATGCCGACTTCTGGATCAATCAGTTCGACAGCAACGGCAGCGTGGTCGCCAGCGAACACCTGAGTCAGAAAGACGTACGCACCAAGAACAACCAGCTCAATTACCTGGACGGCGGCCACCTGGCGCTGCTGATCAAGATCACTTCGCTCACCGCCAAACCGCCCAGCGCACCCCCGCCCGACATCCAGGACTGATCCAGCACCATGCCCCTGACGTCGTCCTTGACCAAACCCCTGGCCCCTTCGTGGGCCAATCGCTTTAAAGAGCAAAGCCTTGAGCGTGGCCGGCGCTATGCCCTGGAAAACCGGGTGCGCATTGTCGAGTCCGGTGACAGCACCATCGTCGCCAGTTGCGAAGGCTCGGGCGGCAATGTGTATCGGCAGACCATTTCGCTGCGCGAGTCGGCCAAGGGCACGTTGATTCTGGTGGACAGCCGCTGTACCTGCCCGGTGCACACCAACTGCAAACATATCGCCGCGGTGCTGCTCAAGGTCCAGGAAACCCTGGCCTACCCAGCCGCCGCCCAGGATGCCGAGCTGCTGGAGAAACTCCAGGCGGTGCTGGATAACCGCGTGGTGTTGCCGCAAGTGGTGATGGAGGACGTGCTGCCGGTGCCGCGCCTGTGGATGGCCAGCGTGGAGTTCAGCGCGTTTGAACCGCGCAACGGCAAGATGCAGCGCTACATCCAGCACCGCGCGGCGCTGTCGTTCAACTACCTGGGCAACTATGTCAGCGGGCAGAAAAATGCCGACATCATCGTGCGCCAGGAAACCCAGAGCCTGCGGATCAAGCGCCATCCCGAACTGGAACAACCCTATCGCGAACAGCTGCGCCAGCTGGGGTTCAAGATCGCCACGCGCCAGAGCAAAGCCCTGCCGGAAAGTGCCGGCGAGCTGTTCGAGATGGTCAATGACAGTGCCTGGCTGAACTTCACGCTCAACGCCTCGCCGGGTTTACGCGCCGAGGGTTGGGAGCTGCAGATCGATGAGGACTTCGGTTTCGACCTGAGCGCCGTCGATGACTGGTACGCCACGGTCGATGACGGGCCAGAGCGCGACTGGTTCGACCTGGAACTGGGGATCATCGTCAACGGCGAGCGGCTGAGCCTGTTGCCGATCCTGCTGAACCTGATGCGCTCCCACACCGAGATCCTCAACCCCGAGAAACTGGCGCGACGCCGCGATGACGAGCTGATCCTGGTGAACATCCCGGGCCTGCCCAATGGTCACGGTCCGATACAGGTCGCGTTGCCCTACGGCCGCCTGAAACCGGTGCTGGCCACCCTCGGCGAGTTTTACCTGCAGGAGTCGGGTACCACGGCTTTGCGGCTGGCCAAGGCCGATGCGATCCGGCTGAACCCACTGGAAGACCTGCCCCTGCAATGGGAAGGTGGCGAGAAGATCCGCAACTTTGCCCAGCGCCTGCGGGATATCAGGGACTTCACCTGCGTGGCGCCCGAAGGCTTGAACGCCACCTTGCGCCCTTACCAACTGGAAGGTTTGAGCTGGATGCAGTCACTGCGCCAGTTGAATGTCGGTGGGATTCTTGCGGATGACATGGGCCTGGGTAAGACCCTGCAAACCCTGGCGCATATTCTCACGGAGAAAGCCGCTGGGCGCCTCGACCGTCCTTGCATGGTGGTGATGCCTACCAGCCTGATCCCCAACTGGCTCGACGAAGCAGCGCACTTCACCCCGCAACTCAAGGTGCAGGCGTTGTATGGCGCCGGGCGTAAGAAACATTTCGCTAACCTGCAGGATTACGACCTGCTGTTGACCACCTACGCGCTTCTGCCCAAGGACATCGAACAACTCGCCGCCCTGCCCTTGCACGTGCTGATCCTTGATGAGGCCCAGTACATCAAGAACCCGTCGAGCAAGGCGGCCCAGGCCGCGCGTGAACTGAATGCGCGGCAGCGTTTGTGCCTCAGTGGTACACCGCTGGAAAACCACTTGGGTGAGTTGTGGTCGCTGTTTCACTTCCTTCTGCCGGGCTGGCTGGGCGACGTGAAAAGCTTCAACCGCGATTACCGCGTGCCGATCGAAAAACGCGCCAGTGATGTGCGATTGCAGCACCTGAACGGTCGGATCAAGCCGTTCCTGTTGCGCCGCACCAAGGAGCAAGTGGCCACCGAGCTGCCGCCCAAGACCGAAATCATCCACTGGGTCGACCTCAACGAAGCCCAGCGCGATGTGTATGAAACCATGCGCCTGGCCATGGATAAGAAGGTGCGCGACGAGATCACCCGCAAGGGCGTGGCGCGCAGCCAGATCATCATTCTTGAGGCGCTGCTGAAGTTGCGTCAGGTGTGCTGCGACTTGCGGCTGGTCAACGATGCCACCCTGCCCGCCCGTGGCAGCAGTTCGGGCAAGCTCGACAGCTTGATGGAAATGCTTGAAGAGTTGTTTGCGGAAGGTCGGCGGATCCTGCTGTTTTCCCAGTTCACCTCAATGCTGAGCCTGATCGAAGCCGAGCTGAAAAAACGTGGCGTGGCCTACGCACTCCTGACGGGCCAGACCCGGGATCGGCGCACGCCAGTGAAGGATTTCCAGAGCGGCAAGCTGCAGATTTTTCTGATCAGCCTGAAGGCCGGTGGTGTGGGCTTGAACCTGACCGAAGCCGACACGGTGATCCACTACGACCCGTGGTGGAACCCGGCCACGGAAAACCAGGCGACTGATCGGGCGTACCGCATTGGCCAGGAGAAGCCGGTGTTCGTGTACAAGATGATTGCCCGGGGTACGGTGGAGGAGAAAATCCAGCACCTGCAGAAGGAAAAGTCCGACTTGGCAGCGGGCGTGCTGGATGGGCGTACTACCGGAGACTGGCAGCTGGGCAACGAGGATATCGAGGCGTTGTTTGCGCCGTTGCCCCACAAACAGGAAAAGCGCTGACTGTCAGATCGCTATCGCAGGCAAGCCAGCTCCCACAGGTGACCGCGTTTCTTCAAGATAACTGCGGTCGAATGTGGGAGCTGGCTTGCCTGCGATGGGCGCACCGCGGTTTTCAGCCGATCAACTGCGCTTCACGCAGCGCGGTAACTGCCGCCAACCAACGCGGATCCTGCTTGTAGTCCGTCGACGCCATCGCCTGGCCGCGCATCCGCGCGATTCGAGCCGATGGCTTGACCTTCATACGCTGGGCGGCGGTCAACGCCAGTTCTGCAGCCGCGCGATCATTGCACACCAACCCCATATCACAACCCGCCGTCAACGCTGCCTCAATCCGGCTGGCCGCATCACCGACCACATGCGCCCCCGCCATCGACAGGTCATCACTGAAAATCACCCCGTCGAACTGCAATTCACCACGCAGGATGTCCTGCAGCCAGCGGCGCGAGAAGCCTGCCGGTTGCGCATCAACCTGCGGATAGATCACATGCGCCGGCATCACTGCCGCCAACTGCTGGCTCAGGCGTGCGAAAGGCACCAGGTCATTCGCACGAATCTCTTCCAGGCTGCGCTCGTCATTGGGAATGGCCACGTGGGAATCGGCCTCGGCCCAGCCATGTCCTGGGAAATGCTTGCCGGTGGCGGCCATGCCGGCGCTGTTCATGCCACGAATGAACGCGCCAGCCAACAGCGCTGCGCGTTCCGGGTCGCCTTCGAAGGAACGGGTGCCCACCACCGCGCTACGCTGGTAATCCAGGTCAAGCACGGGGGCGAAGCTCAGGTCCAGGCCCACGGCCAGCACTTCGGTCGCCATGATCCAGCCACACTGCTCAGCCAGGTATTCAGCGTTGGGGTTATCCGCCAGCGCACGCATGGCCGGCAAGCGCACGAAGCCCTGGCGCAGACGCTGCACGCGGCCGCCTTCCTGGTCGACGGCCAACAGCAGGTCCGGGCGCACCGCACGAATGGCCGCGCTCAGTTCCCGCACCTGGCGTGGATGCTCGATATTGCGTGCAAAAATGATCAGCCCGCCCACTTCCGGCTGGCGCAACAGGTGGCGATCCTCGGACGTCAGCCAGGTGCCGGCAACGTCGACCATCAATGAACCTTGCAGGGCAGCAGTCATAAACCTTCCTTAAATAACGCACACAACCCGTTGCCCTCACTTGGCGCCATTATCAATGGGGGCTCGGTGAGAACAACGGGTTGCGAGTAAATAGCTGAATTCGGCATGGGCGGCTAGCTTAGCGGATGCAAGCGGCCGCGCACACCCGGGTCGATCACGCCTTGGCGACAGCCGGTGTCGATTTGCTGCGCGGGCGCAACTGGGCGGCGGCCATGGCCGGATCGGTGACGCCGGTTTCGGCACGCATCCCGGCGGCGAGAAACGGCACCATCAGGCGCATGACCTGCTCAATGGAGGTGTTGACGCCGAAATCGGTCTCGGCAATTGCACGCAGCGCCTTGATCCCGGACATGCTGAAAGCTGCGGCGCCGAGCATGAAGTGCACACGCCAGAACAGCTCAATCGGAGGAATACGCGGCGCGGCTTCGTTGACCAGCAGCATATAACGGCGGAAAACCTTGCCGTACATATCTTCCAGGTAACGGCGCAAGTGCCCCTGGCTCTGGCTGAACGCCAGGCCCAACAGGCGCATGAAGATCGACAGGTCGTTACCGCTGCGCGGCTGGACTACCAAGGCTTGTTCGACCAGCATTTCCAGCAGGTCTTCCAGGCTTGGCTTGTTGTCGGGCTTGGTCTGGCGACGCTCCAGCTCACGGTCGAGGCTGGCGCAGAACGGCCCCAGGAAGCGCGAGAACACCGCCTGGATCAGGGCCTTTTTCGAGCCGAAATGGTAGTTCACTGCGGCGAGGTTGACCCCGGCCTTGCTGGTGATCAGCCGCAATGAAGTTTCAGCAAATCCTTTTTCCGCGAACAATTGCTCGGCAGCATCGAGAATGCGTTCAACGGTTTCCGACTGGGCCATGGCTACTCCGCCTGACAAACACTTGTTTGAAACATACGTTTCAGGTTGTGTCTTGTCAACCCTGTGGGTCCGTTTTCCGGCCGGGCAGTCATCTATTTCATCACTATTTAATCACATCCGCCGAGGTCTGTAGGCAGCGCTATCCCTGCCTTGCAGGAAGGGTGACGAATGACCGTCCAGCGGAGTGGCCGAAAAGGATGATTGCCAAGTGCAGTTCACTGTATATAATCCCAGTCACTGTATAAAAAGACAGAGCGATCAACATGCTAAAACTGACGCCACGCCAAGCTGAGATTCTGGCTTTTATCAAGCGCTGCCTCGATGACAACGGCTACCCGCCGACACGAGCGGAAATTGCGCTGGAACTGGGGTTCAAGTCCCCCAACGCCGCCGAGGAACACCTCAAGGCCCTCGCCCGCAAAGGCGCGATCGAAATGACTCCGGGGGCTTCACGCGGTATCCGCATCCCTGGCTTCGAAGCCAAGGCCGACGAATCGACACTGCCGATCATCGGTCGCGTCGCAGCCGGTGCGCCGATCCTGGCGCAACAGCACGTCGAAGAGTCATGCAACATCAATCCGACCTTCTTCCATCCTCGCGCCGACTACCTGTTGCGGGTCCATGGCATGAGCATGAAGGACGTGGGCATTTTCGATGGCGACCTCCTGGCCGTCCATACCACCCGCGAAGCCCGCAATGGCCAGATCGTTGTCGCCCGTATCGGCGATGAAGTCACCGTCAAACGCTTCAAGCGTGAAGGCAGCAAGGTCTGGCTGTTGGCCGAGAACCCTGAGTTCGCCCCGATTGAAGTGAACCTGAAAGATCAGGACCTGGTGATCGAAGGCTTGAGCGTCGGCGTTATTCGCCGCTAAAGGAGGCACCATGCAGCTCGTCCATACCCCACAACACACACAACTGTCGCTGTTCGAGGCCTTCATGGCCCAACCCCTTGCGCCCATCCTCAAGGAAACGGTCGAAGCGCCCTGGAGCGCCGAGCCTGAGGCGTTCAGTGAACTGTCGTTGCGCGGTACGGCCGGGAGCTGCCTGAGCCTGCTGGCGCCGGTCCTGCGTGAATTGAGCGAAGAGCAGGATGCGCGCTGGCTGACACTGATCGCCCCACCGGCCAGCCTGACCCAGGCCTGGTTGCGGGACGCGGGCCTCAATCGTGAGCGTATCCTGCTGCTGCAACCCCGCGGCACGCAGAGCGCTCAACAATTGACGTGCGAAGCCTTGCGCCTTGGGCGCAGCCACACGGTGGTGAGTTGGTTGAACCCATTGAATGCGACAGCCAAGCAACAGCTGATCAGCGCTGCACGCATGGGTGATGCGCAGAGCTTGAATATTCGATTGGGGTAAACGGGGGCGCTACTGGCGGGCTATTTATCGGGCCTGCCTCGCCCAGGATGCTGTATGCCTCACCCCGGACTGCTTTATACCTCACCGGGTGCTGTATGCCTCACCGGACGCTATATGCCTAGCCGAGTGCTGTAATGAGCGGGCTTGCCCCGCGCTGGGCTGCGCAGCGGCCCCAAACCAGGCACCGCATAATTTCTGATAGATCGCGTTAATCAATTTGGGGCCGCTGCGCAGCCCAGCGCGGGCCGAGCCCGCCCACCACAACCCGCGTACTTAGTGCAGAACCCGCGGCCCCTCTTCTTTCTCCGGCTCGCCTTCAGCCAAACGACCGGCCATCTGCACACCCACGCTCAACATGGCTTTCGCCACTTCCACGTGCTGGCCTTGCAGGAACGCTTTGGCGTCCTCGGAAAAATCCAGAATAACCAGAGAACCCTCGTCCTCTGCCCGGCGCAGCTCGATTCGGCCGTCAGGCAACTCAACAATTTCCAGAAAGGACGTCGGCATAAAAGTCTGTTCTCCACGAAAGGCCGGGATTATATCAGTCATCCACCCGGCCCCGCTGAGGATCTGAAGAGGTTTCTTTACAGCTTGATGAACGGTCCTACCCGCCGACCGACACCTACCACAAACCCCTGCAGGAGCCGGCTTGCCGGCGATGGCGATACCAAGACCGTCATCGCCGGCAAGCCGGCTCCTACAAAGCCATCAGCATTCGTTCAAGCCTTCGCGAAAGCGCAGCGCCATCTTTTTCAATTCCTGACGCCAGCTCTCCAGCTCTTCCCGGCTCAATGGCTTGGGCTCTTCCTCTTCCACCGCAACCGCGACGATCAACGGTTGCGTCACGTCGCCCTTCGGCACATGAGGAATACGCGGCGGCTGGAACATATCCGCGTGAGCCTTGAGCAAACGCGCGACCCAACTGTCAGGGCTTTGAGCCATTTCCACCAATTCGGCCAGTTCAGGAATCGCCATCGTGTCCAGCACTTCGCGATTCATGATCATTTCTGCACGGGGCGAACCGGCCTGGGGCAAGCGGTAGAACCCGGCGATTTCATGGCACAGGCCCAGCAAGGCGCCGTACAGGTGGAACAAGGCCGCTTCACGTCCCGCCTGGACCAGCGCGATGGCGTTCATCTCCTTCCCTTCCCCGGCACGGCCAAGGGCTTCCAGGGACAAACCCGCGAAGTAAATTTTCTGATTGGTACGGGTATAGAGTTCGTTGGCCATGACGGCAATCTCCACAACGAATAGGCGTGATGCTGGCTTAGGGGCAAGCTTGCTGTGGCGAGGGAGCTTGCTCCCGCTCGACTGCGCAGCAGTCGCGTGCTTTCTTGGGAGAGCCTCGCCCCCAGCGCAAGCAAGCTTGCTCGCCACAATAAGCTCACTCCTGCAACAAGAAAAGGCCGCCTATACAGGCGGCCTTTGTATTTCGCAGACTAGTCGATCAAGCGCCCTGGCGCTTGTCCTCGACCTTCCACTTGCCACCGTCGTAGAACGCTTTCCAGCCGGTAGGCTTGCCGTCCACTTCGGTCTGCACGTATTGCTCCTTGGTCTTTCGGCTGTAGCGGATCACCGCCGGACGACCATCGGGATCCTTCTTCGGCGCTTCGCACAGGAAGTGGTACTTCGGATCGATCTCATCCTTGTGCGGCACGATCTCCAGCACCAGCGGCGCACGGGTCTCGCGGTTTTTCGGGAACTGGCTGGCAGCCAGGAACAGCCCCGAAGCACCGTCGCGCAGGATGTAGGTGTCGTTGACCTTCTCGCACTTGAGCTCAGGCATCTTCACCGGGTCCATCTTCGGCGGCGCCGCATCACCGCTTTTGAGCAACTTGCGGGTGTTCTTGCACGTCGGGTTGGTGCAACCGAAGAACTTGCCGAAACGGCCGGTCTTGAGCTGCATCTCGCTGCCGCACTTGTCGCACTCCAGGCTTGGGCCTTCATAGCCCTTGATGCGGTAGGTGCCCTCTTCGATCTCGTAGCCGTTGCAGTCCGGGTTGTTACCGCAGATGTGCAGCTTGTGCTTCTCATCCAGCAGGTAGGCGTCCATCGCCGTGCTGCAGATCGGGCAACGGTGCTTGCCACGTAGTACCAGCGACTCGGATTCACCCTCGTCGTCGGCGGCGATCTCATCGCCCGGCACCAGGTTCACGGTGGCCTTGCAACGCTCTTTCGGCGGCAGGCTGTAGCCCGAGCAGCCGAGGAACACGCCGGTGGAAGCGGTACGGATCTGCATCGGACGACCGCAGGTCTGGCACTGGATGTCAGTCATCACCGGCTGGTTGGCGCGCATGCCACTGTCCGGGCTTTCGGCTACTTCGAGTTTTTTCTTGAAGTCACCGTAGAACTCGTCCAGTACGTTTTTCCAGTCGCGTTCGCCCTGGGCCACGTCATCGAGGTTCTCTTCCATGCCGGCCGTGAAGCCGTAGTCCATCAGGTTGGAGAAGCTCTCGGACAGGCGCTCGGTGACGATGTCGCCCATCTTTTCCGAGTAGAAACGACGGTTGTGCAGCGCCACGTAGCCACGGTCCTGGATGGTGGAGATGATGGCCGCATAGGTCGAAGGACGACCGATACCGCGTTTTTCCATCTCTTTGACCAGGCTGGCTTCCGAGTAACGTGCCGGTGGCTTGGTGAAGTGCTGGGACGGGTCGAGCTTGATCAGCTTCAACACATCGCCCTGGGCCATGTCCGGCAGCACGTCGTCATCGCCAGGCTTGGCGATCTGCGGCATCACACGGGTGTAGCCGTCGAACTTGAGGATACGGCCCTTGGCACGCAGCTCGAAGTCGGAGGCCGCCACGGTAACCGTGGTGGACAGGTATTGCGCCGGCAGCATCTGGCAGGCCAGGAACTGGCGCCAGATCAGCTCGTAGAGGCGCTCGGCGTCGCGCTCCATGCCGCTCAGCTTGGCAGGCGTGGTGTTGGCGTCGGAAGGACGAATCGCTTCGTGAGCCTCTTGTGCGCCTTCCTTGCTGCTGTAGACGTTCGGTTTCTCCGGCAGGTACTTTTTGCCGAACTCGCCTTCAATATAAGTACGCGCCATCGCGACCGCGTCCACCGACAGGTTGGTGGAGTCAGTACGCATATACGTGATGTAGCCGGCTTCGTACAAACGCTGGGCCATCATCATGGTTTTCTTCACGCCAAAGCCCAGGCGGTTACTCGCGGCCTGCTGCAGGGTGGAGGTGATGAACGGCGCCGACGGCTTGCTGCTGGTCGGTTTGTCTTCGCGCTTGACGATGCTGTAGCTGGACGCCTTGAGCTTTTCCAGCGCGGCCATGGCCTGGGCTTCGTTCAGCGGCTTGAAGGCCTCGCCTTTTTCGCGGGCCACTTCAAAGCGCACGTTGGCGCCCTTGGCGGTGCCGAGGTCAGCGTGGACTTCCCAGTATTCTTCAGGGATGAACGCACGGATTTCGCGCTCACGCTCCACCACCAGCTTCACGGCAACCGATTGCACGCGGCCGGCCGACAAACCACGGGCGATCTTGGCCCACAGCAATGGCGAGACCATGTAACCCACGACGCGGTCGAGGAAACGACGGGCCTGCTGGGCGTTGACGCGGTCAATGTCCAGCTCGCCCGGCTTGGAGAAAGCTTCCTGGATGGCTTTCTTGGTGATTTCGTTAAACACCACACGCTTGTAGCGGCTGTCATCACCGCCGATGGCTTCCCGCAGGTGCCAGGCAATGGCTTCCCCTTCGCGGTCCAAGTCCGTTGCGAGATAGATGGTGTCGGCATCCTTGGCGAGCCGGCGCAGCTCTTCGATAACCTTTTCCTTGCCCGGAAGGATCTCGTACTTGGCTTTCCAGCCATGATCCGGGTCCACACCCATGCGCGAGACCAGCTGCTTGCGCGCTTTCTCTTTAGGGGTGAGCACCGGACCTTCGCCCGCAGCGGCCTTGCCGCGCTTGGCGGCTGGCTCCTTGCTGGCGCTAGCCGAACCGCTGGTGGGCAGGTCTCGGATATGGCCGATACTCGACTTCACCACGTACTCGTTGCCCAAGTACTTGTTGATGGTCTTGGCCTTAGCCGGGGATTCCACAATGACCAGCGATTTGCCCATGGATCGGAAAATTCCTGAATTCGAGAAGTGAAAGGCAGTTGGCGCCTGTCGCGGCAACGCTATATATAGTGGCAACAAGGTGAGGTCAAGCGCAGCATTCTGCGCGGCCTGCCGTTATTGCCCTGAAAAAAGACTGGGTTCGGCCTGGACCAAAGCAAAGCGCGGGACTTGCTCGCCGTCAACTTCGACGGTCTCCACAAACATGCTCAATGGGCGCACCCAAAAGCCGTAATCGCCATACAGTGCTTGGTAGAACACCACTTCTTCTTCGGTCTCGGAATGCCGCGCCACACTGAAAACACGGTACTGCGGACCTTTATAATGCTGGTAGAGCCCTGGTTCGACTTTCATGCTCTGGCCCTCTTACAAAATTTGTTAAAAAAAAAATACAAAACTGCCAAAAAACAAAAACCGGGGCACTGGGCCCCGGCTTCCGTCAACCCAACGCTTAGACGCGTTCGAAGACGGTGGAAATGCCTTGGCCGAGACCAATGCACATGGTTGCAACCCCGAGGTTGCCGCCATTTTGCTTCATCACGTTAAGCAAAGTGCCAGAAATCCGCGCACCGGAGCAACCGAACGGGTGGCCCAGGGCAATCGCACCGCCGTGCAGGTTAACCTTCTCATTCATCTTGTCGAGCACTTTCAAATCTTTCAGCACTGGCAGGGCCTGTGCGGCGAACGCTTCGTTGAGCTCGAAGAAGTCGATGTCGTTGATGGTCAGGCCTGCGCGCTTCAAGGCTTTTTGTGTGGCCGGTACTGGACCATAGCCCATGATCGCCGGGTCCACACCCGCCACGGCCATCGAACGAATCACGGCCAGCGGCTGGATACCCAGGTCCTGGGCACGCTGCGCCGACATCACGATCATGCACGAGGCACCGTCGGTGATTTGCGACGAAGTACCGGCTGTCACGGTGCCGCCCTTTGGATTGAAGGCTGGCTTCAAGGCCGCCAGGCTTTCCAGGGTGGTGTCCGGACGAATGGTTTCGTCATAGTCGAACAATTTCAGGAAGCCGTTCTCGTCATAGCCGTTCATCGGGATGATTTCATCCTTGAACTTGCCTTCCACGGTCGCCTTGTGGGCGAGCTGGTGGGAACGCAGGCCGAACGCGTCTTGGGCTTCGCGGGTGATGCCGTGCATCTTGCCGAGCATTTCCGCGGTCAGGCCCATCATGCCCGAGGCTTTTGCCGCGTACAGCGACATGTGCGGGTTCGGATCGACGCCGTGCATCATGCTCACGTGGCCCATGTGCTCCACGCCACCGACCACGAACACATCACCGTTGCCGGTCATGATCGCCTGGGCGGCGGTGTGCAGGGCGCTCATCGACGAGCCACACAGGCGGCTGACGGTCTGGCCAGCAGCCGTGTGCGGGATCTGGGTCATCAGCGACGCCATGCGCGCGATGTTCCAGCCCTGCTCCAGGGTCTGGTTGACGCAGCCCCAGATCACGTCCTCGACTTCGTTAGGGTCGACCTTGGTGTTGCGTTCCAGCACTTTGCTGATCAGGTGCGCCGACATGTCTTCGGCGCGGGTGTTGCGGTGCATGCCGCCCTTGGAGCGGCCCATCGGAGTGCGGCCGAAGTCCACAATCACGACGTCTCTTGGATTCAAGCTCATAAATAGTCTCGCTCTAGTCGTTTGGGCGCTTAACCGAAGAAGCTCTGGCCGTTCTTGGCCATTTCACGCAGCTTCGCAGTCGGGTGGTACAGCGGGCCCAAATCAGCGTATTGATCAGCCAGGGCAACGAACTCGGCCACACCGATCGAATCGATGTAACGCAGCGCACCACCACGGAATGGAGGGAAACCAATACCGTACACCAGGCCCATGTCGGCTTCGGCGGCGGTTTCAACGATGCCATCTTCCAGGCAGCGCACGGTTTCCAGGCACAGGGCGATCATCATCCAGTTGATGATGTCTTCGTCCGACACCTCACGCTGCTCGTAGATGACAGGCGCGAGTACTTCGTGAACCGATGGATCGGCCACTTTCTTCTGCTTGCCCTTCTTGTCGGCCTCGTAGGCGTAGAAGCCCTTGCCGTTCTTCTGGCCCAGGCGCTTGGCTTCGTACAGCGCGTCGATCGCCGAGCGGCGGTCGTCTTTCATGCGGTCCGGGAAGCCTTCAGCCATCACGTCGCGCCCATGGTGACCGGTGTCGATACCGACCACGTCCATCAGGTACGCCGGGCCCATTGGCCAGCCGAATTTTTCCATGACCTTGTCGATGCGCACGAAGTCCACACCGGCGCTGACCAACTTGGCGAAACCGCCGAAGTACGGGAACAGCACGCGGTTGACCAGGAAGCCCGGGCAGTCATTGACCACGATCGGGTTCTTGCCCATTTTCTTGGCGTAGGCAACGGTGGTGGCAACAGCCAGCTCGCTGGACTTCTCGCCACGGATCACTTCCACCAGCGGCATCATGTGCACGGGGTTGAAGAAGTGCATGCCGACGAAGTTTTCCGGACGCTTGAGGGCCTTGGCCAGCAGCGAGATGGAAATGGTCGAGGTGTTCGAAGCCAGGATAGTGTCGTCTTTGACCTGGGCTTCCACTTCAGCCAGTACGGCCTGTTTGACCTTCGGATTCTCGACAACCGCTTCGACCACCAGGTCGACGTGGCCGAAATCGCCGTAGGACAGCGTAGGACGAATACCGTTAAGCACTTCAGCCATCTTCGCGGCGGTCATGCGACCTTTGTCCACGCGGCCGACCAGCAGCTTGGCGGCTTCCGCCAGGCCTTGCTCGATGCCGTGCTCGTTGATGTCTTTCATCAGGATCGGCGTGCCTTTGGACGCCGACTGGTAGGCGATACCGCCGCCCATGATACCGGCGCCGAGTACGGCAGCCTGTTTCACGTCGCGGGCGATTTCGTCGTAGGCCTTGGCCTTTTTCTTCAGTTCCTGATCGTTCAGGAACAGGCCAATCAGGCTCTGGGCAGCGGAGGTTTTCGCCAGTTTGACGAAACCAGCAGCTTCCACTTCCAGGGCTTTGTCGCGACCGAAGTTCGCAGCTTTCTGGATGGCCTTGATCGCTTCAACCGGCGCCGGGTAGTTCGGGCCGGCCTGGCCTGCCACGAAACCTTTGGCGGTTTCGAACGACATCATTTGTTCGATGGCGTTGAGCTTGAGCTTTTCCAGCTTCGGCTGGCGCTTGGCCTTGTAGTCAAATTCGCCGCTGATGGCGCCCTTGATCAGGTTCAGTGCGGCTTCGGCCAGCTTGTCCGGAGCAACCACAGCGTCGACAGCACCGACTTTCAGTGCATCTTCAGCCTTGTTTTCCTTGCCGGCGGCAATCCACTCGATGGCGTTGTCGGCACCGATCAGGCGCGGCAGGCGCACGGTGCCGCCGAAACCTGGGTAGATGCCCAGCTTGACTTCAGGCAGGCCGATCTTGGCCGTGGCCGACATCACGCGGAAGTCGGCTGCCAGGCACATTTCCAGGCCGCCACCCAACGCGATGCCGTTGATCGCGGCGACGGTGGGTACGTTGAGGTCTTCGAAATCGCTGAAAATCTTGTTGGCTTCGAGGTTGCCAGCCACCAGCTCGGCATCGGGCAGCTTGAAGTTGTCGACGAATTCGGTGATGTCAGCGCCGACGATGAACACGTCCTTGCCGCTGGAGACGATCACGCCCTTGACCGAAGCATCTGCTTTGATGGTGTCTACGGCCTGACGCAGTTCGTTCAGGGTTAGACGGTTGAACTTGTTGACGGACTCACCCTTGAGGTCGAATTTCAATTCGACGATGCCACTTTCAAGAGCCTTAACCGTGATGGCTTTACCTTCGTAAATCATCAACTGATCTCCACGATATGGAAGCTGAACAGTACACACTGGACGCTGGCCTCTGGTTGGACATTGATGATTTGGTCAATGTTCACGCCAATCCGCCAGGCACACCCGCCAATGCGATAGTCGGGGTTCTGTATGAGCAGTCTGACAGACAAACGCTCAATTCATACGCCCGTTTGATTTGGGTACGCCACCTTCATCCAATTCCGGGCAATTGTCAATCGCTCCAAAGGCTAGGAAAAACGCGACTTTCCAGTCATTTCAGAACCCCAACCATAGGCCCGCGCCTCGTCAATATTCAAATATTCACGAAATCAATAATGGAAAAGATGTGGGAAAAGGCTGTACAGAACGAGATATCCGGCTAGGCTAGCCGCAACCGTAGCGCGCCGTGATGAACATCCGACGCGTGAAACACAGATTTACCGGCCTGCCTGGCCAACTCCAGCCCGATGATGATGTCGGGCTTTTTATTGCCCGCCGTTTCCCCAGGATCGGCGGGCTCCTACAGGGGGTTATTCCAGGCCGCCAGTGTCCGTATCAGGCCAGGGCCCTGAGCAAGGTATCGATGTCCTTCAACACGCTCGCCTCGCCCTTCTCCCCCCAATACAGGGCAATCATTTGCTTATCGGCCTCGACCTTGTAGACGTTGGCCGGCAGCGTTGCAAAATGCGGCAACAACTTCTCGTCCACGCAGACTTCGCGCCATTGGTTGACCCACACCCCTGGCTCCAGCTGCCAGTAACTCCAGATCGCCGGCGTGCTGCCCCGTCGTGGCCGGCAGTACTGCGCACACGGGCTGGGCGGCTCCTGCTTGAGCCAGTGCGGCCACTCCTGGGGCGCCAATTGCATGGCCAGGCCGATGCGGCGGGCTTCCATGCGCAAGGCCATGCGCCCGCTCTGATGGCGCGACGGGCGCAGCCATGCCAAGGGGCTCAGAACCACCACAAGGATTGACACCACTATCCAGACCGTCATATGTGTACTCCCGAATTTCTAGATGAGCGGATTTGATCTGACGCAACCCCATCCGCTTGAAAGCAGCCATACTGAACTTATTGCAGTCCCTCTGGAGGAACGCCTCATGCCCTACCAACATATTCTGGTCGCTGTCGACCTGACCGAAGAGTGCGACCCAGTGATCAAGCGCGCGCAGGAATCCGCAATCGCCAATGGCGCCATACTGTCGCTGGTGCATATCGTCGAGCCCATGGCCATGGCCTTTGGGGGTGACGTGCCGATGGATCTTTCCCAGTTGCAGCAACAACAATTCGACCAGGCCAAAGAGCGCCTTGACCGTTTGATTCTCAAATACCCGCACCTGAAAAAGGATGACTGCCACCTGACTTACGGCCAACCGCGTCAGGAAATCCACCACCTGGCCAAGGAAAAAGCTTGCGACCTGATCGTGGTCGGCAGCCACGGCCGCCATGGTCTGGCGCTGCTGCTGGGCTCTACCGCCAATGACGTATTGCACGGCGCACCGTGTGATGTGCTGGCCGTCAAGCTGGTCAAGGCCCCTTAAGCCCTACCAAGCTCCCACATTTTTTTGATCGCGTTTCATATAAAAAGCCCGGCGTTCATACGAATGAACGCCGGGCTTTTTTAATGCACTGGAATCAATCAGGCATCCAGCTCAGCCCAACGCTCCACCAGCGCTTCCAACTCCTGGTTCAACGTCTCCAGGGAAGCAATCACCTTGGCAGTTTCCGCCGCAGGACGCAGGTAGAAACCCGCGTCAGCCATTTCGGCTTCTACCGCAGCAATCTGCTGCTCCTTGGCGTCGATATCGCCCGGCAAGGCTTCCAGCTCGCGCTGCAGCTTGTAGCTGAGCTTTTTCTTGCCAGCCGGCGCGGCTTCTGCAACCGGAGCCGGCGCAGCAGCCACCGGAGCCACCACTGCCGAGTTCAAATCGGCCTTGCCGGATTTGCTTTCGGTGACGCCCAACAGGCGCGGCGAACCACCCTGGCGCAGCCAGTCCTGATAACCGCCCACGTATTCACGCACCTTGCCTTCACCTTCGAAGACCAGAGTGCTGGTCACCACGTTGTCGAGGAATGCCCGGTCGTGGCTCACCATCAACACGGTACCGTTGAAGGTCAGCAGCACCTCCTCCAGCAATTCAAGGGTTTCCACGTCGAGGTCGTTGGTCGGTTCGTCGAGGACCAGCAGGTTGGCCGGCTTGCTGAACAGCTTGGCCAGCAACAGGCGCGCACGCTCGCCACCGGACAAGGCTTTCACCGGCGTCCGTGCACGCTGCGGACTGAACAGGAAGTCGCCCAGGTAGCTGAGCACGTGGCGGCTCTGGCCGTCGATGTCGATAAAGTCGCGGCCTTCGGCGACGTTGTCGATCACGGTCTTTTCCAGGTCCAGTTGATGGCGCAACTGGTCGAAGTAGGCCACGTCGATCTTGGTGCCCTCCTCGACCTTGCCGCTGGTCGGTTGCAGGCCACTGAGCATCAGCTTGAGCAAGGTGGTCTTGCCGGTGCCGTTGGCGCCCAGCAAGCCAATGCGATCGCCGCGCTGCAGGACCATGGAGAAGTCCTTGATCAGGAACGGGCCGTCCGGGTGATGGAAGCTGACGTTTTCCAGCACCATCACTTGCTTGCCCGACTTCTCGGCGGTATCCAGCTGGATATTCGCCTTGCCGGTACGCTCGCGGCGCTCGCTGCGCTCAACCCGCAGGGCTTTCAGGGCACGTACACGGCCCTCGTTACGGGTGCGACGGGCCTTGATGCCCTGGCGGATCCAGACTTCTTCCTGGGCCAGTTTCTTGTCGAACAGGGCATTGGCGGTTTCTTCAGCGGCCAGCGCGGCCTCTTTGTGCACCAGGAAGCTGGCGTAGTCGCCGTTCCAGTCGATCAAGCCGCCGCGATCCAGTTCGAGGATGCGCGTGGCCAGGTTCTGCAGGAAGGAACGGTCGTGCGTGATGAACAGCACGGCGCCCTGGAAGTCCTTGAGGGCTTCTTCCAACCAGGCGATCGCGCCGATGTCCAGGTGGTTGGTCGGTTCGTCGAGCAGCAGCAGGTCCGGCTCGGACACCAGGGCCTGGGCCAGCAGCACACGGCGGCGCCAGCCACCGGACAACTCGGCGAGGGTCTTGTCGGCCGGCAGTTGCAGGCGGCTCAGGGTGCTGTCCACCAGTTGCTGCAGGCGCCAGCCGTCGCGGGCTTCGAGGTCCTGCTGGACGTGCATCAGCTTGTCCAGGTCTTCCTCGGTGACGCAGTGCTGCGCCAGGTGATGGTATTCGGCGAGCAAGGCGCCGACACCGTCGAGGCCTTCGGCAACCACGTCGAACACGGTCCGTCCGTCGGCCACCGGCAATTCTTGCGGCAACTCGCCGATCTTGAGGCCCGGCGCGCGCCACACAGAGCCGTCATCGGGCTTCTGGTCGCCTTTGACCAGCTTCATCATGCTGGACTTGCCGGTGCCGTTGCGGCCGATGATGCACACCCGCTCACCACGGGCGATCTGCCAGGACACCTTGTCCAACAACGGCATAGCGCCGAAAGCAAGGGACACATCGCTGAATTTGAGCAGGGTCATACGCTTCTCCAAAAACTGGGCGCGCATTCTACCTGAGTTGAGGGTGGGATGCGGCCAGCATTTTCATGGGCGACATGTTCTGTAGGACATTTCCCATCAAGCTGAACGAACCGGCCGGCAAAGCTTTCGCACGCGTCGGGCAAAAGGCTAAGCTAGGGGCAATCAGTGTCGGCGGTGCCGGTGCTAGTCGTGATTTCTCTGCACGGACGTCTCATGCGCAGTCGCCTTTTCAATTTTTTGTCTTGTCTGATTCTTTCCGCCACCGCCGTTCAATCCGCCCAGGCCGTGGACCTCACCACCCAACGTCAATATTACGATGAAGCCAAACGCGCTTTGGCCAAAGGCGACAGCGGCCCCTACATGCAATACAGCGCCGCCTTGGCCGACTACCCGCTCACGCCGTACCTGGCCTACGACGAGCTGACTGCCCGCCTGAAAACCGCGAGCAACGAGGAAATCGAACAATTCCTCGCCAAGAACGGCGACCTGCCCCAGGCCAACTGGATGAAGCTGCGCTGGCTGCGTTGGTTATCCGACCGTGGCGATTGGAAGACCTTTGAAAAGTACTACGACGCCAAGCTCAATTTCGTCGAGCTGGACTGCCTTCACGCTCAGTACCAGCTCACCCACAACTTGAAAGCCGAAGGCTACAAAAACACCGAAAAACTCTGGCTCACCGGCAAATCCCAACCGGCCGCCTGCGACGCCACCTTCGGTCAATGGGCCGCTGATGGCCAGCTCACCGAACAGAAAATCTGGGACCGCGCCAAGCTCGCTGCCGAAGCGCGCAACTACGCACTGGCCAACAGCCTGGTGAAAACCCTGCCGACCCTCGGCGCCCAAGGCCGCCTGATGGTGGACGTGGCGCAGAATCCCAACCTGCTCGGCGACCCGTCGCGTTTCCTGCCGGCCAACGAGGCCATGTCCGACGCCGTGGGCCTGGGCCTGCGCCGCCTGGCGCGCCAGGACCCGGACAAGGCCATGGCCCTGCTCGACGGCTACGCCAGCAGCATGCACTTCTCCCGTGACGAAAAAGTGTCGATCGCCCGGGAAATCGGCCTGACCCTGGCCCGTCGCTATGACCCCCGCGCCTTGGACGTGATGACCCAGTACGACCCGGAACTGCGTGACAACACCGTGTCCGAATGGCGCCTGCGCCTGCTCTTGCGCCTGGCCCGTTGGGAAGATGCCTACCAGTTGACCCGCAAGCTCCCACAGGACCTGGCCACCACCAACCGCTGGCGCTACTGGCAGGCCCGTAGCCTGGAACTGGCCGAACCGAAAAACCCACAAGCCCTGGTGCTGTACAAAAACGTGGCCAAGGAACGGGACTTCTATGGCTTCCTCGCCGCCGACCGCTCCAAATCGCCGTACCAGCTGACCAACAAGCCGCTGGTCATGAGCCAGGCCCTGATGAATAAGGTGCGCAACACTCCTGGCGTGCGCCGCGCCCTGGAGTTCTACGCCCGTGGCCAAGTAGTGGATGGCCGCCGCGAGTGGTACCACGTCAGCCGTCATTTCAACCGCGATGAGATGGTCGCCCAGGCCAAGCTGGCCTACGACATGAAGTGGTACTTCCCGGCGATCCGTACCATCAGCCAGGCGCAGTACTGGGATGACCTGGACATCCGTTTCCCGATGGCCCACCGCGACACCCTGGTGCGTGAAGCCAAGGTGCGTGGCCTGCATTCCAGCTGGGTATTTGCCATCACGCGCCAGGAAAGCGCCTTCATGGACGACGCCCGCTCCGGCGTAGGCGCCAGCGGCCTGATGCAACTGATGCCCGGCACCGCCAAGGAAACCGCACGCAAGTTCAGCATCCCCCTGGCCTCCCCGGCTCAGGTACTCGACCCGGACAAGAACATCCAGCTCGGCGCCGCCTACCTCAGCCAGGTGCACAGCCAGTTCAACGGCAACCGCGTGCTCGCCTCCGCCGCCTACAACGCCGGCCCCGGCCGCGTGCGCCAATGGCTGCGCGGTGCCGACCACCTGAGTTTCGACGTATGGGTGGAGAGCATTCCGTTCGACGAAACCCGCCAATACGTGCAGAACGTGCTGTCTTATTCGGTGATCTACGGGCAGAAGCTCAATTCGCCGCAGCCGTTGGTGGATTGGCATGAGCGGTATTTTGACGATCAGTAAGGCGTAGCCCAGACACAAAAATGCCCGCATTGAACGATGCGGGCATTTTTTATGGGTGATCAATCAGTGAGAGATGTGTTCTTCCACTCCATCACTGAACTGCAACGCCGCCAACCGCGCATACAACGGGTTGCTCGCAATCAACTGCTGATGCGTGCCCACCGCCACCAGCTTGCCCTGGTCCATCACTGCAATCCGGTCGGCGTGCTTCACTGTCGCCAGGCGATGGGCAATCACCAACGTGGTGCGCCCTTGCATCAGTTGCGGCAACGCTTGCTGGATCAGGTGTTCACTCTGAGCGTCCAAAGCGCTGGTCGCCTCATCCAGCAGCAGGATCGGCGCATCCACCAGCAACGCACGGGCGATGGCCAGGCGTTGGCGCTGACCACCGGACAGGCCCATGCCGCCATCGCCCAGATGGGTCTGGTAGCCGTCGGGCATTTGCAGGATGAAATCATGGGCGTGGGCGATGCGCGCCGCTGCCTGCACCTGTTCCAGGGTGGCCGTCGGGTTGCCGTAGCGGATGTTCTCCTCGACGCTGCCATAGAACAGCGCCGGGCTCTGGGACACCAGGGCAAAGTGGCGGCGCAGGTCCATCGGATCAAGCTCGGTCAACGGCTGGCCTTCCAGCAAGATACGGCCCTGCTGGGGGTCGTAGAAACGCAGCAGCAGGTCGAAGATCGTCGATTTACCCGCCCCGGACGGCCCTACCAGCGCCAGGGTTTCGCCTGGGTTGATGGTCAGGTTCAAGCCGTCGATCGCGTAGCTGTCCGGCCGTGACGGGTAGGAAAAGCGCAGGTCCTGCAGTTCCATACGGCCGCTGACGCGCTCCGGCAGCGGCACGGTACCGGTGGCGGGGGCTGTGATCTCGTTGCTCGATTGCAACAGCTCGCCGATTCGCTCCGCGGCGCCTGCTGCGCGCTGCAACTCGCCGAGTACTTCACTCAAAGTGCCCACGGAGGCCCCCACGATCAAGCTGTAGAACACGAACGCGGCCAGTTCGCCAGCAGAAATGCGCCCACCGATGACATCCATGCCGCCCACCCACAGCATCACGCCCACAGCCCCCAGCACCAGCATGATCACCAGGGTGATCAACCAGGCGCGCTGGAAGATGCGCTGGCGCGCGGTGCTGAACGCATCTTCCACCGTCACGGCGAAACGTTGCTCGTCCTGCACCTGATGGTTGTAGGCCTGCACGGTCTTGATCTGGCCAAGGGTCTCGGACACATAGCTGCCTACATCGGCGATACGGTCCTGGCTCAGGCGTGACAGGCTGCGCACACGACGGCCGAAGATCAGGATCGGCGCCAGCACCAGCGGCAGCGCCACCACCACAATGCTGGTGAGCTTGGGGTTGGTGACGAACAGCAGCACGATGCCCCCCAGCACCATCAAGCCATTGCGCAGGAACAACGACAGCGACGACCCGATCACCGACTGCAGCAAGGTGGTGTCGGTGGTCAATCGCGACTGGATCTCCGAGCTGCGGTTGTTCTCATAGAAACCCGGGTGCAGGTAGATGAGATGGTTGAACACCTGCCGCCGGATATCCGCCACCACCCGCTCGCCGATCCACGACACCAGATAGAACCGCGCAAACGTGCCCACGGCCAGGCCGAACACCAGGATCATGAACAGCCCGATGGACTGGTTGAGCAAATGCGGCGACTGGGTCATGAACCCCTGGTCCACCAACAAACGGATACCCTGCCCCATGGACAAGGTAATACCCGCCGTCACGATGAGCGCCAACAGGGCACCGAGGGCGTGCCAGCGGTAGGGTGCAATGAAGCGGCTGGCCAGGCGAATCGCACGACGTTGACGGACTGAGAACATGGAGGGCATCACCAATGAGGAACCTGTAAGCCTACATTGGGGGAACTTGAGTAAATAACAATGAGTCAGGTTAATTATGCCCGCCGATGCTGACCCCTAGAGGCTATCGGTCTAATGCCCGTCTGGAAATTTGTATCGGTTTCTGGTGGACTGGGTGTTCGAACCGCTGATTGTGTATGGAGTTGTAACAGCTCGGTCACGCGGGGGTTTTAAGGTAGGTACACAACCTGATGAGGAGACAGGCCATGACCTTGCAAAATAGCAGCGATGCCAAGATTGAAGTGATCCGCCAGCCGCAGCAGTTGCCTTGCTCCGTGATCGACGCCCAAGGCCGGGAAGTGCAGATTACCGAAGAGATGATCCAGCAAGCATGCCGCGAGCTGGAACAGCGACTGGTCAAGCCTGCCCAGCAAGGCTAACGTGCCCAAGCTCTTTCAAGACCGGCCCTGGTGGCCGGTTTTTTTATGCCCCCTGTAGGAGCAGGCTTGTCGGCGATGGCAACCGTAAGCACGCCATCGCCGGCAAGCCGGCTCCTACAGTGAGCGCATTACGTGCTGGTCAGAGCAATTCAGCGCCCAGGGCAGAGACGATCGACGACAGCACAGCGGACTCCCCATTGATGCGCACCTTCAAGCCGTCGATCTCGCGGCGCTCCGGATAGTGCTTGCGCAGCAGGTCAAACGCCTTGCGCTGTTCTTCCACGGTACCCACAAGGCTGCGGCGGAAATCCGCATCATCCCGGCGCGGGTCGTACACGCTGCGGCACAAGGTGGCCAATGCCCAGGCTGGGTCGGTGGCGGCATTCAAGTGCACTTCGGCCAGCCAAGGTGGCGGCAGCAAGTCGCTCAGTTGGAGGCTGGGTTCCTGGCCCAGGTGCGCACAGAACGCCTGATAAATCTGTGCAGTGCCGCGCTGTTTGCCGTCCAGGCTGTAACCGGCGATGTGCGGCGTGGCCAGCACACACAGGTCAGCCAGGTCGACGTCCACTTCAGGCTCGCCTTCCCACACGTCCAGCACCGCTTGCAGGTCCTCGCGCTCCAGCAACACCTCTCGCAGGGCGGCGTTATCCACCACCGGGCCCCGGCTGGCATTGATCAGCCAGGTGCCGGGCTTGAGTGCGTTGAGGCGCTGGCGGTCGAACAGGTGCCAGGTGGAGCCGTTGCCGGACTTGGTCAGAGGCGTGTGCAGGCTGATCACGTCGCACTGTTCGATGATCTGCTGCAGGCTCACATAATCGCCGTCTTCGGCGATCTGGCGCGGCGGGTCACACACGAGCACGTTCCAGCCCAGGCCCTTGAGCACCTTGACCAGACGCCCGCCGACTTCACCGGCACCGACCACCCCGTAAGTCCGTGTGTTGAGGTCGGCCCCCTCGATTTCTGCCAGGGTCTGCAAGCTGCCCAGCACATAGTCCACCACGCCCCGCGCGTTGCAGCCGGGGGCGCTGGACCACTGGATGCCAGCCTGTTGGAAGTAGTCGAGGTCCAGGTGATCGGTGCCGATGGTGCAGGTGCCGACAAAACGCACGCGGGTCCCGTCCAGCAAGGCGCGGTTGACGTTGGTCACCGAGCGCACCAGCAGCACGTCGGCCTGCTCGACCGTGGCGCGGTCGATGGACCGGCCGGGCACTCGGCGAATCTCGCCAAACCCTTCGAAGAATGCATCGAGCAGCGGGATATTTTCGTCGGCAACAATCAACATGGCAGGCTCCTTTCGCGGACTCGCAGTGTACAGGGATGCGACCTGCGTAACACCGCAGATGCCAGGCGCATGAAGCTTTGTGTGGGAGCGGGCTTGCTCGCGAAGGCGGTGTATCAGCCAACATGTCTTTAACTGACACTCCGCCTTCGCGAGCAAGCCCGCTCCCACAGGGGATAGTGGTGCACGGAGGCTTGCTTACAAATCCCTAACACAGGTTTTTTCCTGACCGGTGCGTCAAAGCGTAGACTTCGCGGTCCTTGCGCTTCTATTGACCGGACATCTGTACGTGAACATCGCCACCACCGCCCTCTCCCGCCCCGCCCGCGTCAGCCGCGAGGTACGCAGCCTGCTGACCCTGGCCCTGCCCATCATGATCGGCCAACTGGCGACCACGGCCATGGGTTTTGTGGATGCGGTGATGGCCGGGCGCGTGAGCCCGCGTGACCTGGCGGCGGTGGCCCTGGGCAACTCGATCTGGATTCCGGTCTACCTGCTGATGACCGGCACCTTGCTGGCCACCACGCCCAAGGTCGCCCAGCGCTTCGGCGCGGGCACGTTCAACGAGATCGGGCCGTTGGTGCGCCAATCCTTGTGGCTGGCGTTGGTCGTGGGGGTGACCGCGTTGTTGATGCTGATCAGCGCCGAACCGATCCTGCACGCCATGAACGTCGACCCCGAGCTGATAAAGCCGTGCATGGCTTACCTGCATGGCATCGCGTCCGGCATGCCGGCCATCGCCCTGTATTACGTGTTGCGCTGCTTCAGCGATGGCCTGGGCCGCACGCGACCAAGCATGGTCATGGGCCTGTGCGGGTTGGCGCTGAACATCCCGCTCAACTACGTGTTCATCTACGGCCACTTCGGCGTGCCAGCCATGGGTGGCGTGGGCTGTGGCTGGGCCACGGCGATTGTGATGTGGGTGATGATGCTCGGCCTGGCCGCCTGGACCCGCTGGGCCCCGGCCTACCAGAGCAGTGAACTGTTCAAGCGTTTCGACTGGCCGCAATGGGCAGTGATCAAGCGCGTGCTGAGCATTGGCCTGCCCATCGGCATTGCGGTCTTTGCCGAGTCGAGCATCTTTGCGGTCATCGCACTGTTGATCGGCAGCCTGGGCGCCAACGTGGTGGCCGGGCACCAGATCGCACTGAACTTCAGCTCGCTGGTGTTCATGATCCCCTACTCCCTGAGCATGGCCGTCACGGTGCGCGTAGGGCAGGCACTCGGGCGTGGCGAACCGCGCCAAGCGCGCTTCGCAGCCGGGGTCGGCATGGGCACGGCGCTCACCTACGCCTGCCTGTCCTGCAGCCTGATGCTGCTGTTTCGCGAGCAGATCGCGGCGATCTACACCCCGGACCCGCTGGTGATCCACGTGGCGTCGATGCTGATTGTGTTTGCGGCGCTGTTCCAGTTCTCTGACGCGATCCAGGTGACCGCTGCCGGCGCCCTGCGGGGCTACCAGGACACACGGGTGACCATGGTGCTGACGCTGTTCGCGTACTGGGGCGTGGGATTGCCGGTGGGTTACGCCCTGGGCCTGACCGATTGGCTGGGCGCCGCCAGCGGGCCGAGCGGCCTGTGGCAGGGGTTGATCGTGGGCCTGAGTTGCGCAGCGGCGATGCTGGTGATTCGCCTGGCACGCAGCGCGCGTCGGCGGATTCGCCTGGAGCCAGCGCACGCCTGACGCCTCATCAGCGCTTATCGCTCCCTGTAGGAGCCCGGCTTGCCGGCGATGGCGTCTTTGAAATCGCCATCGCCGGCAAGCCGGGCTCCTACAAGGTTCAGGCGAGCTTCTTGCGAATCCAGTACAGGTACGTACCCGCCTGCTCCTGCTGATCCACCAGCTCGTGGTCCAGGAACACGCAAAACTTGGGAATATCGCGGCGGGTCGACGGGTCGGTGGCGATCACCTTGAGCAAGCCGCCTGGCGGCAGGTCACGGATGTGCTGGTGCAGCATCATCACCGGTTCCGGACAGTTGAGGCCGGTGGCGTCGAGGGTGGCGTCGACGGGTAGGTCAATACTCATAGTCACTCCTGAAACAGTCCCGCTCTTCTGTGGGAGCGGGCTTGCCCGCGATAGGGGCACATTCAACATAAATTTCGACTGTTATATACCGCTATCGCGGGCAAGCCCGCTCCCACATTTGATATCAGTGCTTTTTGGGGTTCTTCGCACTTTCAAGCCGACGCAGATGGCAGGTCACTTCCTCACGGTCGTGGTACAGCTGCTTGCAGCCAATCTCCACACGAATGCCGCGGGCCTTGAAGCCTTCTTCGATGCGTTCCAACAAGCGCTTCACTTCGGCATAACGCTGCTTCATCGGCAATTTCAGGTTCACCACGGCTTCGCGGCAATGCCCTTCCCCGATCCAGGTTTCCAGCAGCGCGGCGTTACGGGCCGGCTTCTCTACGATATCGCAGACCATCCAGTCCACTGGCTGCTTGGGCACGAAGGTGAAGCCGTCGGCCATCAGGTGCTGCACCAGGCCGGTGTCCATCAGGCTTTCGGCCATGGGGCCGTTGTCGATGGCGGTCACCAGCATGCCGCGATTGACCAGCTGCCAGGTCCAACCGCCCGGCGCGGCGCCGAGGTCGACGCCGGTCATGTCGCCGTGCAAGCGCTCATCCCATTGGTCGCGAGGGATGAAGTGGTGCCAGGCCTCTTCCAGCTTGAGGGTCGAGCGGCTCGGCGCTTCACGGGGGAATTTGAGGCGCGGGATGCCCATCGGCCACATCGCCGAGTTGTTCGACTCGGCCAGGCCCATGAACACTTCGCGGCCGCTCTTGAAGGTCAGCAGCAGGCGTGGCTTGCTCGGGTCGTCCACCAGCTTGCCGGCGTTGAGCAGGGCTTTGCGCAGGTGCACTTCGAACTTCTTGCAGAAGTTCGACAGCTCTTTGCCGTCGTTGGTGTCGACCATTTCCAGCCACAGGCTGCCGCACACCGGGAATTCGCGCAGGTGGGCAAGAATCACGCTGATGCGGTCGGTTTCCGGCAGGTCGATGAACACCCCGCGCGCCCATTGCCGTGGAAAGATCAGCTCGGCAAAACGCTGGCCGTGCATCAGGCGCTGGGCGCCGTCTTCTTCGGTGCAGACGAATTCGGCGCAGGCGCTGCCGGTCTTGGCCTTGGCGTAGCCGGAAACGTTCAGGCGCGCGGCGTGCTCCGCGATTTCGGAACAGACTTCGCCTTCAAAACCCGGGCGGCAGTGCATAAAAAGGGTGTTCATCAACTCTCCAAGTGAATCAACCGACCTTGCGCTGTCGCAATGCCTGTCATGAAAACCCGCGCATGATAACGGACTTCGGAACCTTGGACTCAACGATAGAGTCCAGTTATTAGCCTGCTAATGAAAACAGGGCTAAGTTGATAGCTCTGTTCGTCCCGTCAGGTCCGTAGCCGTGCGGACCATAAGGAGTCGTGTCATGTCATCGCTTGATAGCCTGAGAACCCTTAAGACCCTGCAAATAGACAGTAAAACCTACCACTACTTCAGCCTGCCCGAAGCCGCAAAGAGCCTGGGTGACCTGGACAAGCTGCCGATGTCCCTCAAGGTGCTGCTGGAAAACCTGCTGCGCTGGGAAGACAACAAAACCGTCACCGGCGCCGACCTCAAGGCCATCGCCGCCTGGCTCAAAGAGCGCCAGTCCGACCGCGAGATCCAATACCGCCCTGCCCGCGTGCTGATGCAAGACTTTACTGGCGTGCCCGCCGTGGTCGACCTGGCCGCCATGCGTGCCGCCGTGGCCAAGGCCGGGGGCGACCCGCAGCGCATCAACCCGCTGTCACCCGTGGACCTGGTGATCGACCACTCGGTGATGGTCGACAAGTTCGGCAGTACCAGCGCCTTCGAGCAGAACGTCGACATCGAGATGCAGCGCAACGGCGAACGCTACGCCTTCCTGCGCTGGGGCCAGAGCGCCTTCGACAACTTCAGCGTAGTGCCACCGGGCACCGGCATCTGCCACCAGGTCAACCTCGAATACCTGGGCCGCACCGTGTGGACCAAGGACGAAGACGGTCGCACCTACGCCTTCCCCGACACCTTGGTAGGCACCGACTCCCACACCACCATGATCAACGGCCTGGGCGTGCTGGGCTGGGGCGTGGGCGGTATCGAAGCGGAAGCGGCCATGCTCGGCCAGCCGGTGTCGATGCTGATCCCGGAAGTGATCGGCTTCAAGCTCACCGGCAAACTGAAAGAAGGCATCACCGCCACCGACCTGGTGCTGACCGTCACCCAGATGCTGCGCAAGAAAGGCGTGGTGGGTAAATTCGTCGAGTTCTATGGCGACGGCCTAGCCGATTTGCCGTTGGCCGACCGCGCCACCATCGCCAACATGGCCCCGGAATATGGCGCCACCTGCGGCTTTTTCCCGGTGGATGAAGTGACGCTGGACTACTTGCGCTTGTCCGGCCGCCCTGCCGAAACCGTCCAGCTGGTAGAGGCCTACACCAAGGCCCAGGGCCTGTGGCGCAACGCGGGCCAGGAACCGGTGTTCACCGACAGCCTGGCCCTGGACATGGGCAGCGTCGAAGCCAGCCTGGCCGGGCCGAAGCGCCCGCAAGACCGCGTGGCGCTGCCGAATGTGGGCCAGGCGTTCAGTGACTTTCTCGACCTGCAATTCAAACCCGCCAGCAAGGAAGAAGGCCGCCTGGAAAGTGAAGGCGGTGGCGGTGTTGCCGTGGGCAATGCCGACCTGGTGGGCGAAACCGACTATGAATACGACGGCCACACCTATCGCCTGAAAAACGGCGCGGTGGTGATCGCGGCGATCACCTCGTGCACCAACACGTCGAACCCCAGCGTGATGATGGCGGCCGGGCTGGTGGCGAAGAAGGCCGTGGAAAAAGGCCTGACCCGCAAGCCGTGGGTGAAAACCTCGTTGGCGCCCGGCTCCAAAGTGGTCACCGACTACTACAAGGCCGCAGGCCTGACCCCCTACCTCGATCAACTCGGTTTCGACCTGGTGGGCTATGGCTGCACCACCTGCATCGGCAACTCCGGGCCGTTGCCCGAACCGATTGAAAAAGCCATTCAGAAGGCCGACCTCGCGGTGGCCTCGGTACTCTCCGGCAACCGCAACTTCGAAGGCCGCGTGCACCCGCTGGTGAAAACCAACTGGCTGGCTTCGCCACCGCTGGTGGTCGCTTATGCGCTGGCCGGTACGGTGCGTATCGATATCAGCAGCGAACCGCTGGGCGAAGGCAAGGACGGCAAGCCGGTGTACCTCAAGGACATCTGGCCAAGCAGTAAGGAAATTGCCGACGCCGTGGCCCAGGTCAGCACCGGCATGTTCCACAAGGAATACGCCGAGGTGTTTGCTGGTGACGAGCAGTGGCAGGCCATTGAAGTGCCGCAGGCGGCGACTTACGTGTGGCAGAAGGATTCCACCTACATCCAGCATCCGCCGTTCTTTGATGACATTGCCGGGCCGCTGCCGGAAATCAAAGACGTCAAAGGTGCCAATGTACTGGCCCTGCTGGGGGACTCAGTGACCACCGACCATATCTCCCCCGCCGGCAACATCAAGACCGACAGCCCGGCCGGGCGCTACCTGCGTGAGCAAGGCGTGGAACCGCGTGACTTCAACTCCTACGGCTCACGCCGGGGCAACCATGAAGTGATGATGCGCGGCACCTTTGCCAACATCCGTATCCGCAACGAAATGCTCGGCGGTGAGGAAGGCGGCAATACGCTGTACATCCCGACCGGCGAGAAGATGGCGATCTACGATGCCTCAATGAAATACCAGGCCTCGGGCACGCCGCTGGTGGTGGTTGCAGGGCAAGAGTACGGCACCGGTTCCAGCCGTGACTGGGCGGCCAAGGGCACCAACCTGCTCGGGGTCAAGGCGGTGATCGCCGAGAGCTTCGAGCGGATTCACCGCTCCAACCTGGTGGGCATGGGCGTGTTGCCGTTGCAGTTCAAGCTGGATCAGAACCGCAAAACGCTCAAGCTGACGGGCAAGGAGAAGATCGACATCCTTGGGCTGACCGACGTGGAGATCGCGCCGCGGATGAACCTGACGCTGGTGATTACGCGGGAGGATGGCAGCCGCGAGAAGGTCGAGGTCTTGTGCCGGATCGATACGCTCAATGAAGTGGAGTACTTCAAGTCGGGCGGGATCTTGCACTATGTGTTGCGCCAGCTAATCGCCTCCTAAGCAACACTGCAAAACCAAATGTGGGAGCGGGCTTGCTCGCGAATGCGGTGGACCAGTCAAGTATGTATCAACTGACACTCCGCTTTCGCGAGCAAGCCCGCTCCCACATTTTTTGATTGTGTTTCAAATTAGCCGAACAGCCACTTCCACAGCAGCACCAGCACCACCACCGCCAGCACCGGCCGCGCAATGCGGTAGGCCTTGGGGTGTTTGCGCTTCCACTGCTTGACCCCACCACTGAACTTGTCGCTGAAGGTCTTGCTCCAGGCATAGGCCTGGTTGATCCCGCCGACACGTTCGTCGTCCAGGTTCTGCGGCGCGGTGGCGCGGCCCAGTTGCTGGCTGACCCAACGGTTGACGCGGGTCATCAGGCGGTTGCTCAGGGGGCGTTCGATGTCGCAGAACAGGATCACACGGGTCTGTTCGGTTTCGTTTTTCACCCAGTGCACGTAGGTTTCGTCGAACATCACGTCTTCACCGTCGCGCCAGGCGTAGACCTGGCCATCAACGAAGATGCGGCAGTCGTCGGAGTTTGGCGTGGACAGCCCCAGGTGATACCGCAGGGAACCGGCGAACGGGTCACGGTGCGGGTTGAGGTGGCTGCCACCCGGCAACAGCGCGAACATCGCGCCTTTCACGTTGGGAATGCTGCTGACCAACGCCACGGTTTTCGGGCACAGCGCCTCGGCCGAGGGCAGGGGTTTGTCGTACCACTTGAGGTAGAAGCGCTTCCAGCCCTTCTTGAAGAAGGAACCGAAACCGGCGTCGTTGTTCTTCTCGGCCGCGCGGATGTAACCCTCGTCGAACAGGTGCATGGCCTCTTCGCGGATCACTTCCCAGTTGTCCTTGAGCACATCCAGTTCCGGGAACTTGCTGCGGTCCAGGTAGGGCTTGGACGGCACGGCCGAAAACAGGTACATCAAGGCGTTATACGGGGCGAACAGCGCCGAATGGTTGACGAACTGGCGCAACATCGGCAAACGCGCCTTGCCGCGCAGGTGCACGTACAACGTGCTGCCGATAAACAACGCCAGCACTGACAGCTTGGCGGCCAAAGAAAAGGTCATGCAGCAACTCCTGAAAATAAGCGCCTGGCCAACAGCAGACGTAGCAGCCGGCCATGATAAACAGTTGGGCCAGTATGCAGAAGGCCTAAGGTATTGGCGCTGACATACATCAAGCCTGGTTTTCTTGATCGGTAAACAAATCGCTGAACAGCATGCTCGACAGGTAGCGCTCGCCGGAGTCCGGCAGCACCACCACGATGGTCTTGCCCTGCATTTCCGGCTTCTCGGCCAGGCGCACCGCCACGGCCATCGCCGCGCCGCAGGAGATACCGCACAGGATCCCCTCCTCCTGCATCAAGCGCAGGGCCATGGCCTTGGACTCGTCATCGGTGACCAACTCCACGCGGTCGACCATCGACAGATCCAGGTTTTTTGGCACGAAACCGGCGCCGATGCCCTGGATCTTGTGGGGGCTGGGCTTGATCTCTTCACCGGCCAGCGCCTGGGTGATCACCGGCGACACGATCGGCTCGACCGCCACCGAGAGAATCGGCTTGCCCGCAATGTGCTTGATATAACGCGACACGCCAGTGATGGTGCCGCCCGTGCCCACACCGGCAACCAGCACGTCGACCGCGCCGTCGGTGTCGTTCCAGATTTCCGGACCAGTGGTTTTCTCGTGGATCGCCGGGTTGGCCGGGTTTTCGAATTGGCCCGGCATAAAATAGGTGGCCGGGTCGCTGGCAACAATTTCTGCGGCTTTGGCGATGGCACCGGGCATGCCCTTGGCCGGCTCGGTCAGCACCAGCTCGGCGCCCAGGGCCTTGAGCACTTTGCGCCGTTCGATGCTCATGGACGCCGGCATGGTCAGCAGCAATTTGTAGCCACGGGCGGCAGCGACAAACGCCAGGCCAATCCCGGTGTTGCCCGAGGTCGGTTCTACAATGGTCATGCCGGGCTTGAGTTTGCCGGTGCTTTCCGCGTCCCAGATCATGTTGGCGCCAATGCGGCACTTCACCGAGTAGCCTGGGTTGCGTCCTTCGATCTTGGCCAGGATGGTCACGCCACGCGGGGCGATCCGGTTGATCTGCACCAGGGGCGTGTTACCGATGGAGTGCGCGTTGTCTGCAAAGATGCGGCTCATGACGGATCCTATTGGGCGGTTTCAGGAAGGCCCCAAGGGTATGCCTCGTGCTGCAACGCGTCCAGTCAGAGGAACGTTGCGCACCTCCCGGCAGTCCATCGCCTACCTGCATGGAGAACATCCGATGAAACGTCGCTACAGCTGGCCGCTATGGACCGTCGCCGGGCTGGTGGTGGTGCTGGTCGCCCTGGACCTCGCCCTGCCCTATCTGGTGCGCAACTACTTGAATGACAAGCTTGCCGACATGGGCGACTACCGTGGCCGCGTGGCCGACGTGGACCTGGCGCTGTGGCGCGGCGCGTACAAGATCAATGGCCTGGAGATTACCAAGGTCGATGGCAAAGTACCGGTGCCGTTCGTCAAGGCGCCGTTGATCGACCTGGCGGTGAGCTGGCCGTCGCTGATCAATGACCATGCGGTGGTCGCCAAGGTGCGTTTTATCAACCCCGAGGTGAACTTCGTCGATGGCGGCGCCAACAAGCAGGCGTCCCAGACCGGTAAGGGCACCGACTGGCGGGCGCAACTGGGCAAGCTGCTGCCGGTCACCCTCGACGAAGTGCGCATCGAAGACGGCAAGATCGCCTTTCGTAACTTCAGCTCCAAGCCACCGGTCAACATCAACGCCACGGCGGTTAACGCCAGCTTCTATAACCTGACCAACGTGGTCGACGTCAAAGGTAAGCGCGACGCCCGCTTCGAAGGCAAGGCCCTGCTGCAAGGCCAGGCGCCCCTGGAAGCCACGGCCACCTTTGACCCGCTGAGCAATTTCGAAAACTTCGAGTTCCGCTTTCGCGCCAAGGACCTGCAGCTCAAGCGCATGAACGACTTCGCCTCGGCCTACGGCAAGTTCGACTTCAAGGCCGGTACCGGCGATGTGGTGATCGAAGCCCAGGCCGAAAAAGGCCAACTGACCGGCTATATCAAGCCGCTGTTGCGCGACGTGGAAGTGTTCGACTGGCAGCAGGACGTGGAAAACAAAGACAAGAACATCTTCCGCTCGATCTGGGAGGCGGTGGTGGGCGCCAGTGAAACCGTGCTGAAAAACCAGAGCAAAAACCAATTCGCCACCCGCGTGGAGCTCAGCGGCAACGTGCATCAGCAAAATGTCAGCGCGTTCTCTGCATTTTTGGCGATTTTGCGTAACGGTTTTATCCAGGCCTTCAATGCACGCTACGAACAGCCCAAGCCCAGCACCGACTAAGACATCCCTATTATTTGTAGTGAGCGGGCTTGCCCCGCGCCACGCCAGACCAAACACCGCTCATTCGCTGGCGAAACCGGGCGTTTGGAGCGACGCCGCGCGGGGCAAGCCCGCTCACTACAATAATTGGGGTGGCGTGACCGGCCATTCAGAGACTGAATAACCCGTCTGCGTTCACAGTCGCCGGGGCTGCGCGGTATAGTCCGGGCATTGATGAATGCGAGGAAACACCGATGAAGTTCGAAGGCACCCAGGCCTATGTGGCTACCGATGACCTGAAACTGGCCGTCAACGCCGCCATCACCCTGGAGCGGCCGCTGCTGGTCAAGGGCGAGCCCGGCACCGGCAAGACCATGCTGGCCGAGCAACTGGCCGAGTCCTTCGGCGCCAAGCTGATCACCTGGCACATCAAGTCCACCACCAAGGCCCACCAGGGCCTGTACGAGTACGACGCGGTCAGCCGCCTGCGCGACTCGCAACTGGGCGTGGACAAAGTGCACGACGTGCGCAACTACCTGAAGAAGGGCAAGCTCTGGGAAGCCTTCGAGTCCGACGAGCGGGTGATCCTGCTGATCGATGAAATCGACAAGGCCGACATCGAGTTCCCCAACGACCTGCTGCAAGAACTCGACAAGATGGAGTTCTACGTCTACGAAATCGACGAGACCATCAAGGCCAAGAAACGCCCGATCATCATCATTACCTCCAACAACGAAAAAGAGCTGCCGGACGCTTTCCTGCGCCGCTGCTTCTTCCACTACATCGCCTTCCCCGACCGCACCACCCTGCAGAAGATCGTGGATGTGCACTACCCCGATATCAAGAAAGACCTGGTCAGCGAAGCGCTGGACGTGTTCTTCGACGTACGCAAAGTACCAGGCCTGAAGAAAAAGCCCTCCACCTCCGAACTGGTGGACTGGCTCAAGCTGCTGATGGCCGACAACATCGGCGAGGCCGTGCTGCGCGAGCGTGACCCGACCAAGGCGATCCCGCCCTTGGCCGGCGCCCTGGTGAAGAACGAGCAAGACGTGCAGTTGCTGGAGCGTCTGGCGTTCATGAGCCGTCGCGGTAATCGCTGATGCTGCTCAACCTGTTCAATGAGATGCGTGCCGCCAAGGTGCCGGTGTCGGTGCGCGAGCTGCTCGACCTGATCAACGCCCTGAAAATGCGCGTGACCTTCGCCGACATGGACGAGTTTTATTACTTGGCCCGGGCGATCCTGGTGAAGGACGAACGGCATTTCGACAAGTTCGACCGAGCCTTCGGCGCCTATTTCAACGGCCTGGAAAAGCTCGACGACCACTTGCAGGCGCTGATCCCGGAAGACTGGCTGCGCAAGGAATTCGAACGTTCGCTGACCGACGAAGAACGCGCGCAGATCCAGTCCCTCGGCGGCCTCGACAAGTTGATCGAAGAATTCAAGAAGCGCCTGGAAGAACAGAAGGAACGCCACGCCGGCGGCAACAAGTGGATCGGCACCGGTGGCACCAGCCCGTTTGGCTCCGGGGGCTACAACCCCGAAGGCATTCGCGTGGGTGACGCCGGCAAGCGCCAGGGCAAGGCGGTGAAGGTGTGGGACCAGCGCGAGTACAAGAACCTCGACGACGGGGTGGAACTGGGTACGCGCAATATCAAGATCGCCCTGCGTCGCCTGCGCAAGTTTGCGCGCCAGGGGGCGGCCGACGAGCTGGACATCGACGGCACCATTGACCACACCGCCCGCGATGCCGGTTTACTGAACATCCAGATGCGCCCGGAGCGGCGCAACACCATCAAGCTGTTGCTGCTGTTTGATATCGGCGGCTCGATGGACGCCCACGTGAAGATCTGCGAAGAGCTGTTCTCGGCGTGCAAGACCGAGTTCAAGCACCTGGAGTATTTCTACTTCCACAACTTCGTGTACGAATCGGTGTGGAAGAACAATCAGCGGCGCACCTCGGAACGCACCTCCACCCAGGACCTGCTGCATAAATACGGCGCCGACTACAAAGTGATCTTCATCGGCGATGCGTCGATGGCACCGTACGAGATCACCCAGGCGGGCGGCAGCGTAGAGCACTGGAATGAAGAACCGGGTTATGTGTGGATGCAGCGCTTCATGGCCAAGTACAAGAAGCTGATCTGGATAAACCCGTACCCGAAGGACACCTGGGGTTACACGGCGTCAACGGGAATTGTGCGCGAGTTGATTGAAGACCAGATGTACCCGCTGACCTTGCGGGGCCTGGAAGAAGGGATGCGCTTTCTTTCCAAATAGGCGGTGTGCTCACTGACGCTATCGCAGGCAAGCCAGCTCCCACAGGGGAATGCATTTCAAAGTTGGAATGCACTCCCCTGTGGGAGCTGGCTTGCCTGCGATGCTTTTAGCTGTTCAAAAATCGCTGGAGGAAATCGATGTGCTGCTGGTGCGCCGTCTCTTGCACCATCGGCGCCAACCGTACCTTCTCCCCCGGCAGACACTGCGCCAGCCGTGCCAGCGACAATGGCGTCAACGCCCCCAGGCGTGGGTAACCGCCAATGGTCTGCCGGTCATTGAGCAACACAATCGGCTGCCCGTCCGGTGGCACCTGGATCGCCCCCAGCGGGATCCCTTCGGAAATCAACGACGGCCCCTGATACTGCAACGGCGTGCCCAGCAGGCGCATGCCCATGCGGTCGGCGCGGCTGTCCAAGGCCCACTCGGTGTTGAAGGCATCGAACAGGCTCTGGCCGCTGAACTGGCCGATCTGTGCGCCGACAATCACGTCCAGCGGCGCCTTGGCCGGCAAGGCGTGGTCGCCCAACACCTTCATCGCGCCGCCCACCCCGGAATACGCCAGGTACCCGCCTTCGGCCAGCGCCTTGCCAAAACCATCCACCCCGCCCAGCTCTTCGCGCACAACCGTGGCGCTGCTGCCCAGCACCTGCGGCGCATCAAACCCGCCCGGCGCCGCCAAGTAGGCCCGCGCGCCGCTGAACGGCTGGGTAAAGCGCAAACGCTGACCCTTTTGCAGGATAAAACTGCGTCCGGGGCTGATGGCACGCTCGTCGATGTAGGCCCCCAAATCCGCGCCAGCCAGGGCCAGCAAGCAATACCCCTCGGCCTGCACGGTAAACCCGCCCAGGGTGATTTCCACCACCGGCGCATCCAGCGCGTTGCCCAGCAGCCAGTTGGCCCAGGACATCGACACCCAATCCAGCGCACCGCCCTGGGTGACACCCAAATGGCGTACCCCAAAGCGGCCGGCGTCCTGCAACAGGCACAGCGGCGTGCTGGCTTCGATTAATAAGCGGGTCATGCCTGCGCCTCCAACGGCGTGTCATCGCCACCTAGCCTGATGAATTCAGCGTGATCGACGGACTCGAAACGCACCGTGTCGCCCGGCTGCATCAGGCTGTAGCCGTCACGCTCACGGTCGAACAGCTTGGCTGGTGTGCGGCCGATCAGGTTCCAGCCGCCCGGCGACACCGCCGGGTAGGCGGCGGTCTGCCGTTCGGCGATGCCGACGCTGCCCGCCGCCACGCGTTTGCGCGGGGTATTGAGCCGTGGGGTGGCGAGGATTTCATCCACCAGCCCCATGAAGGCAAAGCCCGGCGCAAAGCCAAGGGCGAACACCTGGTATTCATGGGCACTGTGACGACGGATCACCTCGTCGATACTCAGGCCGCTGCGCTGGCTGAGCAGGGTCAACTCGGGACCGACACTCAGGTCATACCACACGGGCAACACGTGGCACTGGCCGCCACCTTGGGCCTGCGGTTGCAGGTCCGCGAGCGCCTGGTCAATCAGCCCCCGTGCCTGGACCGGGCTCAACGCGCTGAGGTCGTAATGCACCATCAGGGTGGTGTAGGACGGCACCAGGTCCACCAGCGCCGCGCCAAAGCCTTCGCGCAGGCGCCCCGTGGCGGCGAGCATCCACGGCATGTTGGCTTCGGCTATCACCTCAAACAGACGCACCATCAGGCAGTCGATGGCCACCACTTCAATCCGTGCCTTCATGCTGGCTTCAATGCCTCGCGGATACGCTTCACGGCGGCAATCGAGCTGGCGTTGTCGCCGTGCACACACAGCGTGTTGGCCTGCAGGGCCAGGTCGCTGCCATCGCTGGCAACCAGGGCTTCGCCTCGGGACAGGGTCAGGGCCTGCTGCACGATGGTGTCGGCGTCGTGGTGCACGGCGCCGGGCAACTGGCGCGAGACCAAATGCCCCTTGGCGTCATAGGCGCGGTCGGCAAACGCTTCGAACCACAGGGTCACGCCGTACTCGTCGCCCAGGGCCTGTGCCGCGCTGTTGTCGCGGGTGGCCAGCAGCATCAGCGGCAGGTCGCCATAGGCCGCCACGGCCTGGATCACCGCGCGCAATTGCGCCGGGTTGGCCATCATGTCGTTGTACATTGCGCCGTGGGGTTTCACGTAGCTCACGCGCCCACCTTGGGCACGGCAGATACCGTCGAGCGCGCCGATCTGGTAGTGCAGCAGGTCCTGGATTTCCTGGGGGGTGTAGGCCATGGAGCGACGACCGAAGCCTTGCAGGTCCTGGTACGCCGGATGCGCCCCTACTTGCACACCGTGCTTGAGCGCCAGGCTGACGGTTTTGCGCATGATGCTCGGGTCGCCCGCATGGAAGCCGCAAGCCACGTTGGCGCAATCGATGAACGGCATGACCTCGGCGTCCAGACCCATGGTCCAGTTGCCAAAGCTTTCGCCGATGTCGCAATTCAAAAGCAGACGGCTCACGGTAGTTGCTCCTGTAGGCTTTATTTTTTGTAGTGTGGGATTTTTTACGCAGAACTCGCAACTTGTCCTGACACCCCCACGACGCTTATCGTGGAATGGCTCGATTTTTGGCGTTTGCCCGGTGCGGCGTCCAACTAATAAAAACCGATCCATGCATAAGAAAAGTTGATCCCATGAATTTGAAGTTCCTCGAAACCTTCGTCTGGGTGGCCAAGCTCAAGAGTTTTCGCCTGACCGCCGAGAAGCTGTTCACCACCCAGGCGTCGATTTCCAGCCGCATCGCCGTGCTCGAAAGCGAACTGGGGGTGAAGCTGTTTCTGCGCGACTCGCGGGGCGTGAGCCTGACCCCGGAAGGCGTGAAGGTGCTCGATTACGCCGAGCAGATGATGGTGACCATGCAGGGCCTCAAGCAGTCCCTGGAGACCACCAGCAGCAAGGTCGGGCGCATTCGGATCGGCGTCATGGACACGGTGATCCATACCTGGCTCAGCCCGTTGGTGGCGGAACTGATGGACCATTTCCCCCTGGTGGAAATCGAACTCGTCGCCGATACCGCACTCAACCTCAGCGATCAGCTGCAAAAAGGCTTCCTTGACCTGATCCTGCAGACCGACCTGCTGCGCCTCGAAACCGTGCGCAGCCTGGAGCTGGCCAGCCACCCCATGGCCTGGATCGTCGCCAGCCAATCGATCTACCACCGAGACTACGCGTCCCTCGCCGAACTGGCCCAGGAACGCATCATCACCTACTCGAAAAACTCCCACCCGCATCAGGACGTGCTTAGCCTGATGCAGGCCAACGGCGTGGCCGCGCCCCGGATGAGCTGTGTGAATTCGGTGTCGGCGATTACCCGGTTGTTGCGTGATGGCTTCGGGATCGGCGCGCTCCCGCCGGTGCTGGTCATGGAGGAACTGGCGCGAGGGGAATTGGTGATGCTGCCGATGGAGCAACGTTTGCCGAACTTGCAGGTGGTGGTGTCGTGGCGCGTGGGGGTGGAGTTGGTGGAGGAGATTGTCGGGCTGTGCCAGAGGGTCGTCGCCCGCTATGCCGAAGAAGTCGGCCCAGCGCGGATGCTACTGGCAAAACCCGATTAACCCTGTAGGAGCCTGGCTTGCCGGCGATAGCGGATATCAGCAGTCAATGTGAGAGCTGACCCACCGCCATCGCAGGCCAGCCAGCTCCCACATTTGATCCGAGGTGTACTTACAATCCCTTCAGGTCACGCTCTTCGATCGGCCGGCTCTGGCGCAGGCGCTTGCCGCCCAACACTACCCAGTCGATCAGGCGGAACAGGCATTCAATGCCGAACGACAACAGCATCGCGCCGCCCAGGCCCCAGCCCATGGCCTCTGGCGTCAGCAGGATCTGATAGCTGTAGCCGTTCCAGGTTTCCAGGCGGATAGCCGGGTCGGCCGCCACGGCCACCTGCAACGCGCGGATGTACCACGGGCCTTGCATGGCCTGGAATTGCTTGTCGAGCACCAGTTGGCGGTCGAGTAACGAACCCAGGCTGTTGGCATCGCTGCGAAACACCGGGTCATCGCTGGCCCGGTAATGCGCCACCAGGGCCTGCAAGTCACCGTTGAAGAACTGCTGCGCCGTGGCATCAAACCCACGCAAGTTGGTCTGGGCCTCGATCAGGTGGGCTTCGACACGCTTGGCGTAGTCATTGATAAACCCCGGCACTTGCACGCCGACCAACAAACCAATGGCAAACAGCACCAACCGCAGATAGCTGAGCAACATGGGCGATATCCTTACTCGGTGATGCCCTGGCTGACGCATTCACCGCGTCGCCACAGGCTCCATTGGCCCGGTTCGTAGCGGGTCCAGTTTTCGTTGTCGGTCAAAGGTTCGGTGGCAATCACCGTCACCACGTCATTGGGGGTGGTTTCGGCCTGAAAATCGACGATCACGTCGACATCTTTCAAGCGCGCGGGACCAAACGGTGCACGCCGGGTAATCTGCGCCAGCTTGGTCGAGCAATAGCAGAACAACCAGTCGCCGTCGCTGAGCAGGCAGTTGAACACACCTTTGCTGCGGTATTCGGAACAGGCGGCGATCAGGTCCGGCAGCACGTGCTCGATGTCCACCGGCTCTGGAAACGCCTCGCGGACACGGTTGAGCAAGTCGCAGAACGCCGCTTCGCTGTCGGTATCGCCCACCGGGCGGTAGAAGGTGGCGCGGGCGTTGAAGTCCGCCAACTGGCCGTTGTGCGCAAAGCACCAGTTGCGGCCCCACAGTTCGCGCACAAACGGGTGGGTGTTGGACAGGCACACTTTGCCCACGTTGGCCTGGCGGATATGGCCAATCACCACTTCGCTCTTGATAGGGTAACGCTGCACCAGCAGTGCCACTTCCGACTCGCTGCTGGCGGCCGGGTCCTGGAACAAACGCAGACCACGGCCTTCATAGAACGCGATGCCCCACCCATCCCGGTGGGGGCCGGTGCGCCCACCGCGCTGCATCAACCCGGTGAAGCTGAACACGATATCGGTGGGGACGTTGGCACTCATGCCCAATAATTCACACATGCCAGGGCTCTCGCTGCAACGTTAAAGGCGCGGTTCAACCCGCATGCCGCTCACCGGGGCCGGGCGACGGAAAGGTTCGTCATCTTCCTGCGGCTCGGCGGCCAGGGCAGCGTCAGCCGCGGCCTTGCGCTCACGACGGGCCTTGGCGGCGCGTTCGATGGGCCAGCGGATCAACACAATCACCAGGTACACGCCAAACGCGATCATCGTGTACATGAACAAGTCGGAGATGGCCCGCCAGGCGTTGTTGCCGACCTTGAGCACCAGGTCCAGGGCGGTAATCGCCACGGCCGGGGCAAACTGGGTCTTGACCGGGTCGACGATGGTCGGGCTGAACAACAGCACCGCCATCAGCAATTGCAGCGGCTCGCGCAACCAGCGCCAGATCCAGCGGGTCATGCGCCACCACACCAACAGGCAGCCCAAAGCGGCGAAGGCGTAAAGGCCCCAAGCGGTCAGATAGTCGTTCTCGGTCATGGTGTCCATGGCAAGGTAGGCAAACAGGCCGCTATGATAACGGCTTTTCGGTGTCTCGGCTGCAATGCCGGCCACCTTCCGCCAGATAGAGAATAATCCATGCCTACATCGCTCGCCCCGATTGCCCGCAAGGCCGAAGGCCCAGACCCGTATGCCTGGCTCCAAGAGCGTGACAGCAGCGACGTCCTCGATTACCTCAAGGCCGAAAATGCCTGGCAGGAGGCTCAGCTCGCCGACCAGCAAGACCTGCGCGAAACCCTGTTCGAAGAGATCAAGGGCCGCATCCTGGAGACCGACCTGTCCCTGCCCTCCCCCTGGGGCCCGTACCTCTACTACACGCGCACCACGGCCGGCGACGAATACGCCCGCCACTACCGCTGCCGCCGCCCCGCCGACGACAGCAACACGGTGGACGACAGCAGCGAAGAACTGCTGCTGGACCCGAACGTGCTGGCCAATGGCGGCTTTTTTTCACTGGGCGCGTTCAGCATCAGCCCCGACCATCAGCGCCTGGCCTACAGCCTGGACACCAGCGGTGAAGAAATCTTCACCCTGTACGTGAAGGAGTTGGCCACCGGCAAGGTCAGCGAACTGGAGTTTGAAAACTGCGACGGCAGCATGACCTGGGCCAACGACAGCCTGACCCTGTTCTTCGGCGAACTGGACGACACCCACCGCCCGCACAAGCTGTATCGCTATCGCCTGGATGGCACGGCGGCGCAGGAAGTGTTCCATGAGCCGGACGGACGTTTCTTCCTGCATTGCTACCGCTCCAGCTCCGAGCGCCAATTGCTGCTCGCGCTGGGCAGCAAGACCACCAGCGAAATCTGGGCCCTGGACGCCGAGCAGCCGCACCTGGACTTCACCTGCCTGGCGCCACGGGTCGAGGACCATGAATACGATGTCGACCATGGCCAGTTGAATGGCGCGTGGACCTGGTTCATCCGCAGCAACCGTGATGGCATCAACTACGCCTTGTTCGTGGCGACCGACATTGGCGACGTGCCGACCGAAAGCGAATGGCAGAACCTGATTCCCCACAGCGATGAGGTGATGCTCGACGGCGTCAGCCTGAACGCCAGCGCCATGACTCTGAGCCTGCGCATCGGCGGCCTGCCGGTGATCGAAGTGCACCCCGAGGGCAAATCGGTGTATCGCGTGGAATTGCCCGACGCTGCCTACAGCCTCTACGTACAGAACAGCCTGGAATTTGCCAGCAACAAGATCCGCCTGCGCTACGAGGCCCTGAGCCGCCCGGCCCAAGTGCGCCAGCTCGAACTGGCCAGCGGCGCGCAGCAGGTGCTCAAGGAGACGCCGGTGCTCGGCGTGTTCAACGCCGACGACTACGTCAGCCAGCGCCTGTGGGCCACGTCGGTCGATGGCACCCAGGTGCCGATCAGCCTGGTGGTCAAGCGCGACCACCTCGGCAAGCCAACGCCGCTGTACCTGTATGGCTATGGTGCCTACGGTTCAAGCCTCGACCCGTGGTTCTCCCACGCGCGCCTGAGCCTGCTGGACCGGGGCGTGGCGTTTGCCATCGCGCATGTGCGCGGCGGCGGCGAGCTGGGTGAAGCCTGGTACCGCAACGGTAAGCAGGCACACAAGCAGAACACCTTCAGCGACTTCATTGCCTGCGCCGAACACCTGATTGCCCAAGGCCTGACCACCTCCCAACAACTGGCCATCAGCGGTGGCAGTGCCGGTGGCCTGCTGATCGGTGCGGTGCTCAACCAGCGCCCGGAACTGTTCCAGGCGGCGATTGCCGAGGTGCCGTTCGTCGACGTGCTCAACACCATGCTCGACCCGGAGCTGCCGTTGACCATCACCGAGTACGACGAGTGGGGCAACCCCGAAGAACCCGAGGTGTATGCGCGTATCAAGGCCTATGCGCCGTATGAAAACGTCAGCGCCCAAGCCTACCCGCACCTGCTGGTGATTGCCGGCTACAACGACAGCCGCGTGCAGTACTGGGAAGCGGCCAAGTGGGTGGCCAAGCTGCGCGACACCAAGACCGACGACAACCTGCTGCTGCTCAAGACCGAACTGGGCGCCGGCCATGGCGGGATGAGCGGTCGTTACCAGGGATTACGTGACGTAGCGCTCGAATATGGATTTGTGTTCAAGGCGTTGGGGCTGAGTTAAGGAACTTAGTGCGGCGGTCCTGTCTGAACACACAGACCGCCTACCTGTTTGATGGACCCAGATTGCAGCCATGCCACAACCGACCTTACTGAATAACGAAATCCGCGACATGCTGATGGACTGCGGGCTGTTTGACCCGCTGCTGCCGGAAGATTTTCATGTGGCTGCGGGCTACTTCAATATCAGCAGCATTGCCCGCGATGAAGTGATCTTCCTCGAAGGCGATGCCGGCACGTTCATGTGCATCATCCATAGCGGCCAGGTGGCCGTGCAGAAAACCCATCACGACGGCCAACGCGTGACCATCGCCACCCTGCGCAGCGGTCGGGCCTTCGGCGAAATGGCGGTGCTCGACGGCGAGCGCCGTTCAGCCAGTTGCGTGGCCGCCATTGAGTGCGTGCTGTTGAACCTGGGCAAGGACTCCCTGGAAAAAATGCTCAACGAAGCGCCCAGGGTCGCCGCCAAGATCATCCGTGCCATCGCCATTGCCCTGTCCAAGCGCCTGCGCATGGCCGACGGGCAACTGTTGTCGCAACAGTTTTAACCGCCCGGGGTCTTTGGCTTGCTGTCGTTCTGCAGCAGGCCCGGCACGGTTTGATCTTTAGGCGGCGTGGGCAACACGATGGGCACCAGTGCCGGTGAACCGTTGGCCGTGGCCTTTGGCGCGACCGGCGGGGTGACTTGTGGGTACAAGGTTGGGGTCGGCGTGCCCGGGGCGCCTGGGGTTGGCGCGGGTGCGACCGGCACGCTTTGCACCTCTTGAGCCTGCGCCGCACCCAATGTGAGCGCGCCAAGCACAATGACCGTTAGAATGCTGCACTTCATCGATGGCTCCATGGCCTGACCGGAATGTCGTAAGGCTACTCCCAACCGCGCAAGAATGCCCTTCCCAATGAGATTTCCATGAAACGTTTCGTTCTGCTGGACACCACCCCGATCCCCGACAACGGCGGTGCCTTGTGCCTGTTCGAATACGGTGAGGATTTTGTCATCAAGATCCAGGGCGGTGACGGCGGCCAGTTGATGAACACGCGCATGCACGGTTCCGAAGACGCGCTGGCGGAAATCCCCTGCCGCAAGGTTGCCGGGCGCCCGGGTTCAAGGGTGTTGATCGGCGGGCTGGGCATGGGCTTTACCCTGGCGTCGGCACTCAAGCATTTGGGCAAGACAGCCGAGGTGGTTGTCGCTGAATTGGTGCCGGGCGTGGTGGAGTGGAACCGTGGCCCCCTGGGAGAAAAATCCGGTCGGCCACTGCTGGACCCACGCACCGTGATCCGCATGGAAGACGTGGCCAAGGTGCTGCAAACCGAGCCCCAGGGGTTTGACGCGATCATGCTGGACGTGGACAACGGCCCCGAAGGCCTCACGCAAAAGGCCAACAGTTGGCTCTACTCCGCCGGTGGCCTGGCGGCCTGTGCCAAGGCCTTGCGCCCCAAGGGCGTGTTGGCCGTGTGGTCGGCCAGCGCCGACAAACTGTTCAGCGACAAACTGCGCAAGGCGGGTTTCAAGGCCGAAGAAGTGCAGGTGTTCGCCCATGGCAACAAGGGCACCCGGCATACCATCTGGATCGCCGAGAAGCTCAAAGGCTGAACACGATTCACCAAACACCACAGGTCCCGTGTGGGAGCGGGCTTGCTCGCGAATGCGGAGCATCAGCCACCAGATGTGCCGGCTGACACAGCGTATTCGCGAGCAAGCCCGCTCCCACATTTCGTCCTGCCTCAGTTTCGGGATTTGCGGTAATCGATCACGTACGGCACTTTTTTGTCGAAGGTCTTTTCCAGTTCATCCCGGTCCAGCTGGGTCATCCCGCCCAGTTGATGGGCGGTGAACCCGCTGTCCCCCACCTGCGAACCCGGCGCCAGGCTGACCATGCGCTTGGCGACTGCCTCGATGGCGTCCTTGTAGCCGCCCTTCTTGCCCAGGTTGTACGCGCTCAGGTCGATCTGGGTGCGCAGCCAGTTACCCCAGTAGAACTCCAGGAATTCCGGCGCAATCGCGCCATCGTCCGGCTTGCCGTAGGCCGCCTTGCGGGTGAAGTACACCAGGCTGCGGAAGGTGTCGTCCTGCAGGTTCTTGAAGCCCAGGTGCGCCGGCAGTTGCTCGGGTGGCAACGTCTGGCCCCGGTTGTCCTTGAGCCACACCTTGCGCGCGGCCTCCATGCGGTGCCAGAAGGTGGCCATGTCCGGGCTGTTGCTGAAGTCGTCCGTCACTTTCACCCACATTTTCAATTGCGGGCCACCACCGGGCACTTCCCACAGGGTGGTGAAGCTGTGGTGACCATCGGTCAGGTACAGCTGGCCGGCCGGACCGACCACCACGGTTTTCATGTCGTCGGGGTGGGTGCCCACCGGGTCCTTGCAGGTGAAACTGTCGGGTGTGTGCAGGTCGGCTTTTTTCGGCACCTTGTCAGCGCTGCCCTGGCCATTGGTTTCGCAGTACTCGTCGAAGACCTTGGCCGGTTTGTCGGCGAACAGGCCCAGGCTGTAGTAGATCTGGTCAAACCCCACCACGGCCTGGGTGGGGTGCAGCTGGTCGAGGGCCACCTCGATCACCTGGCCGGGCTTGGGCGTGGAAAACGCCTGGGCCTGGGCGGTAACAGCACACAGCAGTAACGCAACAATCCATGAAGGCAGACGCATGAGTTTCAGATCCTTATCTGTAAAGTGAAGCAGTCAAGTGCAGCGCAAGCGGCTAGAATCAACCCTGTCCGTGAACCCAAAATAGCCAGGAGCCATGATGAGCTCGACCAACCCGCCCTCCCACACCGCCAAGCTGGACCGCATCCTTGCCGATGCCCAGCGCGACCGGGAAATGGGCTACCGCGACAAAGCCTTGAAGATGTACCCCCACGTGTGCGGCCGCTGCGCCCGTGAGTTCTCAGGCAAGCGCCTGAGCGAACTGACGGTACACCACCGCAACCACAATCATGATGACAATCCCCAGGATGGCTCCAACTGGGAGTTGCTGTGCCTGTATTGCCACGACAACGAGCACTCGCGCTACACCGACCAGCAGTACTTCGGCGACGGCTCCACCAGCAGCCCGACGATTGCCAAGGCCACGCATAACCCGTTTGCGGCGTTGGCGGGGTTGATGAAGAAGGACGCCTGAAGGCTCTTCATCGCCTGTTCTGACCTCATCGCAGGCAAGTCGAATCGTCGCACCGCAGCTCCCACAATTGGAATGCGTTCCCTTGTGGGAGCTGGCTTGCCTGCGATAGCGATCGCCCTAGTCCTCCTCAAAGATCGCGACTGCCCGCACAAATCCGGCCGACGCGTGTTTGATCTTGTAGGGAAAACACGACACCTCGAAACCGAAGGCCGGTAGCGCTTCCAGGTTGGCGAGTTTTTCCATCTGCCCGTAGCCAATATCGCGCCCGGCCTTGTGCCCTTCCCAGATCAACGAACTGTCGCCGGTGGCGGCAAACCGCGCGCGGGTGTGACTGAACGGTGCGTCCCAACTCCACGCGTCGGTGCCCACCACGCGCACGCCGCGCTCCAGTAGATAAAGGGTGCCTTCCCGACCTATGCCCACGCCCGCATCGAGATAACCCGGCTGCCCGAACAACGCGCCGGCACGGGTGTTCACCAGCACGATGTCCAGCGGCTGCAGCACGTAGTCGATGCGCTTGAGTTCGGCCTCTATCTCGGCAGCGGTCACTACGTGCCCGTCCGCGAAATGCCGAAAATCGAGTTTCACTCCCGGTCGCAGGCACCAGTCCAGCGGCAACTCATCAATGCCATAGGCGGGCTTGCCGCCGTCGGTGGTGGACGCGTAATGCCAAGGCGCATCCATGTGCGTGCCACTGTGGGTGGTGATGTTCAGGCGTTCTGCGGCCCAGGCCTCCTGGCCCGGCATGTCTTCGATGCGCAGGCCCGGGAACATTGCCAGCAACTCTGCTTCCCCGGCTTGATGATCGATGTATTCGATTTTTGGCAGTAACGGCGGTGGGTCGGTGTAGGGGTTGTTTTCGAGGACGACGGATAAGTCCACCAGGCGACGTTGGCGCGCACTCATGAAGAAGCCTCCACCACACGTTGGTCGATGGCGCCGAACACCGACTGGTCGTCGCCGTCCAGCGCCTCGATGCGAATGCGGTCGCCAAAGTTCATGAACCCGGTCAGCGGCTTGCCATGCTCGATCATCTCGATGGCGCGACGCTCGCTGATGCACGCCGAACCTGCCGCACAGTCAAGGTTGGACACGGTACCTGAGCCGATAATGGTCCCGGCACGCAAACGCCGGGTGCGCGCGGCGTGGGCGATCAGGTCGGCAAAGCTGAAACTCATTTCGGCGCCATTCGGTGAGCCGAACCAATTCTGGTTCCACGTGACGGTCAACGGCAAGCACACGCGCCCGTTGCGCCAGGCACTGCCGAGTGCGTGCGGGGTAACGGCCACAGGCGAAAAACTCGACGAGGGCTTAGCCTGCAAAAAACCGAAGCCGGTGCTCACCTCATGCAGCAGAAACCCGCGCAGGCTCACATCGTTGACGAGCAACACCAGCCGCACGTATTGCAACGCCTGCTCGACAGGGCAGCCCATCGGCACTTCGTCGAGGATCACCGCAAACTCTCCCTCAAAGTCGATGTTGTGATTCACCTCCGGCAACGGCACGTCATCCCTCGGGCCGAGGAAGTCATCGCTGGCGCCCTGGTACATCAAGGGGATGCGTTCGTCTTTCATCGGCGCCAGGTCAAAGGCCTTTTGCAGCAGGTGCGCATGATTGAGAAACGCCGAACCATCACACCACTGATAGGCTCGCGGCAGCGGCGCAGCGGCAGCGACCGGGTCAAAGGCAAACGCCTCGGGCACCTGGCCCTGGTTGAGTGCTTGATATTGCTGGCTCAAGACCGGCTCGGCGTGTGCCCAGTTTTCCAGGGCTTGCTGCAAAGTGGTGAACGGCTGCGCGATCACGGCTTGGCGCAAGTCCCGGGAGACCACCACTAACTGGCCGTCACGCTGGCCATTTTTTAACGTAGCGAGTTTCATCGGTGCATCCTTCTGAAGGGTAAACAGCGGTCGGGTCAATGCAGTACCACGTCATTGGCGACCTGAATCGGATCCAGCAACCGCTTGCCTGCTATCCAAGGCGCAATCAACGCTACCAGCGCCGCCAGCAATAGGCCCCAGCCCACCAGTGCCACGGCGCCGACGCGACCGCCCGCCACGCCGGACAAGGCCATCACTAATAACGGACTGGCAAACTGGCCACCAAAAAAACCTGCATTGAACAGGCCGGTACCCTTGCCGCGATGTTCGATACTCAAGGTCGATAGCGCCCAACTCAGCACCGTCGGCAATGCCAGGCCGCCCCCCAGACCGTTGACCATGACCGCGATGATCGCCGTGCGGTAATCCACGGCATTGGCCAGCAGCAGGATGCCGGCGCCGGAGATCAAGAACCCCAGCGCCAGCAGCAACCCAGGCCCGAACCGACTCAGGCGACGGAACAGTATTGCGCCCAGAAACACCGCCGAATGGCCCAAGCCAATTGCCATGCCGATGCGCTGCGGCGAGTCGATGCCGATGTGCTCCAGTAGGAACCCGGTTTGTACCGGCACGATAAAAAAGCCCAGCGCAACCAACAGCGTCATGGCGCAAATCACCGACAGTGAGCGCACTGGAAACGCCCCTGTGTGCGGCACCGCAAGCGCAGCACTGACACGGCGTAATGGCTCTCTGAGCACCCAATGCATCAGTGGCGCAAACACCAGGCCGACGATGTATAACGCAAACGGCACGCGCCAACCGTGCTCGCCGATAAACCCGCCAAGCATGAAAAACGCGGTCGCCGAGAGCGACGTAACGATGGTCTGCCACGACAGCAATTGCACGCGCTCACGACCGTCGTAGTAGTCGCCGATCAACGCCGTGCAGCAGGTCATGATGGCCGCCTCGGCCAGCCCCAACCCAGCTCGGCTGAGCAGGATCGCGTCAAGGCCATCCAGCACCAGCGGCAACGGCCCGCAGATGCCATACAGCAGCATCGCCAACACCAGCAGACGCTTACGCCCGATGCGGTCGGAGAGCCAGCCGGCGAACGGTGAAAACAGCGCGATCATCAGCGCCGGCAATGTCAGCACGATGGGCACCAGCAGCCCGACATTGGCCGTGCCGGCAAATTGTTCGGCGATGCGCGGCAACACCGGCGCAATCAACACGCCGCCCAGCACCGGCAGGCAACTGCCGAGCAACAACAATGCGCCCGAACCGCGCCGACGCGGCACGGGAGCGGCTTGCGAGAACTGACTCATGAGGTTTTTCCTGTTGTTGTTATCGAGTGTTCAGACGTGACAGCTGCTGCCGGCGCGGGCAGCAGAAAGTGCGCCAGGGCCGGCAGCAGCACCAGTGCGCCGACCATGTTCAGCAAAAACATGAACGCCAGCAAAATACCCATATCCGCCTGGAACTTGATCGGCGAAAACGCCCAAGTGGCCACGCCAACGGCCAGGGTGACGCCGGTGAGCATCACCACTTTGCCGGTGAACAGCAGGGCCTGGTAATACGCCTGGGACAGGCTGTCTCCGGCTTTGCGTCGCGCCAGCAGAATGCTCATCACGTAAAGCGCGTAATCCACGCCGATGCCCACGCCCAGCGCAATCACCGGCAAGGTCGCGACCTTGACGCCGATGCCCAGCCACACCATCAGCACTTCGCACAAAATCGAAGTAAGCATCAGCGGAAGCACCACGCAAATCACGGCCGCCACCGAACGGAAAGTCAGCAGGCACAGCACGATGACCGCGCCGTACACCCAATACAGCATGTCGTGATTGGCCTGCTTGACCACAATGTTGGTGGCGGCTTCGATACCGGCATTGCCAGCAGCCAGTAAAAACTTCACGTCTGCGGTGTTGTTGGCCTGGGCAAACGCTTCAACTTCATTCACCAATCGGGTGAGCGTCACCGCCTTGTGGTCGCGCAAGTAGGTGTAAAGCGTGAGGGTGTTGCAGCTTTGATTGAACAACTCACGCGGCGCACGCCCGGTGATCGAATTAAGCAGCGCCTGGTTCTGCGTCAGGTCATACCACTTCGGGTTACCCTCGCTCATGCCCACCAACAGGCTGCGGTTGAGGCTCGCCAGTGACGCCGTGGCCTCCACGCCCGGCAGTTGGCGCAAGCGCCACTCCAGTGCATCAACACGCATCAACGTGGTGTAGTCGGAGCACGCGTTGTCAGGCGTACGCACGATGACCGCGAACACATCGCTGCTGGCGCCGTAATGCGCCACCATAAAACCGTTGTCGCGGTTGTAGCGCGAGTCGGCGCGCAACTCTGGCGCGCCGGCGTCCAGGTCACCGACTTGCAGTTGCTGGCTGATCCACCAGCCGCCACCGCCGAGCAACGCGCTGACGATCAGCGTGACCGTCGCCCAGCGGCGCTGGGTGAAGCGGTCCAGAAACGCCCACAACGCATGCTTTTTCCCGCACAGGGCGGCGTCTTCACTGCGCAGGCTGCGCACGGCTGCACGGGCGCTGACCCCGCAATAACTGAGCAGGATCGGCAGCAGGATCAGGTTGGTGAACACCAGCACCGCGACGCCGATGCTGGCGATCAATGCCAGGTCTTGAATCACCTGGATGTCGATCAGCATCAGCACGCCGAAACCCACCGCGTCACACAGCAACGCGGTGAGACCGGCAAGAAACAGCCGTCGAAAGGTGAAGCGCGCCGCCACCAGGCGGTGCATGCCGCGCCCGATGTCTTGCATGATGCCGTTCATTTTCTGTGCGCCATGGCTCATGCCGATGGCCAACACCAGAAACGGTACCAGCACCGAATACGGGTCAAGTTCAAACCCGAGCAACGCCACCAGGCCCAGTTGCCAAACCACAGCGACCAACGAACAGGCCATCACCAGCAACGTGCTGCGCAGACAGCGGGTGAACGCGTAAAGCATCAGCGTGGCAATCACAATCGCTGCTGCAAAAAACAGCAGCACCTGGCGCAAGCCCTCGATCAGGTCGCCCACCACTTTGACGAAACCAGTGATGTGCAGGGTCAGACCCTGGGCCTGGAATTCAGTGCGCAGTCGCTCCAATTGTTGTGACAAGGCGCTGTAGTCCAACGGCTTGCCGGTTTGCGCGTCGATGTCCATCAAGGGCACGAAGATCAGGCTGCTGCGGCCGTCGACGGCAATCGTCTGGCCGATCTCACCCGAGCGCGCAGCGTTGCGGCGCACGGTGTCGAGGCTGTCGGGCGAACCGTCGTAGTCGTCAGGGATCACCCGGCCGCCTTCCACGCCCTCTTCGGTCACGGCCATCCAGCGCATGTTGGGGGTCCACAACGACTTCATGAAAGGCCGGTCGACACCCGGCAACAGGAACACTTTGTCATTGAGGCGTGCCAGCAGCTCCAGGTAGTGCGCGTCGTAGATCGAACCGCCGGGGGCCTCTACGGCAATACGCACGGCGTTGCCCAGGCCAGTAAGCTCTGGTTGATTGGCCAGGTAGTTGGCGATGTAGGGATGCCCGGTAGGGATCATTTTTTCGAAGCTGGCGTTAAGCCCAAGGCGCGTGCTCGCGGCACCGAGGCCGAGGGTCAGCAGCAGGCACAGCCAGAGCACCCACGCACGATGGTTGAACAGCGCACGTTCGACCAGCGAACCGGAACGCCGATCAAATGCCTTGAGACTCTGTTCGCCAGGATGACTGAGATCGGTCATTGCACGTTCACCTGTTCCACGCGCTGGATGCCCCGTGCGCCGACCGTGATCCATTGTCCGTCCGCCGCTTGGATAAATGACGACACAGCTGCCGATACGCCTTGCTCACGCAGCGCAGCTCCTGGCGTGCTGAGTAACAGGTGACCGCTCTGGTCGGCGAGCATTACGCCCGCCCTGCCCAGCGAGCGGGCCGACATGACACTGCTGTTAAATGGGTTTGGCGCGGCTTGCCAGTGCACACCTTGATCGTTGCTGCGCCATACATTGCCCTTCAATCCCGCCACGAGAACATCACCGTCAGGGGACACATCCAAGGCAAAAAAACTGCCGTCATAGGGGCTGCTCAAGCGGATGAAACTCGCGCCGCCGTCCGCCGATGTCCATATGGTGCCCTGCTCGCCAACAATGTAGATGCGCAGGCCCTGGGTGGCGATTGCATACAGGTGGTTGCCGGCCGGATTGGGCAGGCGATCGACCCACGACTGCCAGGTGGCGCCGCCGTCGCTGGTGTGCAGGATCAGGCCAAAGGCGCCCACCACGATGCCTTCGCGCTCGTTGCTGAAATGGACCGCCAGCCAGGGTTTGTCGGCACCGTCGGCGACAAACCGTTGGGCAATGTTGAGTTGCTGCCGGTTGCCGGAGGGCACGGCATCGAGCACCCGCTGGGCTGACTGTTTGCCGTCCAGTTGCAGGGTCCAGCGCTCACCGCCATCGACAGTGTGCAACACCACGCCCGCATGCCCTGCCGCCCAGCCTTGCAAGGCAGACACAAAGCTCACCGACGTGAGACTCACACTGGCAGGCACCGCGGCCTGGCGCCAGTGCCGGCCGTTGTCGTCCGAGAGCAGAATCAGACCTTGCTCGCCGACAGCGACCAGCCGCGTGCCGGCGCGGGTGATGTCGATCAACACCGCTTGTTGCGGCGCGCTCACCTTGAGAGCCGGGCGCAATAAAACATCGCTGACCGATGCTTCACTGGCCTGGGTTGCCAGGCTGGCGCCGAGCAGGCCCAGCGCCAGCCAGTAGTAATAACGAGGCATCAACGCACCCCGTCGGCAGCCAGGCCGTCCGGGCTGAAATCACTGTCAGGAAACGGCGCAACCACGTCGTTGTGCACACGTTTTTCGGTGACCACGTTGTGTGCCATCCACGCGCCGGTCTGCAGGTCGTACTGGCCGTACAAGCCGCGCACCAGGCCAGGCAACTGCGGCATCAGGTACGGCAGTTGAAAATAGGTGCGCCACAACTGGTGGTTGGCGTCCCAGCTGTCCCCCAAAACCGCCATCCAGGTGTCTTCGTCTACGTACAGCCGGCGCTTGGGCATGCTGTGGCGTTTGCCGGCAACCAAGTTGCCTTCAATCACCCATACGCGGTGCAGTTCCCAACGCATGTGGTCGGGGTTGAGGAAGCGTTCACTGAGGACCGCATCATCCTTGGCCGGTTGCAAAATTTTGTTGCTGTTGTAGGGAATCAGCATTTCTTGCTTGCCGACGATCTTCCAGTCGTAACGGTCCAGCGGGCCGGTGAATACCGAAACTTCGTCGAAGTTGGCGACGCCGGAGCTGGTGGGCGTTGGCGTGTCATAGGACGACACCGGCAGTTTGCGCACCCGGCGCTGGCCGGCCAGATAGACCCAGGATTGCGGGCCGCCGCTGGCGTAATCCAGCGGTTCGCGTCCCAGCAGCGCTTCACCGGCACGCTGCGGCGGGCCGAGGTTGACCAGGCGGGTCATCCAGTACACGCCTTTGTATTCGGATTTACCGTCCTGGAAGTAGTACGGCATCTCGCGCTGTGCCTGCACGGTAGCGGACAAGATGCGCTGGCCGCTGGCGGTAATCACGTACACGTTGTAGTCGTTCTTCCACGCCACGCCACGCCAGCTCAAGTGATGGTTCCAGATCACCTCGGCGCCGGTGGTGGGAATGGGAAATGGAATACCGCCGCTGGCGCCTTCCAGGGTGTTGCCCTGGCTGGTGAGGTGCGCGCTGGTGGCGTTTTTCAGCGTGTTGTCGTAGACCCATTGCGGTGCGGCAGCCGTGCGCCGGCTCGGGTACACGTCGATCCGGTAGGTCGGGTATTTGGCGAACAGTGCTTTTTGCCCGTCGCTGAGCTTGTCGGCGTACTGCGCAACGTTCTGTGGGGTAACCGAGTACAGCGGTTTGTCAGCGGCAAAGTAGTCCGGCAGCCGCGGCCCCGGGTTGACGCCAGCCGGCACTTGGGTAAAGCCCTTGTCCCACGCAGGAATGCTGCCATCGGCATTGCCGGCGCGCTCGGCGCCCAGCGGGGTCAGCGTGGACTTGAGTAGCTGGGCCTGGGCCTCGGTCGCCGCCCAGGCGGAGGGCGCAACGGCCACCAGCAGACCCGCAAGCATCAACGGTTGGAGTTTCATGAAACGCACCTCTGTTTATTGTTGTTGTGCTGCTGTGTTCAGAACGACCGCTGGACGGTGAAGGCAATAAAGTCGCGGTCCTTGAGCGGTTGCCCGTAGGTGTTGGCATTGCGGCTGTCGAGGAAGTTGTCGGCGCCACCGATGTAGTGCGTGTAGTTGAGGCCGGCCTTCCAAGTTTGCAGGTACTCGAGCTGCAGGCCCACGCTGACATCGCCGCCCTTGTCGCCCACGCCGTTGTTGAACTTGCTGATCACCGAAGAACGCCCCTTGGGGTTGTAGCCCAGCCCCAGTGGCACACTCAGGTCGACACCGGGATACACCTGGAAAAAATTCGGCGTGAAGCTCATGCGCAATCCCCAGGCATCGCGTTCACTGTTGGGGTCCAGCGCGGCAGCGTTTTTGGTGATGCTGGTGCGTCGGTGCCAGGCCACTTCGCCGGCCAGGCTGGCGGAATCCCAAAAGCCGTTGCTGTTAAACGAATAGAGGCTGGAGAGTTGCGCGTGCAGCGAGTTGCCGACCGCATACAGCGCGTGGCTGTCGTTGTCGCCAAGGCCAGTGGGGTTGGCCTGGGACAGACTGACCAGCGGCGTATTGCGCCGTACCGACACTTCGCCGGCGACATTGGCATCGCCCACCGAGGTGCTGAAACTGGCGCCATACGCACGAATGCCTTCGGCATACACCAGTTCGTAATCGCCCAACTGGCCGGTCTGAACATTCGGCCCGGTGGGGTTGGCATGGGTGTAAATCATCGGGTCTTTGGCGTGGTAACGGATGGCGTAGAGGCCGAAGTCGGTGTTCCAGTCTTCCGGGGAAAAACGCAGCGACAGGCCGTACTGGCCCTTGTCGTCGGGCTTGATGTCCTTGCCGCGAAAGAACGCCAGCGGTTGCCGATTGGGGCCAATCGGACCGCCGACAATCAAGCGTTCGCCGCCTTCACCCACGGCATCCGAGGTGGAAAAATAGCTGCCCACCGCCGGGATGCGATTCTCTTCCCAGGCAAACTGGTAATACGCCGCCACCGAAACATTGGGCCGCAATTGGATCTGCCCGGAGAACTGATTGACCGGGCGAATCAGTTCCTTGAACGGTGTGTTGGGCACCGAGGTGGCCTTGATGATATCCACGGGCGCTTGCCCCGCCGCGATGCCGTTGGCGCCGAAGAACAGGCTTTCGCCCCACAGCACGGTATGGCGCCCCAGCCGGAAGCTGCTGGGCAGCTCGCCGATGTTGCCCTTGCCGAATACAAACGCGTCGAGGATCTCGGCATTGCTGCCATGCAGTTTGCGGGTGTCGTCGGTAAAGTGGTCGTAGTTAACGGAGCGCTGGTTGGCAGTGCCTGGCGAGTCGTTATCGTTACGGTTTTCGTAGACGTTGTCGTACCAGCCGGCGGCGCTGACGCGTGCGCCGAAGTTGTTATAGCGCGCATCGAATTCCGACAGGATGTTCACCCGGTTGGAGATCAGGCCTTTGCTGAAATTGCGGTCACTGTCGTCCTGATTGACCGCGCTCACCAGCTTGCTGTCACGGTCTTTGACGCGCCAGGCGGCGTTGTACTTGAGCGTGTTGTCCCACCGCAGGCGCAGGTCGGAGTCGCCAGTGTCGATTTCAAAAGCGCCCGCGTGGGGCAAACAGCCAACTGCGGCCAGCGCGGTGGCCAGGGCGGTCGCTTGGCAGCCGCTCATAGGTATCCGTCTCATCGTACCAACCTCTGACTTGTTATTTTTGTCTTGAAAGGTCTGTTGCGAAGCTGCGCTCCTGCAGGTTCTGGGTCGATCATAGGGACGGCCAAACAATCCGAACAATCGATTATCGGGATGCCACCCATCCAAAAAAAGTGATACAAAGCGCCGTACTCTTCTGGGGGCAGGGCCATGCGTTTTCATCACTTGGATTTGAACTTGCTGGTGGTGCTCGACACGCTGCTGACCGAGCAAAACATCACCCGCGCCGCTGCGCGTTTGAACGTCAGCCAGTCAGCAGCCAGCGGGTTGCTCGGGCGCCTGCGCGATTATTTTGATGATGAGTTGCTGGTGCAGGTCGGTCGTAAGATGCTCCCTACGCCGCTTGCCCAAGGGCTAACGGAGCCCGTGCGACGAGTGTTGCTGGATATTCAGTCGACCATCGTTAACAAGCCCGAATTCGACCCGCTGACCTGCAAGCGGCACTTCAAGCTGATTGCCACCGACTTCGTGACCACGGTAATTCTGGGGCCGCTGGCCCAGCGCCTGCAGCAACGCGCGCCGCATATCACACTGGACATCCAGCACGCCTCCGATCACTACAACCAGATGCTGACCCAAGGCGAAGTGGACTTTGTGATCATGCCGGATCAGTACTTGTCCGACCTGCATGCCAAGGAATTGTTATTCGAGGATGACTACCAGTGCGTGGTCTGGTCGCAAAACAACCTGGTGGGCGAGCACCTGAGCCTGGAAGAATATTTGAAGTTGGGCCATATCGCGGTCAACTTCGGCAGCGCCCGCGAACCGAGCTTCAGCGAAAAGATCCTGCAGGGTTATGGCCAAGCCCGCCGGGTGGAACTGACCACCAGCAGCTTCAACACCGTGCCGCATCTGCTGGTAGGCACTCAGCGGGTGGCCGTGATACCCCGCAGCCTGGCGACGCTGTACAAGGACTTTCTGTCGTTACGTGTCCTGACGCCGCCGTTTGAGATGCCACTGCTACGGGAATTCACCCTGTGGAATAAAGTGCTCGACAGCGACCCAGCCCATCGCTGGATACGCAATATGCTGCAGGAGTTGGCTGCGGAATATACCCTGCGTGCAGGTAGCCCAGACCGCTCGAATCAACGCTAGAGCGTCCGACCCTTGTACTTGGTTGCATAACGATCGTCCAAGACCGCATCACCTCCAGGCCGTATAATCGCGTTTTTTCTCCAAGGCACCCTTCCCCGTGGGCAATAAACGCTACAGCTGCATCGGTCTGTATAACCCCAAATCCCCCGAAAACGTCGGTTCGGTGATGCGCGCCGCCGGCTGCTACGGCGTGGCCTCGGTGTTCTACACCGGCGTGCGTTACGAGCGCGCCCGGGACTTCATCACCGACACCAAGAAGGTCCACCACGACATTCCGCTGATCGGCATCGATGACCTGAAAAAGATCCTGCCCCTGGGCTGCATCCCCGTCGCCGTGGAACTGGTGGAGGGCGCCCGCCCGCTGCCCGAATACACCCACCCGGACCGCGCGCTGTATATCTTCGGCCCTGAGGACGGCTCCCTCGACAAGGAGATCCGTGACTGGTGTGAAGACGTGGTGTACATCCCGACCACCGGCTGCATGAACCTCGCGGCGACCGTCAACGTGGTGCTCTATGACCGCCTGGCCAAGGGCAACAACACCCGTTCGGGCCCCAAATACTGATTCTGCGGGAACATCCGGCGCCTGCGGGCAGTCAGCTGTTTACCTTTGCCCTTGTTGGAGACAGATCATGAGCGACAGCAAAACCCTGCGACCTATCATCGAGCACACGCCGTTTGAAACCCCACCGACACAGAACGTGCATGGCTGGGAACGCATCGGCTCGGTGGCCGGTGGCGTGATGATGGTGGGTAAAGGCCTGCGCCGTGGCGGCATTTTCGGCTTGATCCAGGTAGCGATCGGCGGCGTGGCCCTGGCCCGTGGTTTTACCGGGCACAGCTCGCTCAAGGACAAGCTGGAACAGGGCCGCCAGGAAATGAACAGCGTGCGCACGAAGATCGAACGCGCGGGCGCCGAGTTGAAAAACTTGAAGACCAAGGCTGAAGTGGCCGCTGAAAAAACCACTGGCTAACAGGGATCGTCCAAACAATGGAGATCTAAATGTGGGAGCGGGCTTGCTCGCGAAGACGGTGTGTCAGTTAACTCATCTTGAACTGATAAACCGCATTCGCGAGCAAGCCCGCTCCCACATTGGATAGTGCAAGGTTTGGAATCAGCGCAGTAATTTGCTATCCAGCACCACCGACGACTCGCCAATAATGCTTTCAGCCAACTGCACAAACTCTGGCGTGGTGATGCTGTTGGCGCGCATCACCGCCTGGGCCAGGTCATCCAGTGAACGCTTGTTGTGGGTCTTCACGCGGATCTCCCGGTCCAACTCCTGCAACACCACCACCGCCCGCGCAACCGTCGCCGCACCGACGTGCTCGCCACGCAGCGTGGTGACGTCCTTGCCCTCATGGTTCAGGCGCGTCTGGATCGCGGCATACCGTTCATCGGTGATGCCACCGGCACGCCGCAGTAACTCAATGGCGTAGTACTCACCCAAACCTTCGCTGATCCAGTCACTGCTTTCATGGTCGTTGAAGCGGCCGATCGCCTGCACCACCTCACGGATCAACGGGCTGCTGCCGTTCTCGCTGACCAACGGCGTGCGGCTGTTGAGGTAGATCGAGTCCCGCGACGAAAACACGCCACGGCGCATCGGGTCACTCGCGCCCACCACCAGCAATTTGGCCGGATGGCGCGGAAATGCCGCCTCCACCTGGGGCCAGACGAACGTCAGTAGGGTCAGCACATCCATGCGGCGCATGGCCTGGCCCTTGGGCGAGGCCACGGTGACTTCGGTTTCCCCAAGGCGCACGCGCCGGCTGCCGAGGTTGCCGGCAAGCATCCAGCCGGTGGGCCGGTCGAACAGACGCGAAACGTTGTCGATGCGGAATTTGTTCTTGCCGATACGTGGCCAGGCGGTTTCGACGCTTTTCCAGCCGGCCGGCAACTCGAACACCAGCCGCGACACCAGCTCGACCCCATCCTGCTGGTCCAACCGTGCGGCCGGCACCAGGTCTTCGCCACGGAACAGCGCCCAGCTTGGCGTCATGCGGGCTTCATAGAGACCCGGTTTGCGTGCATGGGTGAGGCGAACGCGGTACGTCAGGCTGGCCTTGCTCGCGCCGGGCTGCCACAGGCCACGGGTGCCGGTGACTTTCCACTGGCCGTCGGCCTTGAAGTCGCTGTAGTCACCGTCATGGCCCAGGTCGAAGTCGAGGCTGCGCACGGCCGCGCCCTGGGACAGGCTCACGCGCACTTCGGCCTGGTCGCTCTGGGGCAGCAGCTTGACGTGATAATCGAGGTCGACCTTCTTCGCGCACCAGCCCGGCAGGCTCAGCGACAACAGCACCAGGGTCGCCGCCAGCTTGGATCCCAGCCTCATACACACTCCTTTTTTCAGCCCGCGCGGAAGATCAGGTAATCCTCCCAGTCATCTTCGGGCACGCTGCCTTCGCTGAGCATGCGCCCGGACTGGGAAATGCGTTCGTGGTGTACGGCGTCGCGGTCGCCACACACCAGGTGGTGCCACAGCGGCAAGTCCTTGCGCTCGCTGACCAGGCGGTAACCACAGGTCGGCGGCAGCCATTTGAACTGGTCGGCCTGGCCCGGGGTGAGCTGGATGCAGTCGGGCACCGACGCACGGCGGTTGGGGTAGTCGGTGCACTGGCAGGTCTTGAGGTCCAGCAGTTTGCAGGCGATACGCGTGTAATAGACGCTGTTGTCGTCTTCATCTTCGAGCTTTTGCAGGCAGCACAGGCCGCAGCCGTCGCACAACGACTCCCATTCCTCCTGGTCGAGGTGTTCGAGGGTTTTGCGTATCCAGAAAGGTTCGACTTTGGCGGCCATGGCTCTACATCAGTATCGGTAGGTGAAAAGGCCGCCAGTCTAGTGCCAGAGGCCCCCGGGGCCAAGCGCTTACGACTGGCGGTGTAACAACACTTGTCAGTCTAGTGGCCGCGCAGTAGCTTTGAACGCCGAATTGACGATCAGGAACTGCTCCATGACACGTGTTGCCGATTATCCGATCCACACCCAGTTCACCGAACGCTGGTCGCCCCGCGCCTTCACCGGCGAAACCATCTCCCAGGAAACCCTGCTGAGCTTCTTCGAAGCCGCGCGCTGGGCGCCGTCGGCCTACAACTCGCAGCCCTGGCGTTTTCTCTACGCGCGCCGCGACACGCCGGACTGGGAGCGCTTCCTGGGCCTGCTCAATGAATTCAACCGTGGCTGGGCGCAACACGCGTCGGCCCTGGTGATCATCGCCTCGAAAACCGACTTCACCGCCCCCGGCGCCAGCGAAGAAACCCCGGCCCTGTGGCACACCTTCGACACCGGTTCGGCCTGGGGCCACCTGGCGCTGCAAGCCAGCCTCAGCGGCTGGCACACCCACGGCATGGCCGGTTTCGACCAGGAGCTGACCCGCAAAGAGTTGAAGATTCCCGAAGGCTACGCGCTGCACGCCGCCGTGGCCGTGGGCAAGCTGGGTGACAAGTCGACCTTGCCGGAGTACCTGCAAGGCCGTGAAACGCCGAGCCCACGTCGGCCCTTGAGCGAGTTGGTGTCCGAAGGTGATTTCAGCCTTTGATGCCGAATGAAGCTGCATCGCCAAGGATGCAGCTTTATCGCTGATCGGTCAGGCGTCGGGATCAGGTTTGATCGCGATGTCGGGCACCGGGTTGTAATAAGGCCCATAGTCCAGCAGTAACTCATCACCGGCCTTGATGTCCTTGAGCGACACATAGAAAGTCAGGTTTTTTCCCACCGAGATGGACGCGACATTATTCGCCTGCCACGCCGGCCCGTTCCTCAACTGCGCCGTATTGACCAGGCTCAGGGTGTTTCCGGTGTTGAACGCACTCACCGAACGTGTACCCGAGCGCGTGCCGAACAGATAGGTCAACACCGCTCGCGAGCCTTGTTTGCGCTGCTCCTCAAATAATGAGGCCTCTGACGCATGATATTTGCCTGAATAAGGCCCCAGCACCTCGAACTGGGGAATGTCGCGTCGTGCCCACACCGAAGCCCCTCGCGCCGGCCCGCCATCGTCCAGTGGCGTGACGACCTCCAATGTTTCATCAAACTTCGTTCCGTGCTGCCCTTCGCTGCGCAGCCAGTCTTTTATGGACGCCTTGATGCGATCAGCGACCGCTTTTTTTTCTGCCGAACCCAGACCGTCCAACAGACCATTCCAATGGGAGATCCGAATGTCATCGATAGGCCCCTCCAGCGCGAGGGTCAAGCTGATCTTGGGGTCTCGCGGGTCTTGCAGAATCGGTAGCGAATTGTCGACCTGATGGGACGACAGGGTACGAGGTGTCGTGACGCCGGGCTCGATCTTGACGACGGTCGGGACAGTCCTGGACGGCCCGGGAACCGGTACGTTCGGCGCCGGTGCTGGAGGTGAGGGTTTGGGCATCGACAGGTCCAGCGGTTCCTGTTGCGGCGGGTCGATGGGGTCAGAAGCTGGTCGTTTGCGCGATGCCCCAGGAGGCGGCTGCACAGTCGGAGGCAGAACGGGAACACCCGCTGGCGCACGCGCGCTGCGCTTCAAGCCCGCCGGGCTCAAGGTGCCATCGACATAGACAAAGGTGACCCACGTGACAGGATTGAGGTTGTGTTGACGTCTGAACGCCTCAGGGGTGACGCGATTACCGGGCTGTTGGAAAAGCTGGCTCCACTGCTGCAAATGCGTGTCTGTGAGGGTGTCGTACGTACCGCCGGCAGCCCTGAACAACAACGCCTCGCCACGGCCCATAAGGCCACCGGATTGCCTCACGTGCCCCTTGAAATCAGCGATCCCCAGATTGTGGCCACTGGCGAAGCCCTCCATGGTCATTGCATCACGTGCTTGCTGCGTCATGCCCTGCCAGTCACGAATGTGCCTGGGTGTAATCGCATTCAACGGTACACCCGCGGCGCGGTCGCGCAGGATGACGCCCGCGACGCTCAAACGGCCGTCAGCCTGAACGTAATGTGCCCAGGTGGCCGGGTTGAGCCGATGCCGCCTGGCAAACCCCTGAATCGTGACCTTTTGCTGCTCCGGTACGGACAAGGCTTCCCACGCCCGTAGATGATCGCCGTTTACATGCACACCGCCCTTCGCCCCCAGGCGTTGCCACTGATCCCCCTCGATATGCTGGACTAATACCTCCGTTTGCCGGTTGTTGTGATAGATCCGCGCCTGAACAGCCCCCTCTTCGGTGCGAGTCACTTGTCGAACTTCATACACGGCCGTTTGCCCAGCATTGTCGGTGTGGCGAATGTGGGAGGCATGACCGTTGGCAGCCACATAAACCCCCTGGCTGTTGCGTGACAGGCCGCTGATGCTCGCCTCGGAAACTTTGAAGTGGCGGAACAAGGTGTTACTCAACTCGCTGCCTGGCTCCACATGAGCCGCGCCACTCACACCATCCACGGCATGGGTATGCGCGGTGAAGTCTTCAAGCGGGCATCCGTAAGCACGCATCAATGCGGTATCAAAGGCATACCACTTGCCGTTGTGTAACACGGCACCGACTTCAACAGACTCGCCCGCCACCTTCAACGTGCCCGTCGCCGCCCCGTCATAGTGCTTGCTCACAGCCTTCAACAGGTCATAACTGCCGCTGGCGCCCCTCAGCGCATTGACCGTTTCCAGCCCCTTGGAAAGCACCCGTTGCGCACCCGCACCGATAAGCCTGGCTGCGCCCACCGTCAAATCGCCCACGCCACTCAAGGGATTGAAGGCTTCAATGGCCGTCGCGCCGATGAATCGCGCCACCCTGGCCACACCACGCAGACTTGAAACCCCCTTTGATAACGCCTTGCTCGCTTGCGCCGCCTTGCCGGCGCCCAATGTGACCAATCCGATGAAATCCAGGCTCAAATCGAACAGACCATCAGCCACATTGCCGTTGCTGAAATTGACGATGGCCGATCTCAGGGGAATAAGGTTCAGGAAGAACTCGCCGATGGCCTTGTTTGTCGCCGCGGTTTCATCAAAGGAGGTCACGCCCCTGGCCTGCTGCAGCAAATCCTCGTTGCGCAGGTCAAGGGACTTGGCAAACACCCTGGCAATGTAATCGCTGCGCGTCGAGCCGACCTGGGGGAGCCGTTCGTCCTTGAAGGGATCAAATACCACCGTTTTGCTCACGACATTGGCGTTACGGTGATGCAGGTTCTCGTCCGTATAGGGCGGTGTATAGCGTCTCCTTAGATAATTCTGTTTCTTGATCGTGGCATTTCGCGTGTCGATCTCATAAATATTGACCTCCCCGCCACGCGTGGTTTTCACCTGCAAGGTGTGGCCCCGATTACTGAGGGTGGGTTTGGTCGTCATGTCCACGGCCAACGTATAGTCGTTGGTATGAAAGAACTCCAATTGCCCGTGTTCCAGGTTCTCACGATCCTGGGGCGGCAACGTGGAGATCAAGTAGTTGGCCAAGCCTTGTTGGCCGGCTTCGATCGACGTGATCGCCTGGTCGTATGCGGTCTTGAAGGCTGTCGCAACGTCCAGCTTGCCCGCGGCGTACTGAGTGCAGAAGGGCTTGATGGGGATGCGCGTGTCCCGGGACACCCAGTGCTCATTGGCACCTAACGGGCCACCGTGCATGACGATGTCCAGCATGGACTGCATCCCGGGAAATCGACCGGTACGGCCTGGGATCAGGAACGCCTTATGCAGGGTTGGCGCTTCGAACACCTTGGGGTCCACGTCGGGAAACGCCTGTTTCAGCGCATCCAGCGCCATTTCCCGACGGCTGGGGATGGGCGTCTGAGCCAGGGTATTGGCACGCCTCAAGGCCGCCAGTTGGCTGTTGTAGGCCACTCTTACCCGCTCACGCTCGGCATCTGTCGGCGCGGTGGTTTTCAGCAAGCCGTTCGCCACACCCCAGTCGGTCAGCGCGTGTTGCTGAGCCTGCTGAAGAACAGCCTCGGGCGTGTTGAGCTGCTCGGCCAGGGCCAGCACCTGGGTGTAATTGAGGTTGAGCGCACGCCCTGGAGAATCCGCTTCAATGCGCGCCGTCGCAATCGCCAACTGCACCCAGGTGACACTGCCGTAAGTCACGCTTGAGGGAATGCCCTTGACCAGGAACTGCGGCGCCGACTTCGCCATTAGCAGCCGAGCACCCAGATTGGCGGTTTGCGCTGTCACCCGTCCTTTTTCCAACAGATGACGGCTGAGGCCATCGATCACTGTCGAAGGTGGCTGGCCCCAATGCCCCTTTTGTGCAAGGTCAAAACCGGCGACTGTCGTGTGCGGCGGTGCGGCCAAAGCCTCAGGGTCCAGCCCCAACTGGATCGCAGCCAACAGGTACTCGTTAAGGCTGCTGTCGCTGGCAACCCCATCCAGTTTTGCCTGGATCGCCCGTCCCAGTGCCTGGGCCTTGGGTGAGCCAAGTAACGTCTCAATCGCAGCGCTTGGCGCGCGCAAGTCGTTCTCGGTGATCGAGCTGCCACTGAGCAGATACCCGAGGACGCCAGTGTGCGTATCCACCAACGGCAGGCCGGGCAGCCCGGTGGTTGGGCTTTGCAGCATGTCGATGATTGACCGCTGTGCTTGCACGCTGAGCGGTATCGGCCAAGCCAGCGCACCGCTGAAATTCCCCAAAGGGTGGACCTGCGCGCGCCGGGTCACGATGTGATTCAACTCGATCAACGCGTCCCAGGTTTTCGCAAGGGTCAAGCCACTGCCTTTCAGAAAAGCCTCGAGGCTGACAACGGCAGGCGCCGTCAGCGCCTGTTGGCGGTAAAACGTGGAGTCTTCGCACACCGTCATTGAGGCACTTTTCAGGCCTGCCATTACCTCGGCTTCAAACCGGGCGGCGTTTTGGCCCTGCACGAGGGGGATGTCTGAGGGGAACCGTTTATTCAGTGCTTCAATCAGCGTGTGTAATTTTCTCGCCAGAACTTGCCAGTTGCAGCTGTCACCAAATGCGGTTTTCAACGCGGTCGGGTTATCCAGCGTCGACGCTGCACCTTGCGAGCTCGACGTCTGGGGCCGACCTACCACCACCGTCGATAGAGGGTTGGCGACTGGCACAGTCGGCTGGGTGTCACGGGAATAGGGGTTGGCGGGATTAATGACCGTCATGAGAGGCTACCTGTCCATAGTCAAGGGGTTGTCCGGCGTAACGCTGTCAAGGCGCCTTAGCGAGAAGCTCGTTGAACTTGCGGCGTGCCTCTTCCTTACTCCGGTAGTACACATCGCTGACGCCCGGCACCATAAACTCGGCAGGCAGACCATCCATGTCCACGGGATACACTTTGTTGTCTCTTGCGGAGTACATGAAGTTTTTCAACTGAGGATCGTTATGGAAAATGTCCTTCGCTTCCATTTCTGCGAATGCATCGTCGAGTAACGACCGCGCGGATGCCGGCAAACTGCCCTTTTCAATCTGACTGAGGTCGATGCCGTCGATCCTGCCCATCTTTATGTACTTACGCCCCTCATCGATCATCACCACGGCAAAGCCTTCGCCGTAGTATTTGTTCAGGTTGACCACCTCCATATCGGTGTGGCCCTCGGCAGTGGTCAGTCGCGTCGGTCCCAGGTCTTTGTAAACACTCTTGCCATCCAGGCTCGCGTAGATAATGCCCTCTCCACCCCGCCCAATCTCCGGCCCAAGGTCCGACTTGACCGACGGCAGGCCACCGCCCTGAGCGCCGAGACGTTGCCACTGGTCACCCTGGACATGCTCGACCAGCAGAGGGGTTTGCCGGTTGTTGTGATAGATCCGCGCTTGCACGGCCCCGTCTGCTGTACGGGTCACCTGGCGGACTTCGTACACGGCGCTCAGGCCGGTGCTGTCGGTATGCCGGATATGCGACAGGTGCCCATCAGCAGCGACGTACACGCCCCGGCTGTCAGGTGTAAGCCCGGTAATGCTCGATGCCGGCACCTTGTAGTTGCCAAATTGGGTATTGCTCAATGCTCGGGAGGGCTCGATTTTCGCGGGGCTGATCGCACCGTCCACAGCCCGGGTTCTTGGCGTGAACCCATCAAGGGGTGGGCCGTAGGGGCGCATCTTGTCAGGGTCAAAACCGTACCATTTGCCCTTGAGGAGCACTGCACCGTTTTCAGTGCTTTGGCCCGCTATTTTGAGGCTGCCGGTCGCTGCTTCACCGTAGTGTTTGCTGGCGGCCTTGAGCAGGTCATAACTGCCACTGGCCCCCCTGAGCTTGTTGACGGTTTCCACGCCTTTCTGCGCACCTTTGGCAAGCAAATGGGCGCCTCCCTTGGCCAAATCCACCAAACCACTGAAGGGGTTGAACGCCTCGACAGCGGTAGCCCCCAGCAAGCGCGCGGCTTTGGTCACCGCACCTAGACTGGAAACACCTTTGGCCAGCAATCTGCTCGCCTGTGCAGCCTTCCCGGCCCCCAGCGTCACGAGGCCTATGACATCCAGCCCGAGGTCAAACAGGCCTGCCGCGTAGTTGCCGTTACTGAAATTGACGATGGCCGATCGCAAGGGAATGAGGTTGAGAAAGAACTCACCTATCGCATCATTCCGGGCACGCCCCTGGTCGTAGGACGTGAAGCCCCTGGCGTGGTTGAGCAGGTCTTCATTGTGCAAGTCGAGAGACTTGGCGAAAACCTTCGCAATGTATTTACTGCGTTCGGACCCCAAGCTGTCAGGCACGGTTGCCGGCGCGTTTTTTTCGCGGGCCTGGGCCGCCTCCTCCTTGAAGGGATCAAACAGCACTGTCTTACTAACGGTATTTGCCGTGCGATCTTCCAGCTTCCCGGTTGTATAGGGCGGTGTGTAGCGTGACCTTAAGTAGTCGCGGTTTTTTATGCTGAACGTGCGGGTGTCGATCTCATAAATATGCGTCTCGCCGCCCCGGGTTACCTTGACATCGAGGGTATGCCCCCGGGTTTTCAAAGCCAGGGGGGTGGTGAGGTCCATGGCCATGGTGTAGTCATTCGTGTGAAAAAACTCCAGCCGGCCATATTCGAAGTTCATTCTATCTTCAGTCGCCAGCGTGGAAATCAGGTAGCGAACCAAACCCTCATGCCCGTTTTCAAGGGCTGTGAGGCTTTGCTCATAGGCGCTGGCGAATGCACCCGATACATCCAGCTTGCCGCTTTCGGACAATGCACAGAACCGCTGGATGGGGATGCGTTTATCCTGGGAAATCCAATGTTCCTTATCACCCAGCGTGTCTCCCTCCATGACGATATCCATCATCGAACGCATGCCAGGAAACACACCGGGCCGCCCTGGATTGAGCCAGGCTTTCTGCAAGGTCTTTGCTTCAAAGACGTGGGTTTCCACCTCAGGAAAGGCCGCTTTGAGCTGGGCAAGCGCCAACGCCTTGCGGTCGGGTATTTCAGTCTGCAGCAAGGTCGCTGCAGACGTCAGGACACTTAACTGGTTGTTGTAGGCGAGCCGGATGCGTTCCATTTCACTTGCGACAGATGAAGTGTCGCGCCCATCAACAACACCGTTGGCCGCTGCCCATAGGGTCAGGGCGTTGCGCTGGGCCACTTGAACGCCCGGTAGGCCGGGGCCGATCTCTTCGGCTGCGACCAGGACTTCGCTGTAGGTCATGTTCAGGACTCGGCCGGGGGAGTCCGCCTCAAGCTTGGCCGTGGCTATCGCAAATTGGGTCCAGAGCAGGCTGCCATATGTCACGCTGGAAGGAACGCCCTTGACCAGCAACTCAGGGGCCTGGCGAGCCAGCAGCAGGCGTGCGGCCAGATCTGCCGTCTGCCGGGAGGCTCTGCCCTTTATCCTCAAGTGCTCGGCCAAAGCCTGGATCACTACCGACGCAGGTTTGCCCCAGTGTGAACGCTGCGCCAGGTCAAACCCGGCAACACTGTTGGGGGCAGGACGCCCACGTGACTCAGGATCAAGCCCGACATGAATAGCTGCCAAAAGGTAGTCATTGATGCTGGTGTCCGTGGCAATACCACCCAATTTGTCCTGCAGGGCTTTCCCCAGCGCCTGGGCCTTGGGTGAGCCGAGCAGTTTCTCAATCGCCAGGCTCGGCCTCTTCAAGTCAGACTCGGACACAGCACTGCCACTGAGCAAGTGCCCCAGCACCCCTTTGGCACCCTCGGCCAATGGCACCCCCGGCAGGCCGGACGAATCACTTTGCAGCCAGGCAGCCAACGAATCCTGGTCCTGATTCGACAACGGTACAGGCCAGGCGAGTGCGCCACTGAAATTGCCCAGGGGATGTACCTGAGCGTTCTTGGCGACCACGTTATTGAGTTCGATCAGCGCGCCAATGGATTTCGGTACGCTCAGGCCACTGGCCGCCAGAAAGGCGTCCAGACTGGAAGACGTCAGAGGATGCTGCTGAAAATAGGTGGAGTCCTCACACACATGGATCGTGGTGTTTTTCAAGCGTGCTGCCAAGTCCGCCTGAAAACCGCTGCCCTGCTGATGCGGCGCTGCCAGCGCTTGATCAGGATAAGCCTCGCTCAAGGCTTGTGTGACATCCTTGAGTTTTTTTGCCAGGGCTAGCCAGTTGCAACTGTCGCCGAAAGCCCTTTTCAACGCCGCCGGGTTGTCGAGCGTCGGGGCCTGCACCTGACGGTTTGGCGACTGTAGCGGGAGGTTCGTCGAGGGTGGCGGTGTTTGATCACCTGCGCTTGTTACGGAATATGATGGAGTACGTAGGGCATTGATGGCGTGCATAGTAGTGACCTGTCCATAGCGGGAATACTTCCTGCCACCCACGCCTTTCGGCCTGGTTGGCGTTCACTGGGTGTTAATCCCCAGGGAAGCAGTTCCCGCTTGACTGTCAGTGCTTATGTCAATGCCACTGTATTTGGGTCAATAACCCCGTGCGAAATCCACAGCCCCACGCAGTGCTTTTTTGGCTTGATACGCCCGCAGGTTTTGCACAAACAACTCCACCATCAACTCCGGCGACGTTGGCGCCGAGCTGTGCCCCGTCAGCAACAGCCCCCAGGCGGTCCAGAACGGATGCCGTTGTGGCAGAGGTTCCTGGCGGCACACATCGATCACCGCGCCGGCCAGGTGCCCTTCCTTCAAGGCCTCGACCAGGTCGGCATCCACCACCGACACACCGCGCCCGACGTTGATAAACAACCCGGTCGGCTTGAATTGCTTGAACAACGCCGCGTCGTACAGGTCGTGGGTGTTGGGGGTGTTGGGCAGCAGGTTGATCACGTAATCCACCTCGCCCACCAGGCGGCCCAACTGGTCCAGCCCGGCCACTTCGATGAACGGCGCCTGCTCCCGGGCGGCACTGGCAATGCCGTACAGCTTCACGCCGAACGGCACCAGGAACTCGGCAACACCCTGGCCGATATCGCCGGTGCCCACGATCAACGCCTTGCGCCCCGCCAGGCTCTGGCCCATGCGATTGTCCCACTTGCGCTCGACCTGGCTGACCAGCCGCGCCAGCACTTCACGCTCGTGGCCGAGCATATAGGTGAGCACGAACTCAGCCATGACCTGGCCGTAGATGCCCACCGCACGGGTGAGGCGATAGTCGCGGGGCAAGCCATCGGCCAACAGCGGCGTGATACCGGCCCAGGTCGATTGCAGCCATTGCGGATGATGACCTTGGCGCAACAGCGTCGCCAGCAGGTCTGGCTGGCCCAGCCATACCGGGCAATCGGCGGCCAGGCGCGACAGCTCGGCCGAGTCGCCGCTGGTGAGCACCTCAAGGTCCGGAGCCGCTGCGCTCAGCAACTGGGCGTAGAGCGGGTGATCCTGTTCAGCAATCAGAACACGCATGGTTAAAACCTTTCAAAAACAATGCAGGCGACCGCCGAGGCCGTTCGCTGCCTCCCTGCGGCCAGCGCCTGATAATACGAGTCCATGGATGAATGTGCCCTGAACAGGGCACCGACCGATCACATCGGGTCGTTGCGGCGCAGCAGCTCTTCGGGCAAGTGTTCGATGTACTCGTCCTCGGCCGGTGGCATTTGCAGGTGGTAACCCTGCTTGTCGAGGTTTTCCAGGACTTGCACGATGTCTTCCTGTTGCAGCTTGCGCTCAGGCGTCAGCACCAGGTCGAAGGCGTGCGCCGGCTTGCCGAAAATCGTCAGCAGGCCTTCGGGTACCCGTTCAAGGGCATCGCTCTTGAGCACATACAGGTACATGCCGGTGCGTTTGGAGCTGCGGTAGATGGAGCAAATACGTTTCAAGGCTGTTCTCCGGCAGTGGCCAGGCTGTCGAGCAGCGCCTGGCCCATCAACTCGCGGCGCCAGCCACGCAGCGAGTCTGGCAATTGGTAAGGCCCATCGGGATAGCCACTTTTGACCAGGGCTTCGAGGGTTTTCTTGCGCAGCATCAGTTCCGGCGCCATGTCCAGGCGCTCAGCTTCGGCCTGGCCCAGGGCGCGCAGTTGCTTGATCAGCGCCGCGGCATCCACCGGCAGCGGTTCGGCAACGGCGGGCGGCCACTGGTCCATGGGCAGGCTGCCGGCACGTTTGATCAGATCCAGCAGGAACTGGCCGTCCTGACGCACGGTGCGCGGGTGCATGTCTTCGATCTTGCCCAGCGCGGCGAGGTTATCCGGCTGGGATTTGGCCAGGGGCCATAGCGAGTGTTCGCGAATGATGCGGTTGCGCGGCAAGTCACGCGCGCGGGCCTGCTGTTCACGCCAGGCGCACAGCTCGCGCAATACGGCGAGTTGCGCGCGGGACAGTTTCCACGCCAGCTTGGCGTCGCGGTACACCTCGTAAGGGTCCACTTCGCGGCGTAGGTTGGCCACCAGTTCGGCGCCGTCTTCCAGGACCCACGTGTACTTGTCGTCCGACAGTTGCGGGCGCAAGCGGGTGTAGACCTCCGCCAGGTGCACCGCATCTTCGGCGGCATAGCTCACCTGGGTCTCGGACAGTGGCCGCTGCAGCCAGTCCGAACGGGTCTCGCCCTTGGGCAATTCGATATCGAGCACGGCTTGCACCAGGCGCGAATAGCCCATGGAGAAACCGAGGTTCAGGTAAGCCGCCGCCAGTTGGGTATCGAACAACGGCACCGGCAGGCTGCCGGTCAGGCGCAGCAATACTTCCAGGTCTTCGCTGCAGGCGTGTACCACCTTGATCACCGCCGGGTTCTCCAGCAAGGCGGCCAAGGGTTGCCAGTTGTCGATGGTCAGGGGATCGATCAGGTAAGCGCGTGCGCCATCACCGATCTGGATCAGCCCGGCAATAGGATAAAAGGTGTCGACCCGCATGAATTCGGTGTCGAGGGCGACGAATGGCAACTGCTGCCATTCGGCGCAGTGCTGGCCGAGGCTATCGTTGTCGCAGATCCAGTGAATATCGATGGCCACACGGCTCTCCCTTGAAGAATGGCGCGCAGTATATATCGCGAAAGGCCGTAGCGAGCATTCGCTGTGCACGCACAATCGTGAAAACTCCTACAAGAGATGAAAGAGTAGTCCGACCGCTAGGAGTTATCCTCTCTTACGCAGAACGTAGACACGCCACAGCTTGGAGCCCGGCAGGAACTCTTGGTGGTTCAGGACGCTGAAGCCGGCGTGGCGAAACTCCTCCTCTACCGGTGTGCCGGCATTGACCGACACGATCACCGTATCGCGGCTGACCCGATAGAACTCACTGAGCAGCGCCAGGCGCGCTTCGCGCGTGGGCACATGGCGGAACAATTCCAGGCAGAAGATGCAATCCACCGCATTGGCCGACAGGCCGATGGAAAACGCCGAACCCTGGAAGGTCTTGACCCGCTTGAGCAACGACGCCGGGTGATGGGTGCACGCGTGGTCGAGCATGGCCTGGGAATTGTCCGAGGCCAGGATCACGCGGTTGATGTGCTCGGCCAACACCGGCCAGAACCGCCCCGAACCGCAGGCCAGGTCGAGGATCAGGCCCGGTTCGCCGGCCACTTTGAGCGCATGGCGCACCAGCCGCTCATCGCGCCACACCGCCAGGCGCTGCAACAGCCCCGGCGGGCGCGTGTCGCCGCAGACCCTGGCGTGCTCACGGTCGCAGCGCTCGGCGAATTCAATCTCGATGGAGGATGGTGGTTGTGGCGACATCACGGGCTCAAGTGAGTGGAACGGTAGTGAACGACCTTGATACGCAGCTTAACCACTGCAACGTGAAAAAAAGGTCGAAACCCGTACCGCCACCAAACCCGTCACGCCTGATGCAAGTACCACCGCCAATCCTGCTCGCCCACTTCGCCCATGAATTGACGGTATTCGGCGCGTTTTACCGCCAGGTAGACGTTGAGGAATTCGCTGCCGAAGGCATCCCGCGCCCAGCTGGAACCTTCCAGCGCGCGCAAGGTGGTGAGCCAGTCGGTCGGCAGCAGTTCCTTGGCCTGGGCATAGCCATTGCCTTCCACCGGCGCGCCGGGGTCCAGTTGCTCACGGATCCCCCGGTGGATACCGGCCAGGATCGCGGCGGCCGCCAGGTAAGGGTTGGCGTCGGCGCCGCAGATGCGGTGTTCGATATGCCGCGAATTCGCCGGCCCTCCCGGCACGCGCAGGCTGACGGTGCGGTTATCGACGCCCCAGGTGGCGGCTAGCGGCGCATAGCTGTTGGTCTGGAAACGGCGGTAGGAGTTGGCGTTGGGGCAGAACATCAGCAACGAGTCGAGCAAGGTGCTGAGCATGCCGCCTACCGCCTGGCGCAACAGCGGCGTGCCATCGGTGGCTTCGCTGGCAAACAGGTTATTGCCCTGGGCATCCGCCAGGCTGACGTGCATGTGCATGCCCGTGCCAGCCAGGTCGTCGAAGGGCTTGGCCATGAAACAGGCGGTCATCCCGTGCTTGTGGGCCACGCCCTTGACCAGGCGTTTGTAACGCACCGCCTCGTCCATCGCCTGCAGCGCGTCGGCGCGGTGTTCCAGGGTAATTTCCACCTGGCCCGGGGCGTATTCGGAGATCGCCGTGCGCGCCGGAATGCCTTGCAGTTTGCAGGCGCTGTAGAGGTCGGCGAGAAACGGCTCGATCTGCTCCAGCTCGCGCAGGCCGTAGACCTGGGTCGAGCGCGGCCGGCCGCCGTCCCCATCCCGCGCCGGTTGCGGGCGACCATTGCTGTCGGGCTTCTGGTCGAGCAGGTAGAACTCCAGCTCCGCCGCCATCACCGGGTAGTAACCGTCAGCCTTGAGGCCGTCTATCACCTTGGCCAGCAAATGCCGAGGGTCGGCCACCGTCGCGGGCAGGCCTTCGGTGGGGTGCATGCTGACCTGCACTGCCGCCGTCGGGATCAGGCGCCACGGCATGCGCTGCAAACTGCCGCTGACCGGGTAGGCACGGCAATCGATATCACCCACCTCCCACACCAGCCCCGAGTTTTCTACGTCATCACCGTTGATGGTCAGGCCAAGGATGGTGCTGGGCAGCGGACGGCCACTGTCGTACACCGCCAACAGCTCGTCGCGGTGCAGCAACTTGCCGCGCGGCACACCGTTGTTGTCGAGGATAAACAGCTCGAACATCTCGATGTCCGGGTTGTGTTCAAGGAAGGATTGGGCTTCGTGCAGGCTGGCAAAAACACTCATGGCAATTCTCATACGTTTGCGTCAGGCAGGCGCGCAGGCGCCGCCGGGCAGATGCGCACAGGTGCGCGTCATCCATGGGGCAGATCAACGTAGGAGAAAAGTATCTGGTGGGCGCGCGTGTCGGCAGTGGAACAACGCCCAAAAGGCCAACTCGGACGGCAGTGCCTCGACAACCGTCGGACAGCTCGGCACATGGGCGCCAGGCGATGTCTCGGGGTGAGTGTCGGGGGAACCGTCCATACAAGGGTCACAGTGAGGTAGATGCCCGGCAGCGTCACATGCCTGCAAAGGGGGTTCAAGTCAGGGTTGATGGAGTTTGGTTGCACGTTGGCTAAACATTCGCCGCGCCTTGCCACCCTCCCCGGCACCTGCAAATAATGACCGCCCCTGATCATGCCCCCAAGGATTCGACTGCATGAAAGCGCCTCTGACCCTGTGTGTACTGGCCTGCCTGGCCACGCCTGCCCTGGCCGACAACGCCCCGTCGCGTCTCGACGAGGTTCTGCAGCGGGGCACGCTCAACGTGTGCACCACCGGCGACTACAAGCCCTACACCTCCTTGCGCGCCGACGGCACGTATGAAGGCATCGACATTGCCATGGCCGAAAACCTGGCCAAGAGCCTCAACGCCAAGATCCGCTGGGTGCCCACCACCTGGAAAACCCTGATGCCGGACTTCCTCGCCCAACGCTGCGACATCGCCGTGGGCGGTATCTCGGTGTCGCTGGAGCGCCAGAAAAAAGCCTTCTTCAGCCAAACCCTCGGCGTGGATGGCAAGATCCCGCTGGTGCGCTGCGCTGATGTGCAGCACTACCAGACTGTCGAGCAAATCAATAAACCCGAAGTGCGGGTGATCGAGCCCGCTGGCGGCACCAACGAAGTGTTCGCCCGTGCCCACCTGGGCCAGGCGCAAATCCGCCTGCACGACAACGTGACGATCTTCGACGAACTGCTGGCGGGCAAGGCCGACGTGATGATCACCGACGCCAGTGAGGCGCGCTACCAACAGAAGCAGAAACCCGGGCTGTGCGCGGTCAACCCCGACCACCCGATGCAATACAGCGAAAAAGCCTTTCTGCTGCCCCGCGATGATGTGGCCTGGAAGAGCTACGTCGACCAGTGGTTGCACCTGAGCGTGGCCACTGGCGTGTACGACGGCATCGTCAACCAATGGCTGGCGGCGCCCTGAGCCACGGCGGTCTACGCTGTTGTCACATCAATAACAACGAGGGACGGGTCATGAAGGGACTGCTCCGACTCACCTGGCTGCTGCTGTTGTGTGCCAGCCAGGTGCACGCCACCACTCAGGAAGAGGACGCCCGCGCCGCCAAGGCGCTGCTGGAAAAAGCCCTGGTGTATTACCAGAGCAACGGCGACAAGGCCTTCGCCGCGTTCAGCCGCCAGGGTGAGTTCGTCGACCATGACCGCTACGTGTTCGTGGTCGACACAAAAGGCGTCTTGCTGGCCAGCGGCGGGCCCTCCTCGGCGCTGATCGGCCGTGATGTGTCCGAGGTGCTGGGGCCGGATTTGCGGCAGTCGTTCAAGGACGCCTTGAACGTGCCCGAGGGCCAGGGCATCCAGCAGGCGGACTACCGCTGGCAGAACTGGAATGACGGCAAGGTTGAACACAAGCATGTGTTTTATCAGCGTGTGGGGGAGCGGATTCTGGCGGTGGGGTATTACCTGCCACGGGCGACGCCGGAACAGGCGCGGGCCTTGCGCAACAAGGCGGCGAATGCGCTGCTCAAGGACCAAGCCGGGACGCTGAAGGCGATCAACTCATTGCAGGGTGGGTTTCTGCAGGATGATTTGTATGTGTTTGTGGTGGACCTTAAGACCGAACGCTATGTGGCGCATGGGACCAATTTGCGGCTGGTGAATACCGACTTTGCCAAGATCAAGGATCCGGATGGGAAGCCGGTGGGGGAGCCTATCTTGAGGCTGATGGGGGAGCAGGATCAGGGGGAGTACAAGTATCGCTGGAAGAACCCGGTGACGGATCGGGTTGAGAATAAGCATGCTTATTTGCGTAGGGTGGGGGATTTGATGGTGGCTGTGGGGTATTACAGTCCCTGATTGTGTGTGCATATCCGTTGCTGCGGTAACGGCGGCTTAGGGTTCCGCCCTTACGGCGGCTCACTTTGGAAAAGCCCCAAAGTAAGCAAAGGGCTCTTGCCCCAACACTCGGCACCTCGCCTAGGCTCGGTGTGCCCGTAATCCGACAGGTATTTGGGGGGCCGCCGCCACGCGCCATCCATGGCGC